>JANOJR010000545.1:0-1683 GCA_031418855.1 Rubrivivax sp.
GCGCCAGGGCCCAGGCTTCGATGCGGTCGCGCCTTGCACGCTGGGCTTGGTGGAAACGGGCCAGGAATGCGGCGGAAAACGGCGGGCCGTGGCGTACGTCGTAGAGGTCAAGCGACGGATCGTTCGACAGCGGGTCGGACTCATCGGTCACCGCCGGGTCAATCCATTCCAGCAGCAACCG
This sequence comes from Rubrivivax sp., assembly GCA_031418855.1. GTDB lineage: Bacteria > Pseudomonadota > Gammaproteobacteria > Burkholderiales > Burkholderiaceae_C > Rubrivivax. Next base: position 182 of record JANOJR010000545.1, read on the forward strand.
CGAGCGGCCCAGGTGCGCCGCACTCAACACCAGGCCGTCGACCGGCGGCACATCGTCGCGCACCAATCCCGTGGCGCCGCCATGCACGAACTCCGTTGCGCTGAGCTGATGCGACTGCGCAGCGTAGAAGCAGGCCAGCGCCGCGCCGCCCGAGTTGCCCACCAGCAGCACGCGCGCATAGCCTTCGTCGCGCAAGAACTTCACGCCCGCACCGAGGTCTTGCAGCACGCGCTCCATCAAGAGCATGGTGTCGTTGCCTGCATACCGGCTGTTCAACCCCAGCGTGGTGATGCCGCGCGCGGCCATAGGTGCGAGCAGGTAGTGGCCCATGAAGTTGCTGGCCGGGTGCATGACGATGGCCGCCGTGGGCTTGCGTACACCCGCGCGCGCTGCGCTCTCTTGCAAGGCGCCCCAGATGCGCGGACGCAGCATCTGCAAACCCGACTGTGTGTCGCTACGCGCGCCGCCCTGCACGTCCAGACCGATGAGGCGTGGCGCGGGCACGGTCATCACAGGTGGCGCTTGAGGCCGCGCGCAGCCTTCTCGGCCACCCAGGCACGCAAGTCAGCGTGGGCGTGCTCGGCCAGGTGCTGCATCTCGGTGGCCGAGACGGTGGGCACGGTGAGCTCCAGGCGGATGCCATTGGGGTCAAAGAAGTAGATCGACTCGATGATGTGGTGGTCGGTGGGGCCGATGACGTTGACACCCGCCGCCTCAAGCCGCGCCTTGGCTTGCACGAGCTCAAGCCGGGAGCTAACACGCAAAGCGATGTGCGTGACCCAGGCCGGCGTGTTGGGCGAGGGCGCGGCCGCTTCGTCGTCGCCGAGGTCGAAGAAGGCCAGGTGCGAGCCGTCATTCATGCGAAAGAAGATGTGCACATACGGGCAGAACTCGCCCGTGCTCGGCACCACATCGGACTTGATGACATGCACCAGCGGCAGCCCAAGCAGGTCTTCGTAGAAATGCCGCGTTTCTTCCGCGTCGCGGCAGCGCCAGGCGGCGTGGTGCAGGCCGTGGATGCTGGGGAAATTCATCACGCGAGGTCGCATGGCCAGGCTCAGTAAATCAACACCACCCCCGTCTTAACCGCCAGCTCCTCACGCGTCACGCCCGGCGCCATCTCCACCACCTTCAGCCCCTGGGGCGTCACGTCCATCACCGCCAGATCGGTAACGATGCGGTTGACGACACCCACGCCTGTCAGCGGCAAGGTGCAGGTCGGCAGGATCTTCAAGTCGGTGCTGCCGTCTTTCTTCTTGGCGACATGTTCCATCACCACGATGACGCGCGGCACGCCGGCCACCAGGTCCATCGCGCCGCCCATGCCCTTGACCATCTTGCCCGGGATCATCCAGTTCGCCAGGTCGCCCTTTTCACTGACCTGCATGGCGCCCAGGATCGACAAATTGATCTTGCCGCCGCGGATCATCGCGAAGCTGTCGTGGCTGCCGAAGATGCTGCTGCCGGGAATGGTGGTCACCGTCTGTTTGCCGGCGTTGATG
>JANOJR010000546.1:0-16166 GCA_031418855.1 Rubrivivax sp.
TCCATCATCCAACCGGCCATACGTGTCATGCCGGCGATATTGGCCTTGGGCTCACGCCGCGCGAAGTCGCCCCAGAACACGCCCACGATGCTGGCGCCTTTCAAGAGCGCCAGGTTCCACGGCAGCTTGGGGATCTCGCCATTGGCAAAACCCACCACCAGGTAGCGCCCGCGCCAGCCAATGGAGCGAAACGCCGGCTCGGCGTAGACACCACCCACGGGGTCGTAAATCACATCGGGCCCGGCGCCACCGGTGGCTTCTTTGAGCGCCGCGCGCAGGTCTTGAGTTTGGTAGTTGATGAGCACGTCGGCGCCATGGGCTTTGCACACCGCCAGCTTCTCGTCGGTCGACGCCGCCGCGATGACACGAGCGCCGATGGCCTTGCCGATCTCTACCGCCGCCAGGCCCACACCGCCCGCCGCACCCAGCACGAGCATGGTCTGCCCGGCCTTGAGCTCGCCACGGTCCACCACGGCGTGGTACGAGGTGCCGTAGACCAGCGTGAACGAGGCCGCGACCTCGTCGCTAACGCCTGGCGGGATGGGCACCAGGCCCGCCGCCTGCGCCACCACCTGCTCAGCGAAACCGCCGAGGCCCACGAAGCCAATGACGCGGTCGCCCACGCGGACGTTGCTGACACCTTCGCCCAACGCCGCGACGACACCCGCGACTTCACTGCCCGGGGTAAAGGGCAGCTCCGGCTGCACCTGGTATTTCTTCTGAATCATCAACACGTCGGGGTAGTTCACCGACGCTGCCTTGATGTCGAGCAACACCTCGCCGGCCTTGGGCACCGGTGTCGGCAATTCTTCGACGACCAGGCTCTCGGGCGGGCCCCAGGCCTTGCAGACCACTGCTTTCATGCGTGCACTCCGTTTGTTTGTTAGCTTTGTTGTTGGATGATTCAGGAACCACGCGTGACGGGCATGTCGACCTCGGCCGCAGGCATGCCTGTGCGCGCCGCGCGCTGCTTACCGAGTTCGAGCTTGGCGATCGCGGCGCGGTGCACTTCATCAGGGCCGTCGGCCAGGCGCAGCGTGCGCGCGTGGGCGTAGAAGCCGGCGAGCACAAAGTCGTCAGAGACGCCGCCGCCGCCATGCGCCTGGATGGCCATGTCGATGACGTCACAGGCGACGTTGGGCGCCACCACCTTGATCATCGCGATCTCGGCCTTGGCCGTCTTGTTGCCGGCCACGTCCATCATGTACGCGGCCTTGAGTGTGAGCAGCCGCGCCATGTCGATGCGGCAGCGGGCGTCGGCAATGCGCTCGTGCCAGACGCCTTGTTTGGAGATCTCCTTGCCGAAGGCGACGCGACTGTCGAGCCGCTCGCACATCATCTGCAGCGCGCGCTCGGCCATGCCGATGGCGCGCATGCAGTGGTGGATGCGCCCGGGGCCGAGGCGCCCTTGCGCGATCTCGAAACCACGGCCTTCGCCGAGCAGGATGTTGCTCGCCGGCACGCGCACGTTCTTGAGTTCAAGCTCCATGTGGCCGTGCGGCGCGTCGTCGCGGCCGAAGACGGTGAGCGCGCGCAGCACCTTCACGCCGGGTGTTTCCATCGGCACCAGGATCATCGACTGCTGGCTGTGGCGCGGCGCCTCGGGGTCGGTTTTGCCCATCACGATGAGGATCTTGCAGCGCGGGTCGCCGGCACCACTGCTCCACCACTTCAGGCCGTTGATGACATAGTCGTCGCCGTCCTTCTGGATGCGCGTGGCGATGTTGGTCGCGTCGCTCGACGCCACCGCCGGCTCGGTCATCAGGAAGGCCGAGCGGATCTCGCCGCGCAAGAGCTGTGCCAGCCATAGGTCCTTGTGCTCTTGTTTGCCGTAGCGCTCAATCGTTTCCATGTTGCCCGTGTCGGGCGCCGAGCAGTTGAAGACCTCGCTCGACCAGGGCTGGCGGCCCATGATTTCAGCCAGCGGCGCGTACTCAAGATTGCTCAGCCCTGCACCGCGTGCGGACTGCGGCAGGAAGAGGTTCCACAGGCCCGCCGCGCGCGCTTTAGGTTTGAGGTCTTCAATCACCTGGATCGGCAACCACGGGTTGCCTTTGGCGCGGTTGGCTTCAAGCTCGGCTTTGTAGTCGCGCTCGCGCGGGAATACTTCGGCGTTCATGAAAGCCCACAGGCGGGCTTGCAGTTCGCGGACTTTGGGGCTGTGGTCGAAATTCATAGGGGCCTCTTTGGGTTGACGTGCAACAGATGGGGACCTTAGGCCGCGGCACGGGGCATGTCAGTCACGCGAGGGACAAACATGGCAGGCACAGCAGACAGCGTCGGAGGCACGATGCTAGCCTTGTGGCCATGCTGCAATCCCGTCTGTTGGCCACGTGACCCTCGCCCGCTGCATCGCCGTGCTTGCGATGACGCTGGCCGCGAGCCCAGCCTGGGCCGCAGACGCGAGTGCCGGCGCCACACGCTTCGCCACGCCACCGCAGGCGGGGCTCTTGGCCTGCATCGACTGCCATAGCGACAACCCGCAGCTCAACAACTTCGGCAACATCTGGTCGGGACGCAACGCCGTGGCTTTGATCCAGCGCGCGGTCAACGCCAACACCGGCGGCATGGGCTACTTCAACCAGTTCTACAGCGCGGCCGACTTCGCCAACATCGCCGCCTTTCTCGGCAACGCACCCGCGAGTCTGCGCTTCGAAAGCACCGCGCTCAGCAGCACGAGTGCAGCGCAGACGGTGACGGTGAGTTCGAGCACGAAGACCGGGTTTGACGCGCTGGCGCTGACCGTCGAGGGCGACTTCGTCATCGTCGCGAATGGCTGCGGCAGCAGCGTCGCGCGCTTCACAAGCTGCACCGTCGACGTGGCCTTTCGCCCCCGCGGCGAAGGCACGCGCAGCGGTGTGCTGCTGCTCGCGCACGACGGCACGCCCACGCCGGTACGCGTGGCACTCAGCGGCGAAGGCGCTTGCCGGCCCAAAGCCGTGGCCACTCTCGTGCCCACCGCATTGAATTTCGGCGCGGTGCCGCTTGGCGGTGAAGGCGCAATGCGGCTGGTGGTGCTGGCCAATAACAGCGTAGAGACGCTGACACTGGGCAGCATCACCAGCAGCCCTAATTTCGTACTCACAGGCGGCAGTTGCGTCAGTGGCGCCGCCCTGCGCAGTGGCCAGCGTTGCGTACTGGCGCTGCGCATGGCGCCGGCCGCATTGGGCCCGACGAGCGGTCTGCTGACGGTGGTGCACGACGGCATCGACGGGCGCTCGGAGGTGGCATTGACGGGCAGCGGCGCGCCGGCGCAGGCGCTGCTGGGCAGTGACACCGAGTCCGTCGACTTCGGCAGCGTCGCGCCGGGGGCTGCGGCGCCTGCGCGCGTGATCAGCCTCGTCAACCACGGCAGCAGCGCGCTCACGCTGCGCGAGAGCGGCGTCAGCGATGCGGCGTTCAAGGTCGACGCGTCGAGTTGCGTGGCCAACGCCGCGCTGGCGCCCCAAGCACGCTGCCAGGTCACGCTGTCGTTCCAACCTGGCCGCGAGGCCGTGTTCAGCGGTGAGTGGCGCGCCACCAGCAGCGACGGTGCGGTGCTGCGTGTGCCGCTGGTCGGGCGCGGCACCACGATTGCTGCCGCTGCGGTGCCCATGCGGCTGGTGGTGAGCGAAGGGCTCGGCCAGACGCGCCGCAGCGAGATCGCGCTGGTCAACCACGGCAGCGTGGCGTGGCAACTGCGCAGCTTGCTCTTGACGGGGCCGGAGGCCACTGACTTTGCGGTGAACGGCGGCAGCTGCCAGATCGGCATGAGCTTGCCGGCAGGCGCGTCTTGCACGGTGGCCATCAGCTTCACGCCGCGTGCCGTGGGGGCACGGCTGGCGCGCCTGCAAGCGACGCATGACGGCAGCGCGGGGCCTCTCAACACCGCGCTCGTCACCACGCTCCTTGGCCAGGGACATGCAACGCCGCAGGCTGAGCTGTGGCTCGACGCCGCCGCGTTGGATTTCGGCGCCCTGTTGACGGGCAGTGGCCTCAGCACGCTCACCCTGAACGCCAGCAACCGCGGCCGCGCGGCCTTGAGCTGGCAGCACATTGCGCTGGTGGGTGAGCACGCAGGCGACTTCACACTCGGCGGCGATTGCCGCGTCACTTCGGCGTTAGCGGCAGCTGCCGGTTGCGGCATCAGCCTGCGCTTTGCACCGCGCGCGGCTGGGCATCGTAGCGCCACGCTGGTGTTGTGGCCGGAGGGTGCGGCCGCGCCGGCAATGGTCAGCCTGCAAGGGCGTGGCAGCACCGCCGCGGTGCCGAGCGACACGGTGAGCGCAGCGCCCGGCACCACGTCGTTTGCGGCCGCGGCGTTGGGCGAAACGCGGCTGAGCGAAGCCCTCAGCCTGAGCAACGCCACCGCCGTGTCGAGCTCGCCGCTGCGCTTGGTCTTCAGCGGCGACGCCGCGCAAGACTTCAGCCTCGACCCCGGCAGCACCTGCGCTACCGGGCTGGTGCTCGCGCCGGCTGCGAGCTGCACGCTGCGGCTGCGCTTTCACCCCACGCAGGCGGGGCTGCGCCGCGCGGTCTTGTCGACGGCGGGCGGCGTCACGCCGTCCACGTTCGCGCTGCAAGGCCAGGCCCTTGCCCCCGCGCTGCCCGATCTTCGCGCCACGCCTGCGCTGCTGGCCTTCGCCGCCCGCACGGGGCAGGCAGCGCCCGCGCAGCCGCTGTGGCTGCGCAACGTGGGTGCTGCCGCGCTGCGCGTGGATGCGCTTACCTTGCTGGGTAGCGGCTATGCCTTCGGCGCCACGGGCTCCATGGGTGCCTGCGCCGCCGACGGCTTCGAGCTCCTGCCCGGCAGCGCCTGCGCGCTCGACGTGGCGTGGAGTGGTAGCGCCGCCGCCGCAGCCGGCGCCACGCTCAGCGCCACCGGGCCCGGCTTGCTGGCACAGGCTGCGGTGCCGCTGTCGGTCACCGAAGACCCCGCGCAGCAAAGCAACATCGGCACCGGCGGCGGCAACATGTCGGCACTGTCGCTGCTTGCACTTTGCATCGCCCTGCTCGCCCTGTCTCGAACAAAATCACGCCATGACTAAACCACTCTTCACGCGCCGCCGCACCCTGCAAACCCTGGCCCTTGGCGCTGCCGTGGGCGCCCCCGCATGGGTCCGCGCACAGTCCGTCGTACCCGAGATGCTGCTGCGCGCTAGCGACGGCCACGCCGTGCTGAGCGACGCCGCCACCGCAGCCGGTAAATGGCGAGCCACCTACATCGACTTCTGGGCCTCGTGGTGCACGCCGTGCAAGCTCTCATTCCCGTGGATGAACCAGATGCACGAGCGCTACGCCGCCAAGGGTCTGCGCATCGTGGCCATCGGCCTGGACCGCAAAGACGCCGACGCGCAGCGCTTCTTGCGCTCCGTCACCGCGCGCATTCCGATCGCACTGGACCCGGCGGGCGAAACGGCCGAGCTGCTCAAGGTGCTGGTGATGCCCAGCTCCTACCTCATCAGCGCAGATCGCAAGCTCTTGCTCACGCACAAAGGTTTTCGCCTCGAAGACACGGCCGCACTCGAAGCACAGCTCAAGGCGGCCTTGGCGTGAAGCTCGCCGCTCGCCTTCAAGCTTGCTTGCTCGCGTTATGCCTTGCACCACTGGCAGCCTGCAGCGTGGCGCCACCCAAGGCCTGGCAGAAAGACCTGCTCGCACGCCCCGCGATGGCCATGGACGGTGACGCGCTGGAGCAGCGGTACAGCGCCCACATCTACAGCAGCCGCGAGAACTCTTCCGGCGGCGCCGGCGTCGGCGGCGGCGGCTGTGGCTGCAACTGAAGCGTACTGGGCGCCGCTGCTTTCGCCACTCTTGGCCGCCGCGCTCGCCTTGCCCGGCGTGGCCGCCGCGCAGGTCGATACCGGCCCGGGCACGGTCAGCCTCAAGTGGCTGTCCTACCAAGACCGCCAACCCGGTTTGCAGCGCATCAAGGTCAGCTCACCTTCGTTGTTAGTCCGCGCGCCGCTGGCCGGGCCCTGGGTGCTGGAAGGCGCGCTCAGCGGCGACAGCGTCTCGGGTGCATCGCCGCGTTATCACAGCGCGATCTCGGGCGCTTCGCGCATGAGCGACGAGCGCCGCGCGGGCGACGCCAAGCTCACGCACCTTGGCGAGCGCAGCGACATCAGCCTGGGCCTGGCCGCTTCAGACGAGAACGACTTCCACTCGCGCGCTGCGTCGATGGAGGGCCGCTGGCACAGCGAGGATCGCAACCGCAGCTGGAACGCGGCCATGGCGCTCACGCTCGACCGCATCGGCTCCACAGACGACGACACGCTCAAAGAGCGGCGGCGCACGCTGGAAGTGACGGTCGGCATCACGCAAGCGTTGAGCCGCGCTGACCTCGTTCAGTTCAACGTCACCCACGCCGCCGGCAACGGCTATTACAGCGATCCCTACAAGCGCCTGGACGTTCGCCCCGGCTCGCGCCACCAGAGCATCGTGCTCGTGCGCTGGAACCACCACGTCGAAGGCCCCGACATCACCCTGCGCAGCAGCTGGCGCGGCTACCGCGACAGCTTCGGCGTGCGCTCGCACACGCTGAGCCTGGAGCCTGTGTTCACGCTCGGCGAACGAATCAACATCACCCCCGGCCTGCGCCTGTACAGCCAGAGCGCCGCGCGTCTCTATTTCGACCCGGTGTACAGCTATGCCGGTGCGCCCTACCCACCCGGCTACCTGGAAGCACCACCGCGTTATCTGTCGCCCGACGCGCGCTTGTCGGCCTTCGGCGCTGTCAGCGTGAGTTTGAAGTTAGCAGTCAAGCTGGGCACGCGCTGGAGCACCGACCTCAAGTTTGAGCGCTACGAGCAGCGCAGCGCGTGGCGCATAGGTGGGCCGGGCTCGCCGGGGCTGGCGCCACTCTCGGCAAAATTTATGACGTGGGGCTTGTCTAGGGCGTTCTGACAAGCCGCTCGCGGCGCCAGCGCCCAGGGTAAACCCCTTCATTCATGTGATGGGCTGGCAGCCGCGGCGAGGCCCGTTTTCATAGGTGCGCGGCTAGACTCGCGACGCAGCCGTCGGCCCCGCCGGCAGCGGCTTTTTCGGAGGCAGTGAGATGAACCTTCTGATGTCACGCACCACGACCACCGCGCTCACGCTGGGCCTGGTCTTGGTGCTTACAGCCTGCGGCGGCGGCTCCACGCCCGATGCAGCGCCTAACGCTCAAACGAAGGCCACAGCCGAGCCCGTGGCGTCCAGCGGCCAGGTTGCGCCTGCGGCTGCGGCGGCCAAGGTCAGCTTTTTCGCTGCCAGCCGCTTTGCTGAGCAAGTCAGCTTCGGTGCCACACCGGCACTCGTGGCCGAGATCCAGGCCAAGGGTTTTGAGAAGTGGATCGACGACCAGATGGCGCTGCCGCAGGTGGCCATCGACATAAAGCCGGCCGAGGCGGTCTACGCCTTTGGGCAGAACGTCCAGGTGCCGCCAGAGATCTGGCAATACCTCCAACGCCAGTTCGGCAACCGCGCCTTGAGCAGCGCCGACCAGTTGCGCCTGCGCGTGACCTGGGGGCTGTCGCAGTTCGTCGTGGCCGCCATCACCAAGGGCGAGGTGCCGGGTTGGGTCAACTGGCACAACCTGCTCTACCGCAATGCCCTGGGGCGATACAACACGCTGCTGCGCGAAGCCTCGACCGACAGCCACATGGGCCACTACCTGGACAACGACCAGAACCGCCCCAAGAGCGCGGAGTGCATGCACTGCGCGCCCAACGAAAACTATGCGCGTGAACTGATGCAGCTCTTCAGCATCGGCGTCTACAAACTCAATGCCGATGGCACGGCGCAGCGCGACAGCCGAGGCCGCTTCATCGAGACCTACACGCAGCGCGACGTTGAAGAGCTGGCACGCGCACTCACCGGCTGGACACGCGACTACAGCGGCCCGGCGCGGCCGCAGCGCAACTGGGGGAACTGGGGCGTGCCCATGATCCCCAGCACCTGGCCGCCCGAGCGCGACGCCGGCAGCAAGACAGTGATGGGCCGCGTCTTCCCCGGAAGCCAAGGCGCCAGCAAAGACCTCGACGACACCATCGCCATGCTGATGGCCCACGCCAACATCGCGCCCTTTGTGTCCTTCCGGCTGATCCAGCACCTGGTGAAGAGCAACCCGACGCCGACTTACGTGGCACGCATCGCCGCCAAGTTCATGAACAACGGCAGCGGCGTCAAAGGCGACATGAAGGCTGTCGTCAAAGCCATCTTGCTCGACGCCGAAGCGCGTGCCGGCGACAGCCCCAGCACCGCGCGCGCGGACGATGGCAAATTCCGCGAGCCTTTCCTCTACAGCACGGCGATGTGGCGCGGCTTGGGCTGCAAGGCCATCCCCATGCAAAGCTGGGGCGGCGCGGCCATCAGCAATATGCAAACGCCGTTTGCGCAGAGCAGTGTCTTCAGCTTCTACGCGCCCACCGACCGCGCACCCGGCAGCAACCTGCTGGCTCCCGAGCAACGTCTGGCCACCACCCAGGAGCTGCGCGACCGCACCAACCAGGCGAGCTGGCCGACGAAGTGGGACAACGCGACGCAGAAGCAAGACGTGAGCCTGCTACGCACGGCAGGCTGCGAGATCGACGGCCTGAGCGCGGCCTTCTTCAAGTCACCCACCGCCTACGCCGACCTGCTCTCGGCGCGCTACTTCCGAGGCGCCATGCCGCCCACGCTGCGCAGCAACCTCGCGGACATCATGTCGCTGCAATGGCCGCCGTACAACAAGACCGACCCCTTCGAAGGCCCGCTGCGCATGCTGAACTACGCCACGCTAACGCCCTACTTTGGAGCGATGAAATGATGCAACGCCGCCATTTCCTAAGCGCTGCGGGCGCCTTGCCCGCAGCCGGTTTGCTGGGCAGCTTGTCGGGCTCCATCGACGCAGCGGGCGAGGACTTCCGCACGCTCGTCGTCGTCTACCTCAACGGTGGCAACGACGGCAACAACCTCATCGTGCCCACCGACGCGATGTACACCGACTACCAGGCCGCGCGGCAAAACCTGGCGCTGCCCAAGGCCAGCCTGGCCAACTTGCCGGGCACGGCAGCGGGCCACACTTTCGGCCTGCATTCGGCATTGCAGCCGCTGGTGGGTCTGTACACGCAGCAGCGCCTGTCCTTTGTGGCCAATGTCGGCCCGCTGATGGAGCCGTGCACGGCACGCCAGGTGCTGGACCAGGCGGTGGACGTGCCGCCTTTCCTGCTGTCGCACAGCGACCAGACGGCCATTGCGCAAGGCTGGACCGTGACCGACGACAACAGCGGCTGGGCTGGGCGTGCGCTCGAGCTTCTGCCATCACGGCTGCAAAACCGCGCTGCGGCGGTGACGATGGACACCAACCGCACGCTGGTGCTGGGCAAGCGCTCGTCGGTGTCTTCACTGTCGCCCGACGGCGCCAGCTGGTGGGGCATCGGCGACATGGCGCGGCCGGCCGACGTGGGCACGCAGTCACTGGTGCGTATGGCGCAGTGGCAGTTTGCCAATGCGTATGAGGCCGAATACGCGCGCACCTATGGGCTGTCGATCAGCGACTCGATCTTCTTCACCCAGGCCTACCAAAACCGCATCACGCCCACGGGTGACTTCGGCTCTGAGAGTGAACAGCTCGCGCGCAATCTGCGTGGTGTGGCTTCGATGCTGCCGTACTTCAAAAGCGTAGGGCTCAAGCGCCAGGTCATCCTCTTGCAATGGGGCGGCTTTGACACCCACACCAACCAGCGCGGCAGTGACGCTAACACCCAAGATACGCAGCTTGCCGTGCTGGCCAAAGCGCTCAAGGGTTTTGACGACAGCAACAAGGCCGCCGGCATGGACAACAACGTGGTGACGCTGGTGATGACCGAGTTCGGCCGCACCGTGCGCCCGGGCTCGGGCGGCGGCAGCGAGCACGCCTGGGGCAACCACTGGATGGCGCTGGGCGGGCCGGTGGCCGGCGGCACGGTGCTTGGCAGTTTCCCCAGCCCCGTGCTCGGCGGCCCCGACGACAGTGACCCCGGCAAAAACGGCCGCCATGTGCCCACCACCAGCGTCGACCAGGTGGGCGCCACGCTGATGCAGTGGCTGGGCCTGCCCAGCAGCCAGTTCGACGATGTGTTCCCGTGGTTGGTGAACTTCTCCAGCAAAACGATTCCGTTGTTGCGCGCTTGACGCGGCAAGACTAACTATCAAAGGGAGCGCATTCAATGGCCGACATCAGGCTTGGCAGCGGCAACGACACCTACCTCCAGCCCGAGGCCGACAAGAACGTTTGGAACAACGTTTACGGCGAAGAAGGCAACGACATCATCAAGATGTACCAGGGCACGGCCATCGGCGGCCCGGGCAATGACACCTTCGAGCGCCTGATCGACCCGACGAACCTGAACCGCGAACTGCAAGTCGCCTACTGGAACGCTGGCGACAACCTGCGTGTGAACTTGGCCGAAGGCTGGGCCGAAGACGGCCAGGGCGGACGCGACACCTTTGTCGGCCTGGGCATCCGGCAGGTCCACGGCAGCGGCGCAAAGAACGCGCTGGTCATCGGCGACGCGCAAGACAACTACTACTGGCCCAACGGCGGCGACGACAGCTTCAGCGGCGGCGCGGGCAACGACGGCATCTCGCTCAACAGCGGCGGCATCGGCAGCATCGGCAGCGTGCCGGGCCAGCCCTGGCGCAGCTTCATGCTGTCCGAGATGAACATCGTCGTCTCGGTTGACGGCCGCAACGCGACCATCACCAACAAGGTGACGCCGGCCATCGGCGCCGGCTTCAGCATCAGCACCACCGACGTCGAGTACTTCGACGCCAAGACCACGACCGGCGCCAACGACCCCTGGACGCAGTTCCGCTTCGCCGACTTCATCACCCAACAAACCATGGCCGAACAGGCCATCGCCGCCGGTGGCAGCTTGCGCTGGAATGCCGCCGGCGCCATGGGCTCAGCCGTCAACGTCAGCTACAGCTTCGTGCCCACCGCGCCCAGCAGCGGCGTGGGCGCCACGGGCTTTCGCGCCTTCACCGTGGCCGAGCAGCAGATGGTGCGCGAGGTCCTGGCCAAAGCGGCGGCCGTGGCCAACATCAGCTTCAACGAAGTGCAAGAGGTGGGCAGCACCGTCGGTCAACTCCGTTTCGGCGTTAGCCAGCAAGCGGCCACCAAGGGCGTGAGCTGGCTGCCTGGCCAGCCTGGTGCCGCAGACCAAGCGGGCGACATCTGGATGGACGTGGAATCCATGCTCGCGCTTGCACCAGGCAGCGAGGGCTACCAGGCGCTGCTGCACGAAGTCGGCCACGCGCTGGGCCTGCGTCACCCGCGCAACACCGACCCCGGCGACAACTGGGCTGCGCAGATGCGCGTCGGCGACGACCGGCAGGCGCTGACCGTCATGTCGTCGGTGCCGTCGAGTGACGGCCTCTTCCACGCCGACTGGGGCCTGCTCGACGTGCTGGCGCTGCGCTTTCTGTACGGCACAAAGAACGTCAACGCCACCGACACCACCTACACCTTGGGCGCTAGCCAGGGCACGGCCGAGACGGTAATCGTCGACGACGGCGGCATCGACACCATCAACGCCTCGGCCTTCCTCACCGGCGTCAGCCTGGACCTCAAACCCGGCGGCCTGTCCAGCGTCGGGCAGTCGGTGCAGGGCTTCGCCGGCGTCGAGAACCTGGCCATCACCGCCACCAGCATGATCGAACACGCCATCGGCACCGCCTTTGATGACGTGCTGCTGGGCAACGACCTGGACAACCGCCTGACAGGTGGTCTGGGCAACGACTGGATCGAAGGCGGTGCGGGCAGCGACACGGCGGTGTTCGCCGGCCTACGCAGTGACTACGAACTGAGCAACGCCTTCGGCAAGGTCTTTGTGCTCGCGCGCGACGGCGTCAGCGGCTACGACACGCTCATCGGCATCGAGCGGCTGAACTTTGCCGACCAGAGCATTGCGCTTTCGGCCAAGGTGGTGTCATCCGACAGCAACTTCAGCCTCGACGAAGACACTGCCTTGACCGCCACCTTGCCCGAGCCAACCGACACCGCCCGCGCCAGCGTGAGCTACCGCCTCGTGGGCACGCCAGCCCACGGCAGTGCCAGCGTCTCCGCCGACGGCCAGTTGCGCTACACGCCCGCAGCCAATTACTGGGGCACCGACGCCGTCGCGTATGAAATCGTCGGCACGGCAGGCAGCAACCGCTACCTGAGTTTTGTGCAGGTGCTGCCGGTCAACGACGGCGCACCGCAGTCGCAGGCGGCCACGCTCTTGATGCCCGGTGGCCACCTCATCGAGAACCAGCTGCCCGCAGCCATTGATGTCGACGGCGACACCATCAGCTACGGCCTGCGCACGGCGCCCAAGAACGGCAATGCCATCGTTGCGGCTTCGGGCAGCTTCAGCTACGCCGCCAAGGCTGGCTACAGCGGCAGCGACAGCTTCGTCTTTTCGGTGAGCGACGGTGTCAGCGGCAGCAACACCTACACGGTCAGCCTGCACGTAATTGCGGTGGCTGCGGTCATCAACGGCAGCGCCAGCGCCGACGTCATGCAGCCCGGCGCCAACGCCGATGCCTACTTGGGCCGTGCGGGCAATGACCGCATCAGCGCTGGCAACGGCAACGACCTCATCGACGGTGGCGCTGGCATCGACACGTCGGTGTACCTGAATGCACGCGCTGCCTACAACCTTATCAAGACCGACTTCGGCTGGACCGTGCAAGACAACGCCAACATCGAAGGTCGCGACAGCCTGGCCAGCGTCGAGCGTTTGCAGTTCGCCAACACCAACGTCGCACTCGACCTCGACGGCAACGCCGGCAGCGTGGCGCAGATCATCCGGGCGCTCTTTGGCAAGAGCTTCCTCACCAACAAAGACTTCGTCGGCATCGGCCTGCAGCTCTTCGACGGTGGCATGTCGTATGCCGATGTGGTCAAGCTCGCCGTGGGCACCGACCTGTTTGCACAGCTTGCAGGCGGGCGATCGAACACCGCGTTTGTGGACTTCGTCTACCGCAACGTCGTGGGCGTGGCGCCCTCGCCGGGTGAACTGGCCGAATACGCGGGAGCTCTCAACGCTGGCGTGTTCACCCAAAACTCGCTAGGCCTGCTGGCCGCGCAGTTTGTCTTGAATGCGCAGAGCGTGGAACTGGTGGGGCTGGCGGCCACGGGCATTGAATTCAATGTGCAGGCGTGAAGCCACAAGGCGGGCGACCCTGCTCGCAAGCATCGCGCTGGTGATGACGCTTGCCGCGTGCGGCGGCGGCGGTAAGCCGGCAACGTCGGGTGTCGGTGCAGCTCCGACGCCTTCCGCCGGCCAGGTCGCCCCCCGCCAGCGCCGCCCCCAAGGCCACCTTCTACGCCGCCAGCCGTTTTGCCGAACAAGCGTCGTTTGGGCCTACGCCAGCGCTCGTGGCCGAGCTGCAAACCAAAGGCTTCGAGAAGTGGATAGACGAGCAGTTCGCACTGCCTGCAACCCCGCTGGACATGCGCTTCATCGACTGGAATCTCGGGGGGGGGCCAGCCCAACGTCTACGCGCTCTTCGCAGGCGAAGTTCAGCGCACCTTCATCAGCGCACCCGACCAGCTGCGCTGGCGCGTCACATGGTCGCTGGCGCAGTTCATCGTGGTCTCATCGCAGAAGCTCGACCCAGCAGGCGTTGGCGAATGGGCCAACGACTTGCACCGCATGGCGCTTGGCAACTACGGCGCCTTGCTGCGCGGCGTCACGCTCAGCTCGCCGATGGGCTTCTATCTCGATAACGACCAGAACAGTGCCAAGAGCGCAAGCTGCCCACACTGCGTGCCCAACGAAAACTACGCGCGCGAGTTGATGCAGCTCTTTTCACTCGGCGTGTGGGCGCTGAACGCCGACGGCACGCCCAAGCGCGACGCGCGCGGGCAGTTCGTTGAGACCTACTCGCAGCTTGATGTCGAAGAGCTCGCGCGCGTGCTCACGGGCTGGCGGCACGACACCGTGCGTGTGCCCGACACGCCGCGCAACTGGGGCAGTTGGTCGCGGCCGATGGTGCCCTCAGGCCATGCGCCCGACCGGGATAGCGGCCGCAAGCAGGTGCTCGGGCGGACCTTCCCAGCCGGGCAGACGATTTACCAAGACCTTGACGACCTGGTGGCCATGCTGATGGGCCACCCGAACATCGCGCCCTTCGTCTCGCTGCGGCTGATTCAGCACCTCGTGAAGAGCGACCCATCGCCGGCGTACCTGCTGCGCATCAGCGCGGTGTTCCGCGACAACGGGCGTGGCGTCGCCGGTGACCTGAAAGCGGTGGTGAAGGCGATCTTGCTCGACCCTGAAGCGCGCCGCGGCGATGACCCGAACCGTGCGTTGCCCGGCGACGGCAAGTTGCGCGAGCCGATGCTGCAACGCACGGGGCTCTTGCGTGGGCTGGGTTGCCGAACGGTGCCGCTGCAGTACTGGAACGGCCAGCCGTGGCTACTCGGCACACAGCCACCGTTCTCACCGCTCAGTGTCTTCAGTTTTTACGCCCCCACCGACCGCGCACCAGGCAGCAACCTGCTAGCACCTGAGCAAACGCTGCTCAACTCACGCACGCTGCGTGAGCGGCTAGGCGACCTCGACAACCTGTCTTTTGGGGGCTTTAACAACCCGGAGCCGAAGGCCTTGGTCGATGCGGGCTGCTCGATCGACGAATTCGTTGCGGCCTACCGGCTCTCCACCGCCGAGTTGACGGCGCTCATCGGGCGACGATTCCTGCGGGGCACGAACCCGCAGCACCTGACCCCGATGGCCGAGCAACTGGCCCGGTCCTGGCGCCAGGCCAACCACATGAGGCTGCCTGAGCGGCAGGCACTGCGCCTGCTTGAGTTCACACTTTTAAGTGAAGCGTACGGAGCCATGCCATGAGTCTGACCCGCCGGCGTTTGCTGCACTCCGGGCTGGCAGGCTTGTCAGGCCTGGGCTCGCTGGCCGTGCTACCGGGCACGGCTGAGGCCAGCGACTACCGCGCCCTTGTCGTGCTCTTTCTAGCCGGCGGCAACGACGGCCACAACTGCCTTGTGCCCACCGACGGCGCCTACACCGACTACCAGCGTGCGCGCACCAACCTTGCGTTGTCGCGCAGCAGCCTAGTGGCATTGCCGGGCACATCGGCAGGCCACAGCTTCGGCTTGCATGCTGCACTGGCACCACTCGCGCCGCTGTATGCGCAGCAACGTCTGGCTTGGATCGCCAACGCGGGCCCGCTGGTCGAGCCCGCGAGCGGCCATCAGGTTCGCAACAACCTTGTGCAAGTGCCGCCGTTCATCCTCTCGCACAGCGAGGCGGTGTTGATCCAACAGGGCTGGACCGTGCAGGACGATTCGAGCGGCTGGGCAGGCCGCGCCATCGAGCGCATGCCGGGCGCACTGCGCCATCCGCTCAATGCGATCACCATGTCCAACAACCGCACGCTGGTGCAAGGGCGCCAAAGCGCGCCGGCCTACTTCGAAACCTTTGCACTGCCACAGCACTTCGGCTGGGCCAATCTGCTGCAAGCCGACAGCGCCGAGGTGCAAGCCTTGCGCACGCTCGCCAGCCGGCAGTCGGGCAACGTGTATGCCAACGAGTACCTGCGCGGACTGCAGCGCTCAATCGACAACGCCGCGCTGTTGGCCGCCATGACCGAGAGCGCCAGCGAGCCCACGCTCGATTTCGGCAGCGGCCCTCTGGGGGACAGCCTGCGCCGCCTGGCGCGGCTGCTGCGTGGCGCCAAGGCGCGCAGTTATCGCCGCCAGGTGATCCTGGTGCAGTGGGGCGGCTTCGACACCCATGCCAACCAGCGTGGAAGCGACGCCACGACCCAGGATGCACAGCTGGCAGTGCTGGCCAAGGCCGTGGCCGCGTTTGACGAAGCCAACCGCAGTGGCGGTCTTGACGACAACGTGGTGACCCTGCTGATGAGCGACTTCGGCCGCACGCTGCGCCCAGGCTCCGGCGGCGGCAGCGAGCACGCCTGGGGCAACCACCTCTTCGCACTCGGCGGCCCGGTGGTGGGCGGGCAGGTGGTCGGCACCTTCCCCGACCTCACCCTGGGTGGCCCCGATGACGCGGATGTGGCTGCCAACGGTCGCCACGTGCCCAGCATCAGCACCGACCAGATCGGCGCCACGCTGATGCAATGGTTGGGTCTGCCGGCGAGCGATCTCGACGATGTGTTCCCGTGGCTGGTGAACTTTCAGCAGAAGACGATTCCGCTGCTGAAGGCCTAAA
>JANOJR010000547.1:0-2189 GCA_031418855.1 Rubrivivax sp.
GGCAGCGCCAAGATGGGCCGCAACAAGGAAACGCAGGCCGTGCTGCCCTTGCGCGGCAAGGTGCTCAACGCCTGGGAGGTCGAGCGCGACCGGCTCTTTGCCAACAACGAAATCCACGACATCGCCGTGGCCGTGGGCGTCGACCCGCATGGTGCACACGACGAACCCGACTTCACTGGCCTTCGCTTCGGCCGTGTGTGCATCCTGTCGGATGCCGATGTCGATGGCTCGCACATCCAGGTGCTGCTCTTAACGCTCTTTTTCCGCCACTTCCCCAAGCTCATCGAGCGCGGCCATGTCTATATCGCCAAGCCGCCGCTGTACCGCGTGGACGCGCCGGCGCGTGGCCGCCGCCCGGCGGCCAAGATCTACGCGCTGGACGATGGTGAGCTGGAGGCCACGCTCGACAAGCTTCGCAAAGAGGGCGCGCGCGAGGGCAGCTGGAGCATCGGCCGCTTTAAGGGCCTGGGTGAGATGAACGCCGAGCAGTTGTGGGAGACGACGCTCAACCCCGAGACGCGCCGGCTCTTGCCCGTGGCCTATGGCGCGCATGGATTCGAAGGCACGGTGGCCTCGCTGACCAAGCTGATGGGCAAGGGCGAAGCGCAAGCGCGGCGCGAGTTGATGGAGTTGCACGGCGACGCCGTCGAGATCGATGTCTGAACCTGTTCTCACGACCACCGCACCGCCCCTGCGCCTGCGCCCGACCATGCTATCGGACCTGGACTTCGTGAGCTCGGTCGAGACCGACCCCGCCAACCTGCCTTTCATCACGCCCTGGGAGCGCATGCAGCACGAAGGTGCGGTGCGCTTCCCTGACTTTCGCCACTTCATCGTCGAGGCCGGTGCAGCCGGCGAACGCACGGGCTTCGTCATCTTGCAGGGCTGCCGCAACGCGCAGCGCAGTGTCGAGCTCAAGCGCATCGTCTTGCAAGACAAAGGCCGCGGCATCGGCCGGCGCTGTGTGCGCCAGCTCAAGCAGATGGCCTTTCGCGACCTCAAGGCGCACCGCTTCTGGCTCGACGTGAAGTCGCTCAACGTGCGCGCCCTGGCGCTCTACGCCAGCGAGGGTTTCGTCGAAGAGGGCCGCCTGCGCGAAAGCGTGCGGCTCAGCATAGCCGGCGTGGACGGCTACGACTCGCTGATCGTGATGAGCATGCTCGACCGCGAGTACCAGGCGCGTGTGGCGCTGGGACAAGAGGCTCCGCACTGAGCGATGTCACAGGCCTGACATGCCGCCAACTTAAACTTTCGCGCATGGCCGACCCGACGCACCAGGCGCTGCTGCACCGCGAGCGCGCCATCCTGCAATTCAACCGTCGTGTACTGGCCCAGGCGAGCCGTGATGACGTGCCTTTGCTGGAGCAGCTGCGCTACGTGACTATCGTGTCGTCGAACCTGGACGAGTTCTTCGAGATCCGCCTGGCCGAGTACATCACCGAGTACATCGAAGCCGCGCACCAGCCGCGTGGCGCCGCCCATGGCGAGCAGCTCACCGGCATTGCCGAGGCCGCGCACGAGCTCATCGACGCGCAATACGCCGTCTTCAACGAGCACGTGATGCCGGCCCTGCAGCGCCAGGGCATCGTGGTGCTCAACCACGCCACGCGCACACCGGCACAGCGCGCGTGGGTGGCCGAGTTTTTCGAAAGCCAGGTGCGCCCGCTGCTGGTGCCCGTGGGGCTGGACCCGTCGCACCCCTTCCCGCAGGTGGCCAACAAGTCGCTGAACTTCATCGCGCGCCTGAGTGGGCGCGATGCCTTCGGGCGCGAAAACACGATTGCCATCGTCAAGGTGCCGCGCGTGCTGCCGCGGGTGATGCGTCTGCCCGACGCCATCTGTGGCGGCCAGCAGGGTTTCGTGCTGCTAACCAGCGTGATACGTGCACACCTGGGCGAGCTCTTTCCGGGGCGCGAGGTGCAGTCGTTCTCGCAGTTCCGCGTCACGCGCGACTCCGACCTTGAAGTCGACACCGACGACGTGACCAACCTGCGCCAGGCCTTGCGCAAGGGCCTGAGCACGCGGCCCTTTGGCCGTGCCATCCGGCTCGAAGTGGTGAGCACCTGCCCTGAAGACCTGTGGCGCTTTTTGCTCGCGCAATTCAAGCTGCCCGAGCTGGCGCTGTACCGCGTGCGTGGCCCGGTGAACCTGGTGCGCATGAATGCGCTGATCGATCTGGCGCAGGCGCC
>JANOJR010000548.1:0-2365 GCA_031418855.1 Rubrivivax sp.
GCTTCGGGCTTGCCTTTGTGCAGATGCTTGTGCACCACCTTGACCACGGCGCGGCGGCCGGGTGAGGTGGGTTTGACTTTGACGACGGCCATTACGCGGCCTCCCCAGAGAAGTTGAGCTCCTGGCCCGGCTTCAGCGACACATACGCCTTCTTGACGTGGTCACGGCGGCCGATGGATTTGCCAAAGCGCTTGGTCTTGCCCTTTTGGTTGACGGTACGCACCGAGTCGACCTCGACCTTGAGCATCAACTCCACAGCGGCCTTGATCTCCGGCTTGGTGGCGTCACGCAGCACCTTGAAGAGCACCTGGTTGTGCTTCTCGCCGACGCGCGTGGCTTTTTCCGAAACGATCGGACCGACCAAGACTTGCGCCAGGCGACCTTCGGCGTACTTCAGCCCCATGTTGACATTGCGGCTCATGCGTACATCTCCTTGAGCTGCTCGATCGCGGCCTTGGTCACGAGCACTTTCTTGTAGTGCACCAGTGACAGCGGATCGGCGTAACGCGGCTCAACGATCAACACGTTGGCCAGGTTGCGCGAGGCAAGGGCCAGGTTGTCGTCGATCTGGTCAACGATGACCAACACCGACTCGAACCCCCAGGCCTTGATCTTCGCGGCCAAGAGCTTGGTCTTGGGCGCTTCGAGGCTGATGGAGTCGACCACCGCAAGCCGGCCGTCACGGGCGAGCTGCGACAGGATCGAGGCCATGCCGGCGCGGTACATCTTCTTGTTGACCTTGTGCGAGAAGTTCTCGTCAGGACGGTTCGGGAAGATGCGGCCGCCGCCACGCCACAAGGGCGAGCTGGTCATACCGGCGCGAGCGCGGCCGGTGCCTTTTTGGCGGAAGGGCTTCTTCGTCGAATGCTTGACCTCACCGCGATCCAACTGTGCGCGTGTGCCCTGGCGTGCATTGGCCTGGAAGGCCACCACGACCTGGTGCACCAGCGATTCGTTGTACTCGCGGGCGAAGACGGTATCGGGCGCGTCGACTTTCGACGTGGCCTGACCTTGTTCGTTAAGGAGCTCGAGTTGCATTACTTGCCCCCCTTCTTGGCGGTGGTGGGCGCGGCGATGATGCCGGCCTCGACCACCTTGCGCACACGCGCCTTGATCGAAGGACGCACCACCACGTGGCCGTTCTTCGAGCCTGGCACGGCGCCGCGCACGAGCAGCAGCTGGCGCGCTTCGTCGATGCGGATGACGTCGAGGTTTTGCACGCTCACCGTTTCATCGCCCATGTGGCCGGTCATCTTCTTGCCGGGGAACACGCGGCCGGGGTCTTGCGCCATCGAGATCGAGCCGGGCACGTTGTGCGAACGGCTGTTGCCGTGCGACGCGCGCTGCGACTTGAAGTTGTGACGCTTGATGGTGCCGGCGAAGCCTTTACCGATCGAGGTGCCTTGCACGTCGACCTTCTGGCCCAGCGCGAACATGCTGGCCGGAATCACGGCGCCGGCCGGGTATTGGCCCAGCACGTCGGCGGTGACGCGGAATTCTTTAAGGATCTGGCCAGCTTCAACACCGGCCTTGGCCATGTGTCCGGCTTCAGGCTTGCTGACGCGGCTCGCTTTGCGCGAACCAAACGCGATTTGCAGCGCGTTGTAGCCGTCGGAGGCTTCGGTCTTGACCTGGGTGACGCGGTTGTTGGACACGTCGAGCACGGTCACGGGGATGGCATCGCCATCGTCCGTGAAGATGCGCATCATGCCCACCTTGCGGCCCAGCAAGCCGAGCTTTTCGCTCATGCTCATGGTTTTCTCCAGCTTCCGAACCTTTGGCAGGTGCGGAGCCTTGTTCTCGATCCCAACAACGATTGGTTGGGGCGGTTAAAACGCCGACCGGGCGTGAGCCCGGCCGGCGAAGCTTTGGAGTATAGCCGCAGATTTCTTCTTAGCTACTTACTGCAGCTTGATTTCGACATCGACGCCAGCCGGCAGGTCGAGCTTCATCAGCGCGTCCACGGTCTTGTCGGTGGGGTCAACGATGTCCATCAAGCGCTGGTGCGTGCGAATCTCAAACTGGTCGCGGCTCGTCTTGTTGACGTGGGGCGAGCGCAGGATGTCAAAACGCTGCATGCGCGTGGGCAAAGGCACGGGGCCTTTGACGATGGCGCCGGTGCGTTTGGCGGTCTCCACGATTTCAAGCGCCGACTGGTCGATCAGCTTGTAGTCGAAAGCCTTGAGGCGAATGCGGATCTTCTGTTTGGTCGACATGGTGGATCCTTATTCGATGATCTTGGCCACGACGCCTGAGCCGACGGTGCGGCCGCCTTCACGGATGGCGAAGCGCAGGCCTTCTTCCATCGCGATCGGGTTGATCAGCTTCACCGTGATGCTGACGTTGTCGCCAGGCATGACCATCT
>JANOJR010000549.1:0-14874 GCA_031418855.1 Rubrivivax sp.
CGCAGGCGCCACGCCCAGGCCCCGGGCAGGCCAACGATCCAGACCGCGGGCAGGGTCGCGCGCGCGACAACGACCGTGAACAAGGCCGTGACAAAGACCGCGGCAAACAGCGTGAAAGAGACCGTGATGACAACAACGAGCATGGCAAAGACCGCAAGAAGTAGCTCGATGCGAAGCGTACTGGTGCGCACGCACGCATGGCCTGCGCCGGTGCTGGTCGCGCCCAAGATCGATGAGCGCGAGTCCTGCCTGCTCTGGCCCAAGCTGCAACAAACCGTCGAGCCCAAGTCCGCCGCGCACATGCCACGCTCAGCCGGCACGAACTTCGCCTGCCCGCGCTGCGCAGCCAAGGTAGCGCGCGTGCATCGCCGCATGCTGGACCACGTGCTCGGTGCGCTGATCCAGTTGCCTATGCGGCGCTACGCATGCCGTAGCGATCGCTGCGGCTGGCGTGGGACCTTGGCGAACCCGTAGACGGGCCCCGCCGCGCGAGGGCATCGAAGGGGCCAGCGTGCGGCCTCCCGCACTATCGTTTCGCAGCTTGTAAGGGTGAATGGAACGTGCCACGAACGTGGCCTGAGTTCCGCGAGCGCATGACCCCCTTCGCCCGCCGCCAGGATTCGAACAGCAGCACGCGCATGGCGGCGCAAGGCCGCCATGTATCGCGCGTGGTGCTGGCCTTCAGTTCAAACCTTGCCGAACTTGGCCTTGGCCGCGCTCATGCAGTTGGCCTGCGCCGTGCCTGTCAGCGCGTCGCACTTTTGTGCCGCCACCTGATAGTCGGCGTCGCGCTTGTCGGTGGCCGCGTCGGTCTTGGCGTCACCGATCTTGCGCACCATCTTGGCGTCGGCGACGGCTTTGACTTCGACCGCTTTGGCTTCCTTCACGCATACGCTCTTGGCGTTGCCGGCCTGGTCGTCACAGCGCTCCTTGGCCACGGCATAGGCTGATTCGGCTTTGGCCACGAGCACCTTGGTTTGGTCACTCGCTTTGGCGCTGTAGCTGTACTCCAACTCGGCGCGGGCGACCTTTTCTTTGGCGCGGCCTTCTTCGATGCAGACGTCGCGTGCGTTGGCGGCGAACGATGCGCAAGTGGCCTTGTCGGCCTTGTAGGTGTCGCTGATGCGGGTCTTGCCCGCCGTGTAATCGTCTTTGCTGATGGGCGCTGCGTCTGCCAGCGGCAAGGCCAGCAAGGCGACAACGGCGAGGGCGGCTTGGGTCTTGCTCTGAATGTTGAATCGTGTGGTCATGATGCTTCCTTTGGGGACGTGCTGAGAAAAGTGATGGGGAGGTGCTGCCGAGTCCGCCTGGCCAGCGTGGCACGCAGATTCACCGGCCCGCAGACATGCCCAGTGCGTCTTCTTCGATACGCGTTTCGGCGTCGGCGCTGAGCATGGCGAACCAGAGCCAGATGGCCAGACCTGAGGAGCCGAAAAGGGCCATGCTCGTGATCAGAAGTGCGACGTTGCTCATGAAACCTCCCGTGGTGAAAAAAGGCATGCGCAGTGTCTGGGCCGGGTCGCGGTGCGCACAGCGGACGGCGCCGCCGCTGCCGGTAGTCGCTGTCCTACACCGGCGGCGCAGCGCACTGCGTGCAGCGCCCACGGCCCCTCTTCCTACAGCAGCTCCGGCCGCACGCCGACAGTGCGGGCGGCAGCGACGGGCGATGCTCGCCACTGCACGAAATTGAGCACATGCCCGTGAACAACGTAATTCAAACCAGCGCCGTCTGCGCATGAGTGAGCCGGCGCCGAGTCAAGCCATGCCAGCACATCAACGATGGTGGCTGGGGAGCGCGGTCGCCTTGGCGATCGTGGCCGCCGCGCTCACCGTGGGTGAATTGCTGGGCTGGCCGTTTCTCGCCTCACCCTTACAAAGCCTGTTGTCCAAGCGACTTGAGCGCACGGTGAGTTTTGCGGCACCGGCAGCTTCGTCGCCGTCGGCGTTGCCATCACCCTCGACATCACCCGCACCGGCGTTCAGCGTGCGCTTCATGGGAGGTGTGCAGCTGCGCGTGGCGCAGCTGGAAGTCGCGGCACCGGCCTGGAGCCGCGCGCCGCACCTGATGCTGGCTCAAGAGCTCACGCTGGACTTGCGCTACATCGATCTCTGGCGCGCCATGCGTGGCCAGCGCCTGCGACTCGAAAGCCTGAAGGCACGCGAGCTCGACGCCCATCTCGAGCGCTTGGCCGACGGCCGCACGTCCTGGTCCTTCAAGCGCATCGCGAACACGGCGGCGGCGCAAGCACTGCCGCAGGTGGGCCAGCTGCGCGTCAGCCAGGGCATCGTGCACTTGCGCGACGAGCCGATGAAGCTTGACGTGCAGGTGCAGCTGTCGCTGGCGGACGTGAAGCGCACGACGGCCACGCTGCGCGCCTTGGCCACGGGCCAGTACCGCGAGTTTCCGCTCAAGGTCGAGCTGCTGGCCCGCGGGCGCCTGCCCTGGGAGGCGCACGAAGGCGACGAACTGCCCGAACGCGAGCCCGATAACGTGCGCGCTGCACTGACAGTGAAGGCCGAGGTCGGACGCGCCACGCTGGCCTTTGACGGCGACGCGGTGGATGTCGCGACGCTGCGCGGGCTGTCGGGGCGCTTCAGTCTGCGCGGCCCGTCGCTCGCCGCCGTGGGCGATCCGGTGGGTGTCACGCTGCCCACCACGGCGCCCTTTCGCACCAAGGGCCAGGTCGTCAAGCAGGGCAAGGTCTGGCGCGTGGTGATTGACGACGCCACCGTGGGCGCGAGCCAGCTGCGCGGCGCGTTCAGCTACGACCAGACGGGAGCCGTGCCGCTGCTGGCGGGGCGCCTGGGCGGCAAGCGCCTGCACTTGGTCGACCTCGGGCCGGTGGTGGGCGTGGTGCCTGCGTCTGGGCCCGCCAACAACGCCGCCAACAACGCCGCCAACGCTGGCGCCAAGGGCCAAGTCAAGCCGCGCGCCCGGGTGCTGCCCACCCGCCCCTTCGACCTGGCCGCACTGCGGATCATGGACGCCAACGTCTTGATCGACATCGACGAGGTCGATCTCAACACCTCGCGGCTGGAGCCCTTGCGGCCACTGCGCGCACACCTGGTGTTAGCCGGTGGTGTGCTGACCCTGAACGAGCTCGACGCCCGCACCGCCGATGGGCGGGTGTATGGGCAAGTCCGGCTCGACGGTCGCGCTGACACGGCGGCCTGGCACGCCGACCTGAAGCTCAACGACGTGAGGCTGGAGCGCTGGATTCACCAGCAACGCGCCAGCGCGTCGTTCCCCTTTGTGTCCGGCCGGCTCGACGGCGCTGCCGTGGTGCAAGGCCAGGGCCGATCCACCGCCGAGATTCTGTCCAGCCTGACGGGCAATGTCCACGCAGAACTGCGCGGAGGCGCTGTGTCGCATATGGCGCTTGAGCTGGCGGGTCTGGATGTCGCACAAGCCCTGGGTCTGCTGGTGAAGGGCGACGACGCCCTGCCCGTGCCCTGCGCGGTGGCCGACCTGGTGGCCGCCAACGGGCTGCTGCGCCCGCGGCTGGTGGTGCTCGATACGCGCGACTCGGTGGTCTGGATTGACGGCACCGTGTCGCTGGCCCATGAAGCGCTTGACTTGCGTGCGGTGGTGGCCCCCAAAGACTTCAGCCCGCTCACGCTGCGCACGCCACTGCGCGTGCGCGGCAGCTTTGCGCAGCCCGTGGTCTCGCTGCAGACGCAAGCGCTGGGCCAGAAGCTCGGTGCGGCGTTTTTGCTGGGTTTGATCAATCCGCTGGCGGCACTCATTCCACTCATCGACCCAGGCGACACCGAGGCCGCCCGAAGTGGCGCGGCGGCCTGCCAGAGCCTGCGTCAACGCGGCGTGGTCAAGGCGGCCGTCACGCCTGGTGGCAGTGGCAAGCTTGCCCGGCCCGCAGCCGCCCCGAAGCCGACTTCCTTACGTTCGCCAGCGCACTGACGCCAACGCGCAAGCCTCCTACGCTGCCCAAAGATGGATCGTTCTTTCCCACAACCGCTGCACCGCTGGTGCGGCGAACCATTACCACCACAGGAGTTTTTATGCATCGATCAACCTTGACGATGGCCGCTTTGGCCTCAGCAGCCGCCTTCATGCTCGTCGCTTGCGACCGGCAACCGGTGGTCGTCGTGCCGCCCACGCCAGTCGCCGTTCCCGGCCCGGCAGGCGCAACCGGCGCCACGGGTTCCACGGGCGCGACGGGCTCGACGGGTGCCACGGGCGACACCGGCAGCACCGGAAATACGGGTAACACCGGCGACACCGGCGCGCAAGGTGCCACGGGCAGGCCGGGCTCGGGCACCACCGTGCTCATCCTGCCGCCGGCGGCCTCAGCGCCGACGAAGTAAGTCAAACAACAAAGGAGAAAATCATGGGCATCGGAACCATTCTGTTAATCGTGTTGGTGCTGTTGCTGCTCGGCGCCGTCCCAGCCTGGCCACACAGCCGCGGTTGGGGCTACGGTCCGAGCGGCGGCCTGGGTTTGCTGGTCGTCGTGCTGATCGTGCTCTTGCTGATGGGCAGACTTTGACCCTGACCCGAAGGGCATGAACATGGGCCTCGGCCTCGGCTTCTTGCGGGCAGACGCACTTTGAGCGCCGCCGCACGCCGCGCATGGCGCGTCACTGCAGCGTTAGTCATCGGCGCCGGCATGCTTGCATGCGGCGATACCGCACGCTTGCAGGTGGCCCAGGGCACGGGGCCCACCCCCACCTTGCCCCAGCCCACCCTCACGCTGCTGCCCACCGTCAACATCGCCCCGGCCCAAGGCTGGGGCGCGGCGGGCATGCCGCAGGCGGCCCCAGGTTTGCAGGTCACCGCGTTCGCGCGGGGCCTCGAGCATCCGCGCTGGATCTACGTGCTGCCCAATGGTGACGTGCTGGTGGCCGAAGCGAATGCGCCCCCGCGCCCCGAGGCCGCGCCCGGCATCAAAGGCTGGGTCATGCGCATGGTGATGCGCCGTGCGGGCGCCGGTGTGCCCAGCGCCAACCGCATCACCTTGCTGCGCGACACCGACGGCGACGGCGTGGCCGATCTGCGCTCGGTGCTGCTTGAGGGCTTGAACTCGCCCTTCGGCATGGCCTTGGTCGGCGAGCACCTCTACATCGCCAACTCCGACGCCGTGATGCGCTTCCCCTACACCGCCGGCACGATGCGCATCACCGAGGCGGGCTTGCAAGTGCTGGCACTGCCGGCAGGGGCCATCAACCACCACTGGACGAAGAACCTCATCGCCAGCCCGGACGGAAGCAAGATGTACGTGACCGTGGGCTCGAACAGCAATGTGGCGGAGCGCGGCATCGAGGCCGAAGAGGGCCGCGCAGCGGTGTGGCAGGTCGATCTCAGCAATGGCGCGCACCGCATCTTTGCCTCGGGCCTGCGCAACCCCAACGGCATGGCCTGGGAGCCTGCCAGCGGCGCGCTGTGGACGGTGGTCAATGAGCGCGACGAACTCGGCAGCGACCTCGTGCCCGACTACATGACCGCACTGCAAGACGGCGCCTTTTATGGCTGGCCCTACAGCTGGTTCGGCCAACATGTCGACGCACGTGTGCAGCCGCCGCGGCCCGACCTGGTGGCCAAAGCACTCGTGCCCGACTACGCACTGGGGCCCCACACGGCGCCGCTCGGGCTGGCGTCCTCGGCGGGCACATCGCTGCCGGCGCCCTTCGCCAATGGCATGTTCATTGGCCAGCATGGCTCGTGGAACCGCCGGCCGCACAGTGGCTACAAGGTAATTTTTGTGCCCTTCGAAGGCGGCAAGCCCACGAGCGCGCCGACGCTGGATGTATTGACCGGCTTCCTGAGTGACGGCGGCAAGGCTAACGGCCGACCGGTGGGTGTGGCCCTGGACAAGCGCGGCGCCTTGCTCGTGGCCGATGACGTGGGCAACGCCGTCTGGCGTGTGACAGCGCGGCCATGACGCGGCGCGCACGATGGCTCGCTCTCGCCGTCGCACTCTGCGGTATGGCGCTGGTGAGCTGTGGCAGCTTGCCCACCCTCACGCCCGACCTGGCGCGCAGCCCGGACACGGTGCCGCGCTTGCTCGGTGCCGGCGGGCCGATGTCGGCCACGCAAAGCAAGGCCGTGCTCGACGCCCTGAAAGCCCGCAGCCCCGACACCGACATCTTCGATCGCCACCTCGCACTTGAAGAAGCCATTGTCGGCAGCCCCCTGACCACGGGCAACGCCGTGCGGCTGCTGCAGGACGGCCCAGCCACCTACCAAGCCATGTTAGCGGCCATCGTCGCCGCCAAAGACCACATCAACATGGAGACCTACATCCTTGACGATGACGAGGTCGGGCAGCGTTTCGCGCAAGCCCTGGTGGCCAAGCAGCGCCAGGGCGTGCAGGTCAACCTGATGCACGACAGCGTGGGCACGCTGGGCACGCCCAAGGTATTTTTTGAGCAACTTGTGGCCAGCGGCATGGCGGTGCTGGAGTTCAACCCGGTGAATCCTTTGACGGCGCGTGCGGGCTGGGAGCTGAACCAGCGCAACCATCGCAAGCTGCTCATCGTCGACGGACGCACGGCGTTTCTCGGCGGCATCAACATCAGCAGCGTCTACTCCGGCGGCTCGTTCAGCCATGCCTCCAAAGTGCGCCCCAGCACCGGCACCGACCCGGCCACAGCCTGGCGCGACACCGACCTGCAAGTGCAAGGGCCGGTGGTGGCGGAGTTTCAAAAACTCTTCATCGCCGGTTGGGAGCAGCAAAAGGGCCCGCCGCTGGCGCCGCGCAACTACTACCCGCCACCTGTGAAGGCGGGCACGGAAGTCGTGCGCGCCATCGGCAGCTCGCCCGAGGAGCCGTACAGCCAGATCTACGTCACGCTGCTGTCGGCGATTGCCAGCGCTGAGAAGAGTGTGCTCATTACCAATGCCTACTTTGCGCCCGATCCGCAGTTGCTGGCGGCACTGAAGGCGGCGGCCGCACGCGGCGTCGATGTCAGCTTGATCCTGCCCGAGCGTACCGACTCGTGGTTAGTCTTCCACGCGGGCCGTGGCTACTACGACGAGCTGCTCAGTGCGCGCGTGAAGATATTCGAGCGGCGTGGCGTCATCCTGCATTCCAAGACGGTATTGATCGACGGCGTGTGGGCCACCGTGGGCTCGACCAACCTCGACTGGCGCAGCTTCCTGCACAACTATGAGCTCAATGCCGTGGTGCTGGGTGCCACCTTCGGGCGCCAATTGCAGGCCATGTTCGAGCTCGACCTGGCAGCGTCAACGCCCATCACGCTGGAGGCGTGGCGCGGCCGCCCACCTAATATGCGCATGCGCGAATGGTTCGCCCGCGTGTGGGAGTACTGGCTGTGAGCCAGCGAGTCGAGTAGGTTAATCAACCCCTGAAGGAGACATGATGAATGCAAGCAAAGTAGTGGCCATGGCGCTGATCGTGCTCGGCGTGCTGGCGCTGGTGTATGGCGGCTTCAGCTATACCAAGCAAACCACGGGCGCCAAGATCGGGCCCATCGAGCTGAAGGTGACCGAGAAGGAAGTCGTCAACGTGCCGATGTGGGCCGGCATCGGCGCCATCGTGGTGGGCGGGCTTTTGTTGACCCTGGGCGGGCGCAGCAAGTAGGCCAGCGTGTCGCGCATGGCGGGTGCGGCTGGCGGGTGCGGCTGGCAAGCGCACGCGCTGTGTGAGTTGGCGTACAGACACGCGGATGACCGCAGTGAGATTCTTCGCCTTGAACGTGATGTGCATCGCGCATCACATGGGCCGTGGAGGGCCCCGACATGATCCAGACCATGCCCAAGCGCAAGTCGACCATCACCCTCAAGCGCACCGCCGCCGCGCCCGAGCTGGTGCAGCAAAAGAAAGACTTCACCGCCGAGGGTGCGCCGCCGCCTGGCCTGGTCGCAGGCCATGTGCCCGCCACCGCCGACGCACCCCAGCCCGAGCCCGCGCAGCCAGCTGACATGCGTATCCCGCCATCGGCATGAGACGCCATGAACCTGCACGCTCCCGGCCGTGAGGGCCTCGAACCACTGTTGAAGTCGACGGCCCAGACGAACGGCGCGAGCAAACCGCACGCACGTTCGACAGACGCTGAATCCGTGGGCGCCGCATGCGACGACTGCGACACGCTGCTGCAGGCGGTCACCGAGCGTCTGCGCTCGCTCGCGAGCAGTGTCGCCTTCAGCGGCGACCTTGGCATGGTTCAGCGGCAAATGTTGGAGTGCGTTGAGGCACTGGAGCAAGTGCGCGTCTTGGGGGCGCATGAACGGCAGGGTTTAGCGCCCATGCATGAACTCGGCTCGAGCTAACACGCCCCTGGCAGTGGGCCGAATCCAAACGTCGCGGAAGTTTGGCCGCTCACGAGCCCGAGTGAACCGGCGGCGGCAGTGACGTTGCCATCACCTTGGCCAGCAGTTGCGGCACCACGCCCGCAAACCATGCCGGCTTGATCAGCCAAGACCAAGGCCGGCTCCAGACCAACACTGCGCCGAAGATGAAGGCGCCGCTTACCAACCGGATTGGGTGCGCCTGCGCCACGGGCAGCAACGCGAAGCTCGCGGCGTCGGCCGCCAACATCGCAGTACTGCGCACGTTGCCCATGCCATCGAGCCAGCGCTGCGGCCATTGTCCTGCGGCGATGGCTTGGCCTGGCGAGCGGGCATCGCCAGCACGCGAGGCCTTGCCCTGCGCATGGAGCTCCGAGCGCAAATGCTCGCGCGACAGCTCCAAGCGAGCCAGGGCTGCGTTCGTTTCGATCATGGCAAGGCTTCCTCACGCAACATCGAGACATCGGCCTGGAGCTGACGTCGCAGGTCTGCAAACGCTGGCGCGTCGCTGCGCGAGCGCACCATCAGCCAACTGATGAAGGCGACCGCCGCCGGGACCGCTGGCACCCCGAGCAAGACCCACGGCGCCGGCATCTGGGCTGGCGCCACGACGGCACACAGCATCAAGGCCACACCACCCAGCATGGCGGTGAGTACCAAGCCCGCTGCCGCCACGCCGTAGAGCAGCGCGCGCCGGGCCCACGCGGCCGAGGCCGTGCGGGCCTCGCAGGCCGCGAGGCCCGCATAGGCCTCGGCATGCTCCACCAACCGGTGTGGATGGGTGGCCAGCAGGCGCAGCCAAGGGTTCAGCATGGCGCGTACGCAGCGGTGTTTTCAGTCACCGCCGATTCAACGGCCAGGGCGGCGCAGCATGCCCAGCATGGCCATCAGCAACGCGCCCGTGGCCGCCGCGATGAGCACCGACTTGAGCGGCTCATCCTTGATGTAGCCCACCGTGTGCGCGGACATCTGGTGGGCGCGCTCGCGCACGTGCTGCGCGCTATCACGTGCGCTGTCCAGGCCGCGTTGCGCCAGGGCATGGGCTTGGTCGCTGACGCGCTGGATGGCGGGCGTGGCGGCGTTCTTCAAGTCATCCACGCCGTTGGAGAGGCCGTCGAGCGCGCCTTGCGCCAATCGCTGTGTGGAGTTGATGGCTTGGTCGGCCGTGGCGGCGGCTTTGTCGGCCAGGGTGTTGACGGGATAGGTGGGGTTGAGGCTGTTCATGGAAGTGGTGTCCTTAGCGTCGAGGGTGGTGGTGGGGGTGGGGTAGGTACTCATCACGTTTTGCGGATCAAGCCGAACAGGAGCGAAACAATGGCCAGCACCGCAAAGACGATGAACAAGACCTTGCCGATGCTTACGGCGCTGGCGGCGATACCGCCAAAGCCGAACAAGGCAGCGATCAAGGCAATGACAAAAAAGACAACGGCGTAGTGCAGCATGGTGGACTCCGGGCAACGCAGCGTGTGTTGCAGCGAGGCGCCCAGTGTGCGCAGGCGGCGTGGTCATCGCCATCGGTCAGTGCGCGGCCGAGTCGTCGGCCAACACAGCACCGCTGCGTAGGACGGCGCCGTGTGACGGCAGGACCAGCGAGCGCTACGCGGCCGCGCCGGGCAGGGCCGGCAAGCGCACTTCGATCGCCGTGCCCACGCCAGGCGTCGAGCTCAGCACCATCACACCCTTGGCGGCTTCGACACGAAAGCGCATGCCCAGCAGGCCATGGGCCGAGCTCGACAGCGAGCTGGTGTGAAAGCCCACACCGTCGTCGCGCACGGCGATGCGTACCTGGCCGTCCAGCGGGGCCAACGTGATCCAGACATGGCGCGCCTGGGCGTACTTGCCGATGTTGGTGATGGCCTCTTGCACGATGCGGTAGGCCACCAGCTCGGACTCTGGCGTCAGCGCCACCGCTTGCAGCGTCGTGATGACTTCCGCGTCACTGCGGTCGGCAAAGTCACGCGCCAGGATGGCCAGCGCCTCCACCAGGCCCAGGTGGTCCAGCGCCGAAGGGCGCAAGCCTTCGATGATGCGGCGCTTCAAGACGATGCCGCTGTTGAGCGTGTCGACCAGATGCGTCAGCCGCTCCAGCGCTTCGGGCGCATTGCCGGTCAGGCGCGACTTGATGCGCGCCGCATCGAGCTTGGCCGACGTGAGCAGCGCGCCGAGCTCGTCGTGCAGGTCACGCGCCACTCGGCTGCGCTCGTCTTCGCGCGCGGTGTGCAGGTGCAGTGCCAGGTTGCTGAGCTCGGCCGTACGGTTGGCGACCGCAATCTCCAGGCCATCACGCTCGACCTGTAGGGCGCGCTTGAGTTGCAACTGCGCAAGCCGCACAGCCGCCATCTGGCGCAGGTACAGGGCCAGCGCCAACAAGCTCAAGCCGCTGAGTGCGGCCACGCCGACGCGTCTGAGCAAGAGTGTGTGGAAGAGGTCGGCCCGGCCCTCGCTCACGTTGCGTGTTTCATGGCTCAGCAACTCGGCGCTGAGCTGCGCGATCGTCTCCATGTGGTCTTTGCCGATGTTGCTCAGGGTCAGCTCCAGGCTGGCTTGGCGCTTGCCTTGCTGCAGCATGTCGATGGTCAGCGCCAACTCCGACAACTTGGTCTTGGTCTGGGCACGCAACTTGGTGACCGCCGCGCTCTGCTTGGCCTCACCGTCGTAGTACGTCTCGATGGCCTTGAAGGCCGTCTCAATCTCTTCGAGGGCCTGGTGGTAGGGCTGCAAATACTCGGCGCGCTGGGTCAACAAGTAGCCGCGTTGTGCCGACTCGGCTGCCAGCACGCCGCGCTCCAGGCGCTGGATGCTGACGCGAACGGCGCCCATCTTGCCGAGCTCATCGAGCGTGCCCACCGACTGCCAGTACGAGCTTTCGCTGATAAAGATCATCGCCACGGTGGCAAGGCACGCCAGCGGGAAGACAATCGGTACGGCTTTGAGCTTGGCCCACACGCTCATCGCTCGACCCCTCCGGTGCAGACCATCCTCTGCAGCGGCCCCTGTGTCACCCAGCCAAGTCGCCCACCATGATTCGAGTTGCCATCGTTGATGACCACGCCGTGGTGCGTGCCGGCCTGCGCCAGTTCTTCGCCGAGCAAATGGACCTGGAAGTCGTGGCCGAGGCGGCCAACGGGCGCGAGGCGCTGGACATCGTGCGCCGCGGTGAGGTTGACGTCATCGTGATGGACATCTCCATGCCTGACCAAAGCGGCGTTGACGCCCTGGTGGCCATTCGCGCGCGCGAGCCCGATTTGCCCGTGCTCATCCTGAGCGGTTTTCCTGAAGAGCATTACGCCACCACCTTGCTGCGCCAGGGTGCCAGCGGCTATTTGAACAAAGACTGCGACCCCGAAGAGATCGTGCGCGCCATTCGCACCGTGTACCGCGGCCGCAGGTATATCACCGCGGCGGTGGCCGAGCAGTTGGCCGACGGCCTGAGCCGGGGCGGCGATCAGGCGCCCCATGCCCACTTGTCAGAGCGTGAGCTGCAAGTCTTCTTGCGCCTGGCCAAGGGCGAGACCATCGGCCATATGGCGACGAGCATGTCCTTGAGCGTGAAGACGGTCAGCACCTACCGCACCCGCGTGATGGAAAAAATGGGCCTGGCGTCCAACAGCGACTTGACGTACTACGCGCTGAAAAACGGCCTGATTCAGTAGTAGCCAGGGGCCGCCGCGTCGTGCATCGTCTCGCGCGCCACTGCACCGGCGCATCAGTTGAGCGCACCATGGCCGCTTGCGCCGCCATCGCCGCCATCATCGGCAGATGCCAGGCGCGTGCAATACAGAATCAGCGCGTCGATATCTTGCGACTTGTCGAACACCTTGTCGGCGCCCAGCTCCAGGCATCTGCGGCGCATGTCCAGCGTGGCGTAGTTGCTCAGCACCACCATGCGGCGCCCTTGGTACGGCATGCCCTGCGCAGCGCGCAGCACACCCAGGCCCGAGCCGCTCTTGAGGAAGATGTCGACGATGACCAACTCGGCGACATTGGCGCCGTTCTCAAGCCACTGCACCGCGCCGGCCTCGTCTTCGGCCGTGCCCACTACCTGCACCGGCGCCAGCTCTTCCAGCGTGGCGATGAGGTTTTCGCGAATGAGCTGACTGTCTTCAACGATGTAGGTCTTCAGCCGATGCGCAGGGGGCAACGTTTCCTTGAATTCCACAGCCAGTTTCTCCGGTCTTCGATTCGCAAGCGACCCTAGACCAGGCTGGTTTGGCACAACGAGAGACAGGCGCGGCGTACTCACGTCGCTAGTGTGCGTGAGAAAACTGGGGTGCGCTGTGGGCGATGGCGGCGATGTCACGTAGGCCGTGTCCTACGTGCGGCAGCTCTACACTGCACGGAATGAACAACTCAGTACATAAGGTGCGCAGCACGGCGCCGGCGGTGGCGGGTCGCAGCGCTTCGGCGAATGCGCGCGCGGCCAAGGCCCGCAAGCCCGAGCCGCGCACCAACGACCCCGCGCGCACCATGGCCGACATCCTGGAAGTGGCCATCCGCGAGTTCGCCGAAAAGGGCCTGGCCGGCGCACGCATCGACGTCATTGCGGCGGCCATGCGCACCAGCAAGCGCATGATTTACTACTACTTCGGCAGCAAGGAAGGGCTCTACATCGCCGCGCTGGAAGAGGTTTACCGGCGCATGCGCGAGATCGAAGGCGGCCTGCAACTCGAAGACCTGAGGCCCGAAGACGCGCTGCGCCGCCTCGTCGGCTTCACCGTCGATTACCAGCTGGCGCACCCCGAATTCGTGCGCCTGGTGATGACCGAAAACATCCACCGCGGCGAGTACCTGGCACAAAGCAAACTCATCCGCGAACTCAACGTGCCGGCCATCGACGGCCTGCGCCTGGTGCTCGAGCGTGGCCACAAGGCGGGGGTGTTTCGCAGCGGCCTGGACGCCGTGGACGTGCACATGTCGATCAGCGCGCTGTCGGTCTTCAACGTCGCCAATAAACACACCTTCTCGCTGATCTTCGAGCGTGACCTGGAGTCACCCGCAGCGCTGATCGCACGGCGTGACAGCGTTGTCGAGATGGTGGTGCGCTTCTGCCGGCGCTGAGCTCGCGCTGTCGTTGCACACTGGTCTACGGGTATCTCCGTATACGCAAAAACTAACCAGTTCGTACATTACGCATCGAGCGCAGGCACCGGCAGGTCGTCGGTGTACGGCGCGCCCAGCGGGAACCCCACCCATGATCGACAAACTCGCCAACGCCTACTGCCGCCTGCTCGACAGCCTGATGGCCTTGCTCTTGGCCGCGATGGTGGTGTTGGTGCTTGGCAACGTCGTGCTGCGCTACGTCTTCAACTCCGGGCTGGCCATGTCCGAGGAGTTGTCGCGCTGGATGTTCGTCTGGCTGACCTTCCTGGGGGCCATCGTGGCGCTGCATGAGCATGGCCATCTGGGCAGCGACATGCTGGTGTCGCGCCTGGGTGTGAAGGGCAAACGCGCGCTCTGGGTTGTGGGCCATGTCTTGATGCTCTACATCACATGGCTCATCTTTCGCGGCAGCCTGGAGCAGGTCAAGATCAACTGGGATGTCGAGGCGCCGGTGTCGGGGCTTTCGATGGGCCTCTTCTATGCCACGGGCCTGGCGTTTTCGGTGTCAGCAGCGCTGATTCTGCTGCGCCAGCTGTGGCAGGGCTTGGCCGGCCAGCTCGGTGCGGACGAGCTGGTGATGGTGAAGGAATCTGAAGAGGCCGGCGAGCTCGCGTCGCTGCGGGCTGAGCTGGCGCGCCAGCCAAAACAAGGGCCACCATGACTGTCCTCATCTTCATCGGCGCCTTGCTCGGCGCCATGGCATTGGGTATCCCCATTGCCTATGCCCTGCTCGCCAGCGGCGTCGCATTGATGTGGCACCTGGACCTCTTCGACGCCCAGATCCTGGCGCAAAACGTCATCAACGGTGCCGACTCATTTCCGCTGTTAGCGGTGCCGTTTTTCATGCTCGCTGGCGAGATCATGAACGTGGGCAGCCTGAGCCAGCGCATCGTCAATCTCGCCTTGGCGGTGGTCGGCCACGTGCGTGGCGGCCTGGGCTATGTGGCCATCATCGCGGCCTGTCTGTTGTCGGCGCTCTCGGGCTCGGCCGTGGCCGATGCTGCGGCGCTGACCGCGCTGCTGTTGCCGATGATGGTCAAGGCCGGCCACGACAAGACTCGCTCGGCGGGCCTGATCGCGGCCTGCGGCGTCATCGGCCCGGTGATTCCGCCCAGCATCGCGTTCGTCATCTTTGGCGTCTCGGCCAACGTCTCGATCTCCAAGTTGTTCCTGGCCGGCATATTCCCCGGCCTGCTCATTGGCGCCTCGCTCTGGTTGACCTGGATGTGGCTGGTGCGCAAGGAAAAAATGACCCCGCCGCCGCGCAAGACCGCGGCCGAGGTTTTGGTGGCTTTGCGTGAAGCGGGGTGGGCACTGCTGCTGCCCGTGATCATCCTGGTCGGCCTGCGCATGGGTGTCTTCACGCCCACCGAAGCGGCCGTGGTGGCCGCAGGCTATGCGCTCTTCGTCACGGTCGTGATCTATCGCGAGCTGAGCTGGCACCAGCTGCACGCCATCTTCGTCACCGCCGCCAAGACCACCGCCATCATCATGTTCCTGGTGGC
>JANOJR010000550.1:0-13419 GCA_031418855.1 Rubrivivax sp.
GGGCGCGTTCATGGCGCGATTGTGAAGGCGGCGCTCGCCAGATCGCGCGGCTGAACGCTGTCGCGCGTGTGACGGTGGTCGGGGTAGTCCCTGAAGCCTAGGGGCATTCACTTCCGCTACCGTCCGAGGCGAGCCTGCCCGGCCTGACGCAGCATCTTTTCTGCCACGATCTTTGCCACGACTCTCGGAGACCAACGAATGAAGTTCACACGCCGCCTGTTTGCCCTGCCCGTTGCTGCCGCTGCCATGCTCAGCGCCGGTTTGGTCTTTGCCCAGTCCGGGCAGACCGTCAAGATCGCCTTCATCGACCCGCTCTCGGGCCCCTTCGCCAACATCGGTCAGAACCAGCTCAAGAGCTACCAGTTCTCGGCGGAAGAGTTCAACAAGAAAAACGCCGCTGGCGTGAAGTTTGAATTCGTCGCGTTTGACAACAAAGGCTCGCCGCAAGAGAGCCTGAACGTGCTGAAGGCCGCCATCGACCAAGGCATTCGCTATGTGGTGCAGGGCAACGGCTCGGGTGCCGCCGCCGCCATCTCTGACGCGGTGAGCAAGCACAACGAACGCAACCCGGGCAAGGAACTTGTGTTCCTGAACTACGCCGCGGTGGACCCAGACCTGACCAACAGCAAGTGCTCGTTCTGGCACTTCCGCCTTGACGCCGACACCTCGCAAAAGATGGAAGCGTTGACGAGCTTCATGGTCGACCAGCCGGACGTGAAAAACGTCTACCTGATCAACCAGAACTACGCCCACGGCGTGCAGGTCTCGCGTTATTTCAAGGAAACGATGGCACGCAAGAAGCCCGACGTGAAGGTGGTGGGTGACGACCTGCATCCGCTGGGTGCGGTGAAGGACTTCGCGCCGTACGTGGCCAAGATCAAGGCCAGCGGTGCCGACTCCATCGTCACCGGCAACTGGGGACAAGACCTCACGCTGCTCATCAAGGCCGCCAAGGACGCCGGCCTCAACGCCAACTTCTACACCTACTACGCCGTCACCGGCGGCGTGCCCACGGCCATGGCCGCGGGCGTGGGCGGCAAGGTGCGTGTGGTGGCTATCGGCCATAACTCGGTGCCCGGCATCCTGAAGTGGCAGGACGCGTTCAAGAAGAAGTTCAACGACGACTGGTACACGCTGCAAACCTTCACCGCGCTGGCGATGTTGTCCGAGGGCATGTCCAAGGCCAAGAGCGTGGACCCAGTGAAGGTGGCCACGGCCATGAGCGGCATGAAGTTCGCCGGCTTCGGCGGTGAGGTCGAGATGCGCAAGACCGACCACCAACTGCAGCAGCCGCTGTACATCACCGAGTGGCGCAAGCTTGACGCGAAGAACCCCTACAGCGTTGAGAACACCGGCTTCAACTTCCAGGAAGTGCGCGCGCTGCCGGCGTACGTGGCGAGCACGCCCACGTCGTGCCAAATGAAGCGCCCCAGCTAATGTTGTTGTGAGCGCCTGCCACTGCGGCTTCCTTTGAGCCGCAGTGGCGCCCTCGATGGACGTTTCCTACTTCCTGATTTCGCTGCTGAACGGTCTGTCGACCGGGCTGCTGCTATTCATGCTGGCCTCGGGTCTGACGCTGATCTTCAGCATGATGGGCGTGCTGAACTTTGCGCACGCCAGCTTCTACATGGTGGGCGCGTACGTCGCCTACTCGGTCACGCAGGTGGTGGGCTTTTGGTGGGCGCTGCTGCTCGCGCCGCCCATCGTGGGCGCCATGGGCGCGCTCTTCGAGCGCTTTGCGTTGCGCCGTGTGCACAAGTTCGGCCATGTGCCCGAGCTGCTCATCACCTTCGGCCTGTCCTACATCATTCTTGAACTGGTGGGCATCGTTTGGGGCCGCCAGGCCTTGAACTTTCTGCCGCCTGAATCGCTGCGTGGCGCGCTCTTCACCATCGTTGAAGTGCCGCAGTCCTTGTCGATGAACTGGGGCGAAGCGCCCGCGCTGTGCAAGACCACCGTCGGCGCCGTGTGCACCACCTTCCCGGCCTTCCGCGCCTTCGGCATGGCACTGGCGATCCTGATGCTGGTGGCGGTGTGGCTGCTGCTGACACGCACACGCATCGGCCTCGTGATCCAGGGCTCGCTGACGCACCCCGACATGGTCGAAGCGCTGGGCCACAACGTGCCGCGTGTGCTGATGTTGGTCTTCGGCGGTGGCACGGCGCTGGCGGCCTTGGCGGGTGTGATCGGCGGCGCGCTGCGTGTCACTGAGCCCTCGATGGCGCTGGCGGTGGGCGCGGTGGTGTTTGCCGTCATCGTCATCGGCGGCATGGGTTCGCTGGCGGGGGCGTTCATTGCCTCGGTGCTGCTGGGGGTGATCGAGTCCTTCGCCGTCGGCAGCGACAGCTCCATCGCCGACGGCCTACGTGTGCTCAGCGTGAATGTCACGCCCGACACCTTCGGCTTTGCCGTTTGGAGTGTGAAGATGTCGCAGGTGGCGGCGATCCTGCCCTTCCTGCTCCTGGTGCTGATCCTGATCTTCCGGCCCAAGGGCCTCTTGGGCACGCGCGAAGGCTAAGCACATGGCGCAGATCCACGAAGCCAGGCCGCACCACCACTTCAAGCCCTACAACGTCGGCCGCTGGCTGATCTGGGGCTTCTACGCGCTGCTGCTCATCGTGGCGCCACTGATCTGGACCAGCAGCCTGGCGCTGACCATGCTCACGCAAATGGGCATCGCCATCATTGCCTGCCTGGCTTTCAACATGCTGCTGGGCCATGGCGGCATGCTCAGCTTTGGCCATGCCGTGTACTCAGGGTTGGGCTCCTTCTTCGCCATTCATACGCTCAACATGGTGAGCAAAGGTCAGCTCGCGTTGCCCGTTAGCTTGATTCCCTTGGTGTCGGGTTTTTTCGGCATGGTCTTCGCGGTGCTGCTGGGTTATGTCACGACAAAAAAGGCCGGCACGCCGTTTGCCATGATCACGCTGGGCGTGGGTGAGCTGGTGTGGGCCATGTCGCTGATGTTCCCCGGCTTCTTCGGGGGTGAAGGCGGCATCAGCGGCAACCGCGTCGCCGGCCAGCCTTTTTTGGGCATCACCTTCGGGCCGCAAACGCAGCTCTACTACCTCATCGCCATCTACTGCTTTGTCTGCACGGTGTTGATGTTTGCCTTCACGCGCACGCCGCTGGGCCGCATCCTCCACGCCGTGCGCGACAACCCCGAGCGCGTGGAATTCATCGGCTACAGCACACAAAAAGTGCGCTACTTCGCCTTCATCATCAGCGGCCTCTTCATGGGCATATCGGGCGGGCTGGCGGCGCTGAATTTCGAGATCGTCACCGCCGAAGTCGTCAACGCCGCGCGTTCGGGCGCCTACCTGCTCTTCACCTTTCTGGGCGGCGCGATCTTCTTCTTCGGGCCCATCATCGGCGCGGTCTTGATGGTGCTGGCGTTGGTGTTGTTGTCCGAGCTCACGCAAGCCTGGCTGCTCTATCTCGGCCTCGTCTTCCTGGTCATGGTGATGTTCGCGCCGGGCGGTATTTCGAGCCTGATCATGATGAACCTGCGCGTGGCGTCCTTCGGCAAGCTTGGCCGTTTGTGGACCAGCTACCTGGCGCTCGGTGGTTTGCTCGTGGTGGTGCTGGTGGGTGGTGGCGCCATGGTCGAGATGGTCTATCACTTGCAGCTCAATGAAGCGCTGGGGCCGCAGATGCCCTACCTGGGCGCCACGCTCAACGCCAAGGGCTTTGACAGCTGGTTCGGTGCGACCTTGGTGTTGCTGATTGGGTTGGCATTGTTTGAGGCGACCCGGCGCCAGTTCGTGCGCGAGTGGGGCACGATCCAGGAAGAGATCGAAAAAGAAATCAAGAAGCGCGAGGCCTCGACATGAGTGCCACCACCGCGTCGGGCGGCGTTGCCTTGGAATTGAAAGACGTGCGCAAGAATTTCGGCAAGTCGGAAATCATTCGCGGCACCAGCCTGGTCGTGAACGCGGGCGAGCGTGTGGCCATCATCGGCCCCAACGGCGCGGGCAAGAGCACGCTCTTCAACCTCATCAGCGGGCGCTTTGGTCTCAGCTCGGGCGACATCTTGCTGAACGGCCAGTCGATCAAAGGCTTGGCGCCGTTTGAGATCAACCGCATGGGCTTGGCGCGTAGCTTCCAGGTTAGCAACCTCTTCGTGCGCTTGTCGGTGTTTGAGAACATTCGCTGCGCAGTGCTGTGGAGCATGGGCTACAAATATTCGTTCTGGCGCTTTCTCGCCGACATGCGCGACGCCAACGACCGCACCGAAGAAGTGCTGGAGATGATCAAGCTCGACAAGCGCCGCGGCGTGCTGGCCATGAACCTGACCTACGCCGAACAGCGCGCGCTGGAAATCGGCATCACCATCGCCGGCGGCGCCGAGGTCATCTTGCTCGACGAGCCCACGGCTGGCATGAGCAAGAGCGAGACCTCGCGCTTTGTCGGCCTCATTCGCGATGTCACCGTCGGTAAAACCTTGTTAACCGTTGAGCACGACATGGGTGTCGTCTTCGGCCTGGCCGACAAGATTGCCGTGCTGGTGTATGGCGAGGTCATCGCCTTCGACGAGCCTGCCGCCGTGCGCGCCAATGCGCGCGTGCAAGAGGCCTACCTGGGCTCGGTGCTGGCCGACGCACAGGTCGCGTCGATAGGGCACTGAAGCATGCTGCGCCTGCAAGACGTTCACGCCTATTACGGCAAAAGCCACGTGCTGCATGGCGTGAACTTTCATGTGGGTGACGGCGAAATCGTGGCGCTGCTCGGGCGCAACGGCTCGGGCCGGTCAACCACCGTCAAGACCATCATGGGGCTGGTCGACGGCGCCGGCAGCATCGAGTGGAAAGGCCAGCCGATGCTGGGCCGGCACGCCTTCGAGATCGCCCACACCGGCATCGGCTACGTGCCAGAAAACCGCGACATCTTCCCCACGCTCACCGTGCATCAGAACCTCACCCTGGGCATGAAGAGCCGCAAGCCCACGGGGCGCTGGAAGTTCGACGACATGTACGAGCTGTTCCCGCGTCTGAAAGAGCGCCAGCACACCGAAGCCGGCGTGCTCTCGGGCGGCGAACAGCAGATGCTCACGCTGTGCCGCACGCTGATGGGCGACCCCGAGCTCATCATGATCGACGAGCCCACCGAGGGCCTGGCGCCGAAGATCGTCGAGCTCGTCGCCGAGTATTTACGCGAACTCAAACGCCGTGGTATGTCGGTGTTGCTCGTCGAGCAAAAACTCACCATCGCACTGGAAGTTGCCGACCGCTGCCTG
This sequence comes from Rubrivivax sp., assembly GCA_031418855.1. Taxonomy (GTDB): domain Bacteria; phylum Pseudomonadota; class Gammaproteobacteria; order Burkholderiales; family Burkholderiaceae_C; genus Rubrivivax. The sequence goes on from JANOJR010000550.1 coordinate 5,237, forward strand.
GTCATGGGCCACGGCCAGATCGTCTTCGAGGGCACACCCACCGAGCTGCGCGCCAACAGCGCCATCCGCAAGGAGTGGCTGGAGGTGTAGGCTGCATGGCCGCAACGCGTGGTGCGGCTGCGGATTTGTCGCCGCAGGGACATGGCATGAAAGTGCCCCGCCCTAGAATCGAACGACCGTTCTATTTAACCCGTTTGAGCCAACCCGTTTCAGGAGCTGCCATGAGCGCGACCTATGAGGTTCGCGGCGCTGTCGCCGTGATCACGATGAACAACCCGCCCGTCAACGGCCTGGGCTTTGCCACGCGCCACGGCATCGCCGATGGTATGGAGCGCGCGTGGGCCGACGCCAGTGTCAAAGCCATCGTCTTGACAGGTGGCGGCAAGGCCTTTTCGGGCGGTGCCGACATCAAGGAATTTGGTAGCCCCAAGGCCATTGCCGAACCGAATTTGCTGTCGCTTATCAAGCTTATGGAGTCGTCCGCCAAGCCGGTGGTCGCCGCCATCCACAGCGTGTGCATGGGCGGTGGGCTGGAGCTATCGCTGGGCTGCCACTACCGCGTGGCGGCACCCGGTGCGCAGGTGGGCCTGCCCGAGGTCAAGCTCGGCTTGATTCCCGGGGCTGGCGGCACGCAGCGCTTGCCGCGTGTCTTGGGGGTTGAGACAGCGCTCAACATGATCGTTAGCGGCGACCCGGTGAAGAGCGAGCTGTTGGCGGCGCTGCCAGGCCAAAAACTTTTCGACACCATCATCGAAGGCGACTTGATGGCTGGCGCGCTGGCGTTTGCGGCGGACGTTGCGGCGAAGCCGCTGCCCAAGCTTGTGCGCGACTTGAAAGCCACGCACCCCAACCCCGACGCCTACTTCGCGTTTGCGCGCAACACCGTCAAAGCCATGGCGAAGAACTTCCCCGCGCCGGCCAAGTGTGTCGACGCCGTGGAGGCTGCGGTCAGCAAGCGCTTCGACGAAGGCATGCAAGCCGAGCGTGAAATCTTCATGGCGCTGATGCTCACGCCCGAGAGCAAGGCCCTGCGCCATGCGTTTTTTGCCGAGCGCGCCGCGAGCAAGATTGCCGACGTGCCCGATGACACCCCCGTGCGCAAGATCGACAAGTTGGCCATCATCGGCGCGGGCACCATGGGTGGCGGCATCAGCATGAATTTCTTGAACGCTGGCGTGCCCGTGGTCATGCTGGAGATGAAGCAAGACGCACTCGACCGCGGGGTGGCCACCATCCGCAAAAACTACGAGTCGCAGGTCAAGCGCGGCAAGCTCAAGCAAGACAAATACGAGCAGCGTATGGCGCTCTTGAGCACCACGCTTTCCTACGCTGACATCGCGCAGGCCGACATGGTCATCGAAGCCGTGTTCGAAGAGATGGGCGTGAAGGAAACGGTCTTCAAGACGCTGGACGAAGTGATGAAGCCCGGCGCCATCCTGGCATCCAACACATCAACCTTAGACGTCAACAAAATCGCCAGCTTCACCAAGCGGCCGCAAGACGTGGTGGGCATGCATTTCTTCAGCCCGGCCAATGTCATGAAGTTGCTGGAAGTGGTGCGCGGCGAGAAGACCGCCAAAGACGTGCTGGCCACGGTCATGGGCCTGGCCAAGAAGATCAAGAAGACGGCGGTGGTCTCGGGCGTGTGTGACGGTTTCATCGGCAACCGCATGATCGAGCAGTACAGCCGCCAAGCCGGCTTCTTGATTGAGGAAGGTTGCACGCCGGCGCAGGTCGACAAAGCCATGGAAAAGTTCGGCATGGCCATGGGCCCCTTCCGCATGGGTGACCTGGCGGGCAACGACATCGGCTGGGCCATCCGCAAGCGCCGCAACCTTGAGAAGCCTGGCATGCGCTACAGCAAGACGGCCGACCTCTTGTGCGAGATGGGCCGTTATGGCCAGAAGACGGGTGCTGGGTGGTACGACTACGTGGCGGGTAAACGCGATGCCATCCCGTCGAGCGTGGTGGTCGAGATGATCGAAAAGCATCGCGCCGAGCTCGGCGTCACGCCACGCAAGATCAGCGACGCAGAAATCGTGCACCGTCTTGTCTTCGCACTCGTCAACGAAGGCGCCAAGATCGTTGACGAAGGCATTGCCGGCAAGGCCAGCGACATCGACATGGTCTACCTCACGGGCTACGGCTTCCCGCTGTGGCGCGGTGGCCCGATGTGCTACGCCGACACCGTGGGCCTCTTCAACGTCGTGCAGGAGATGAAACGCTTCGGCGCCAACCCGCTGGACGACGCCAGTTTCTGGCAACCCGCGCCGCTGCTGGCGCGGCTGGTGGCCGAAGGCAAGAGCTTCAGCTAACGGGGAAGATGATGGTCAAGCGTGTCTTGTTTGGCTTGCTGGCGCTGGTGCTGCTCTTGGCGCTGGTGCTGGTGGCTAACACGCTACGCCAGGGCTCACGCCAGGTCAGCGTGCCAGCCCTGGCGCCGCTGGTGGTGGACAAGGCCAGCGTGGCCGAGTCGATGTCGCTGGCGGTGCAGGCCAAGACGGTGAGCGGCCTGCTCGACCCTACGGGCGTGGCCGCAGAGTTCGACAAACTGCACGCCCATCTTCTTGCGCGTTATCCGCTGGTGCATGCCACCCTCAAGCGCGAGGTGGTCGGCGGCCACAGCCTGCTCTACACCTGGCCCGGCAGCGATGCCAAGGCCAAGCCGATGGGCTTGATGGCGCACCAGGACGTGGTGCCCATCGCGCCGGGCACCGAAGCGCTGTGGAAGAAGCCGCCCTTTGCCGGTGAAGTGGCCGACGGCTTCGTGTGGGGCCGCGGTGCGCTGGACAACAAGAGCAACGTGATCACCCAGCTTGAAGCGGTGGAAGCGCTCATCAAGTCGGGCTTCAAGCCGCGCCGCACGGTGTACCTGATCTTCGGCCACGATGAAGAAGTGGGCGGCAAACTTGGTGCGGCGGCCATCGTGGCGCTGCTCAAAGAGCGCGCTGTGCAGCTCGACTTCGTGCTCGATGAAGGCATGGCGGTGACCGAAGGCATCCTGCCCGGCGTGGCCAAGCCGATCGCGTTGATCGGCCTGGCGGAGAAGGGCTCGGTGTCGCTGCGGCTGACATCGCAAGCCGCACCCGGCCACTCGTCCATGCCGCCCGGCCCGGGTGGCAGCGCCATCGGCATGCTCAGCGCAGCGCTTGCGCGCTTGGACCAAAACCCACTGCCTGGCGGCATCAAGGGCGCGGCGTCCGAGATGTTCGCGGCCATCGCGCCCGAGCTGCCGTTTGGTCAGCGCCTGGGCCTGTCCAACCTGTGGCTGCTGCGCCCCGTCATCGAGCCCATGCTGGCCAAAGGTGCGGCCACCAACGCGATGATGCGCACCACCACCGCGCTGACCATCGTCAACGCCGGCAACAAAGAAAACGTGCTGCCCGGCCGCGCCGAGGCGGTGGTGAATCTCCGTATCCTGCCTGGCGACAGCGCCGAGTCGGTGGCGGCGTATGTCAAGCGTGTGATTGCGGACGAGCGCATCGAGGTCAAGCCGGTGGCGGCGGGCTTCGAGCCCTCCAAAGTGTCGTCGCCCGAAGCTGCCGCCTACAAGCTCGTGGAGCGCACCATCCGCGAAGTGTTCCCCGACGCTGTTGTGGCACCGGGATTGACGCTGCAAGGCACCGACTCGCGCCAGTTCGGTGACATTGCCGACCAGGTTTACCGGTTCATGCCCATCAGGTTCAAACCCGAAGATCTGCCGCGACTGCACGGCAACGATGAGCGCATCGCCATCGACCAGCTGGCGGACATGGTCCGCTTCTACCATCGGCTGCTCACGCAGTCGGCCCAATAGGTTCATCGATTCGCCAACTCATTTAGGACGTTAGCCATGACCCAAGCACTCATCGTCTCCACCGCACGCACGCCGCTGGCCAAGAGCTGGAAGGGCGCTTTCAACATGACCCATGGCGCCACCCTTGGCGGCCACGCGGTTAAGGCCGCCGTCGAGCGCGCGGGCATCGACCCAGGTGCCGTGGACGACGTGCTGATGGGTTGCGCCACTCCCGAAGGCGCCACCGGCGCCAACATCGCGCGCCAGATCGCGTTGCGCGCTGGGCTACCCGTCACGGTCAGCGGCGCCACGGTGAATCGCTTTTGTTCCAGCGGCTTGCAAACCATCGCCATGGCCGCGCAGCGCATCATCGCTGGCGAGGCCGATGTGTATGTTGCGGGTGGCGTGGAGAGCATCTCCTGCGTGCAGCAGGAAATGAACCAGCACATGCTCGCCGACAGCTGGCTCCAGGAACACAAGCCCGAGATTTACTGGCCCATGCTGCAAACCGCCGAGACGGTGGCCAAGCGCTATAACATTCCAAAGGAGCGCATGGACCGTTACGGCGCCGGCAGCCAGCAAAAGGCCGCCGCCGCGCTTGAAGCCGGCCTGTTCAAAGACGAGATCGCACCCATCACCGTGACGGCCGGCATGGCCGACGCCGTGCTGGGTTTGCGCAGCAAAGAGGTCACCGTCGCAGTCGACGAAGGCATCCGCGCCGGCACCACGTACGAAGGCATCAAGGACATCCGCACGGCCGTGCCCGGCGGTGTGGTGACCGCAGGCAACGCCAGCCAGTTCAGCGACGGCGCGGGCGCTTGTGTGCTGGTGAGCGACAGCTATGCGCAGCAGAAGAATCTGAAACCACTTGGCCGCTTTCTCGGCTTTGCGGTCGCCGGCTGCGAGCCCGACGAAATGGGCATCGGCCCGGTCTTCGCCGTGCCCAAAGTGCTGGCCCGGCTGGGCCTGAAGGTCGACGACATTGACCTGTGGGAACTCAACGAGGCCTTCGCCGTGCAGGTGCTGTACTGCGCCGACCGACTGGGCATCCCCATGGACCGCCTGAACGTCAACGGCGGCGCCATCGCCCTGGGCCACCCCTACGGCGTGAGCGGCCAGCGCTTGACGGGGCACGCCCTCATCGAAGGCAAACGCCGCAGCGCCAAGCGCGTGTGCGTGACGATGTGCATCGGCGGCGGCATGGGGGCGGCGGGCGTTTTTGAGGTGTTGTAGCCTGAGGCATGCCCCAGCGAACCTTGCGGCCAGGAGATCACGCATGAACCAGCCCTACTACGTGCACGCTGAGTGGGACCCCCAGGCGTTGGTTTGGGTCGCCTCATCGGAAAGCGTGCCTGGCCTGGCGACCGAAGCAGCCACCACCGAAGAGTTGTTAGCAAAGCTGCGCCTGATGATCCCTGAGCTGTTGGCAGCCAACGGCGCCATACATGACACACCGGTGGCCTTTGAGCTGCTGACGCGCCGGTTCGAATTCGCGGCTTGAGCGCCACGCCACGCCGCGCCGCGATGGAAAGCTTCACGCCGGAAATCAAACGCTTGTTGACGGCGGCAGGTTGCCATTTCGTACGTCACGGCCGGGGCGACCACGACATTTGGTTCAGCCCACTTACGCAGGTGCATTTCGTCCTTGATGCAAAGGTCAAGTCGCGCCACACCGCCAACGGCGTGCTCAAACAAGCCGGCCTGCCCAAAGGCTTCTAAACCATGACGACTCTGCGCACGTCGGACGACCGCTTCGCAGCGCTGCCGGGCTGGCTCTACGCGCCGCTCTACACCGAGCACGCTGGCCACCGCGTGCACTACATCGACGAAGGCCCGCGTGATGCGGCGGTCACCGCGCTGTGCCTGCATGGCAACCCGACCTGGAGTTACTTGTACCGGCACATGATCCCTGTCTTCACGGGCGCGGGCTTGCGTGTGGTGGCCCCCGACCTCATCGGCTTCGGGCGCTCTGACAAGCCCGCAGACGAGGCCGCGCACACCTGGGCGCTGCACCGCGCCATGCTGCTGGCCTTTATCGACAAGCTCGATTTGAAAAACATCATGCTGGTGTGCCAAGACTGGGGCGGGCTCTTCGGGTTGACGCTGCCGCACGATAGACCTGAGCGCTTCACGCGCTTGTTGGTGATGAACACCACGCTGGGGCTGGGTGAGCTCAGTGATGGCTTCAAGCAGTGGCGCACTTACGCCAACGCCAACCCCGACTTGCCCGTGGGCAAGCTGCTGGCGCGTGGCAAGCGCGACATGACGCCAGGCGAGGCTGCGGCCTACGACGCGCCGTTTCCGGACGCCAGCTACAAGGCGGCGCTGCGCGCCTTTCCTAACCTCGTACCGGAGGGCACCGACGCTCCCGGCGTGGCCATCAGCCGCGAGGCCGCCGCGTTCTGGAGCCAACACTGGAAGGGCAGCAGCTTCATGGCCATAGGCATGCAGGACCCCGTGCTCGGGCCGCCCGTGATGCAGGCCCTGCGAGCGACGATCTGCGGCTGCCCGCCCGCGATGGAAGTGACTGAGGGCGGCCACTTCGTGCAGGAGTGGGGCGCACCGATTGCGCACGCGGCGCTGGCATCGTTCGGCCTGGCGGCAGCGCGATGAACGTCGACCTCGACACCCTGCGCGGCTTCTTCGCCATGTCACCGTTCATGGTCGATCTTGGCGTCGAGCCTGTGGCGGTGGCGTTGGGGCAGGTCAGCACGCTGCTGACCATTCAGACTAAACACTGCCAGCACACGGGCGTGGTGCACGCCGGCGCGATGGCGGCGATGGCCGACCACAGCATGGGTGCCGCCGCGCAGACCATGGCCGCCGACGGCTTCTGGGTGCTCACTGCCGAGCTCAAGACCAGCATGTTGCGCGGCGCCAAAGGCGAGCGCCTGGTCTGCGAAGCGCGCGTCATCAAATCCGGCCGCGCCTTGAGCTTCACTGAAGCCGAAGTCTTTGCAGAGATCGGTGGCCAACGCACGCTGGTCATGAAGGCCTCAGCCACCATGGCCCTGGTGGCCACCTAACATTCAAGTTGACCATGCGCGCTACCCTTGACTTCCTGCTTAACGATTGGCTGGGCGTGGCCTCACTGCTGCCGCGCACGCGTTTTGCCGACCATTCGCTGGAAACCTTTGCCTCGGTGCTCGACACGTGCGAGCGCATCGCGCGCGAGAAGTTCGCGCCCTTCAACCGCCTGTCTGACACCGAAGAGCCACGCTTCGACGGCGAGCGCGTGCTGCTGCCCCGCGCCACGCACGAGGCGCTGGCGGCGTATGCCGAATCGGGCATGCTCGCTGCCGCGCAAAGCTATGACGACGGCGGCATGCAACTGCCTTGCGTCATCGAGATGGCGGCTAATGCCTTCTTTAGCAAAGCCAGTGTGGCCATGGGTGGCTACGCCATGCTCACCAGCGGCAACGCCAATTTGTTGATGGCGCACGGCACAGCCATGCAACGCCGGGTCTTCGCGCGCCATGAGTTCGCCGGGCGCTGGTTCGGCACCATGTGTTTGTCGGAGCCGCAAGCCGGCTCGTCCTTGTCCGACGTCGCCACGCGCGCCGAAGCCGATGGCGCCGACTTCGAATCCGACGCCCTGGGCCCACGCTACCGGCTGCGCGGCAACAAGATGTGGATCAGCGCCGGTGAACACGAGATCACCGAGAACATCATCCACCTGGTGCTGGCCAAGATTCCTGGCGCCGATGGCAAGCTCGTACCCGGCACCAAGGGCATCTCGCTCTTCATCGTGCCCAAGCATTTGGCTAACGAGGAAGCTGAACTGACAGGTGAGCGCAACGACGTGGCACTGGCCGGCCTGAACCACAAGCTGGGTTATCGCGGCACCACCAACTGCCTGCTGAACTTTGGTGAGGGCAAGTTTCCCGTGCGTGGCAAGGCCGGTGCCATTGGCTACTTGGTGGGCGCGCCGGGCGAAGGCCTGCGCTGCATGTTCCACATGATGAATGAGGCGCGCATCGGTGTGGGCCTGGGCGCAGTGATGCTGGGGTACGCCGGTTATGAAGCCAGCCTGGACTACGCACGCCAGCGGCCGCAGGGCAGGGCCATCACCGGCGCCGGCAAAGACGCCACGCAGCCGCAGCTGCCCATCATCGAACACGCCGATGTGAAGCGCATGCTCCTGGCGCAGAAGGCTTACGTCGAAGGCGGCCTGGCGCTGGCGCTGTATTGCGCGCGGCTGGTCGACGAGCTGCACACCGGCGACGCGGATGCCGCGAAAGAGGCCGGCCTCTTGCTGGAGATGCTCACGCCCATCGCCAAGAGCTGGCCCAGCGAGTGGTGCCTGGAAGCCAACTCGCTGGCCATCCAGGTGCATGGTGGCTACGGCTACACACGCGACTTTGCGGTGGAACAGCATTGGCGCGACAACCGCCTGAACATGATCCAC
>JANOJR010000551.1:0-5535 GCA_031418855.1 Rubrivivax sp.
CGCACTATGCCGAGCTGCAAAGCCAGCGCGGCCGCCGCCTTCTCGGCGCGCTGCACATGCACGACCGCTTGGTGCTGGTGGCCACGCGATTCGATCTCTTCGTGCAAGTCGCGAATGGTCAGGCTCGACGACACGCGGTGCAGCTGCGCCGCAAAGGTGCCCACGCCTTGCGTGCGCTCAACCAGCCCTGAAGCCTGCAACTCGCGCAGCGCGCGGCTCACGGTCATGCGGCTGACGCCGAATTCGGCCACCAACTCGGCTTCGGACGGCATCAAGGCGCCCGCCGGCCAACGGCCCTGGGCCAGGCCTTGCATCAGATGTTCTTTGACGCGCGCATAGGGCGCATGAGGCGCCTGAGCCGCGGCGGTATGAGTAGAAACCATGCCTCGATACTACTTGCCTAGACTTGTCTAGACAAGTAGAGTGCAACCCTGATTCACCGCCGCCGGGGTAACACCATGACCGACCTTTCCGCCGTCCACACCCAGCTTGGCCAGCCTGCGGGGCCGCGCCCGGTGCGCGCGCCACGCGGCACCACGCTGCACTGCGCCAACTGGCTCATCGAAGCCGCCTACCGCATGCTGCAAAACAACCTTGACCCCGAGGTTGCCGAGAACCCTGACGCGTTGGTGGTCTACGGCGGCATCGGCAAGGCCGCGCGCAACTGGGCTTGTTTCGACGCCATGCTCGCCAGCCTGCGTGCACTCAAAGAAGACGAGACGCTGCTGGTGCAAAGCGGCAAGCCCGTGGGCGTGTTTCGCACCCATGTCGACGCGCCGCGTGTGCTGCTTGCGAACTCGAACCTGGTGCCCAAGTGGAGCAGCTGGGAGCACTTCCACGAGCTCGACCGCAAGGGATTGATGATGTACGGGCAGATGACGGCGGGCAGCTGGATCTATATCGGCAGCCAGGGCATCGTGCAAGGCACGTACGAGACCTTTGTCGAAGCCGGGCGCCAGCACTACGGTGGTGACCTAGCCGGCCGCTGGTTCCTTACCGCCGGGCTGGGCGGCATGGGCGGCGCGCAGCCGCTGGCCGCCACTTTCGCGGGGGCGTGTTCGCTGAACATCGAGTGCCAGCAAAGCAGCATCGACTTTCGCCTGCGCTCGCGCTACCTCGACGAACAGGCGACGAGCCTTGACGACGCGCTGGCGCGCATCACGCGCTACACGGCGGCCAAGCGCGCGGTGTCGATCGGCTTGCTTGGCAATGCGGCCGAGCTGCTTCCTGAACTCGTCAAGCGCGCCTGTGCGGGTGGTATCAAGCCCGACCTGGTGACCGATCAAACTTCGGCGCACGACCTCGTGCACGGCTACCTGCCCATAGGCTGGAGTGTCGAGTCCTGGCGCGCGGCGCAGGCCGACCCGGCGCAACACGCGGCGCTGAAGGCAGCGGCCTCACGCAGCTGTGTGGCGCACGTGCAAGCCATGCTCGACTTCCAGGCCATGGGCGTGCCCACGGTGGACTACGGCAACAACATCCGGCAAGTGGCTCTCGACGAAGGACTGAAGAACGCCTTCGCCTTCCCGGGCTTTGTGCCGGCCTACATCCGCCCGCTCTTTTGCCGTGGCAAGGGGCCCTTCCGCTGGGTCGCGTTGTCGGGCAACCCCGAAGACATTCGCAAGACCGACGCCAAGATGAAAGAGCTGTTCCCCGCAGACGCGCACCTGCACCGCTGGCTCGACATGGCGGCTGAGCGCATCGCCTTCCAGGGCCTGCCCGCGCGCATCTGCTGGATCGGCCTGGGCGAGCGCCACCGCGCCGGCCTGGCCTTCAACGAGATGGTGAAAAGCGGCGAGCTTGAAGCGCCCATCGTCATTGGCCGCGACCACCTCGACAGCGGCTCGGTGGCGTCACCCAACCGTGAGACCGAGGCCATGAAAGATGGCAGCGACGCGGTGAGCGACTGGCCCATGCTCAACGCCCTGCTCAACACCGCTGGCGGCGCGACCTGGGTCAGCCTGCACCATGGCGGCGGTGTCGGCATGGGTTATTCGCAGCACGCTGGCGTGGTGATCGTCTGCGACGGTACGGACGCGGCAGCGAAGCGGCTTGAGCGTGTGCTGTGGAACGACCCGGCCACCGGTGTCATGCGGCATGCCGATGCAGGGTATGCAGAGGCGGTGGCGTGTGCGAGGGAGCAGGGGCTAACGCTGCCGATGATCTGAGTCCAGTCCCCTCCCCCTGGCAGGGGGAGGGTTAGGGAGGGGGTTGGATTTCGCCGTGCCCCAAAACTCCACCGCGCCACCGTTCAACCCCCATCCCAACCTTCCCCCTAAGAGGGGGAAGGAGCAAAACGATGCAACTTCAACCCGGCCACCTTTCCCTCGACGACCTGCAAACCCTGCATGCTGGCGGCCACACGCTAACGCTTGATGCAAGCGCATGGCCGGCGGTTGATGCCAGCGCGGCGGTGGTGCAGGCCGCAGCAGCTGGCAGCGCGCCGGTCTACGGCGTCAACACCGGCTTTGGCAAGCTCGCCAGCACGCGCATCAGCGAGGCTGATCTGGCGACTTTGCAGCTCAACCTCATCCGCTCGCACAGCGTGGGCGTGGGCGAGCCGCTGCCGCCCGCCGTGTTGCGTTTGATGCTGGCGCTGAAGGCCGCGAGCCTGGCGCGTGGTTATTCGGGTGTGCGCCGCGAAATCATCCATGCCTTGATCGACGCCCACAACGCCGGCCTCGTGCCCTTCGTGCCGAGCCAGGGTTCGGTCGGTGCGTCGGGTGACCTCGCGCCGCTGGCGCACATGACGCTGGCGCTGATGGGCGAGGGCGAGTTCGTCGTCGACGGCGAGCGCCGGCCGGCCACTGAAGTGTTGCAAGAGCAAAGGCTCAAGCCGCTGGTCTTGCAAGCCAAAGAAGGCCTAGCGCTGATCAACGGCACGCAGGTGTCGACGGCGCTGGCGCTGCATGCGCTCTTCAGCTTCGAGCCTGTGCTCGAATCCGCACTCGTGATCGGCGCGCTCACGGTCGACGCCGCGCGTGGCAGCGACGGGCCTTTCGATCCACGCATCCACGCCTTGCGTGGCCAGCCGGGGCAGATCGACGTCGCCCAGTACTACCGCGCGCTGCTCGCCGGCAGCGCCATCCGCACCAGCCACCTTGAAGGCGACGACCGCGTGCAAGACCCCTATTGCCTGCGCTGCCAGCCGCAGGTGGTGGGTGCTTGTCTAGACCAGCTTAGACATGCTGCGCTCGTGCTGCTGCGCGAGGCCAATGCGGTGACCGACAACCCGCTGGTGTTCGCTCCCGTTGCCGACGGCTTCGGTTCCATGACCGATGGTGCCATGATCTCGGGCGGCAACTTCCACGCCGAGCCGGTGGCTCTGGCCTGCGACGCGATGGCCTGCGCCATCGCCGAGGTTGGGGCCATTGCCGAGCGCCGCATCGCCATGCTGATCGATAGCGGTGTGTCACGCCTGCCGCCGTTCCTGTCGAGCGACGCTGGCCTGAACAGCGGTTTCATGATCGCCCACGTCACCGCCGCTTCACTGGCCAGCGAGAACAAGTCGCTGGCGCATCCGGCCAGCGTGGATTCCCTGCCCACCAGCGCGAACCAGGAGGACCACGTCTCGATGGCCACCTTCGCCGCGCGGCGCTTGCTGCCGATGATCGACAACGTGGCGCACATCCTGGCCATCGAATGGCTGGCGGCAGCGCAGGGCATTGATTTCTTGCGCCCGCTGTCGAGTTCACTGGCGCTGGAAGCTGCCCACGCGCTGTTGCGCCAGCGCTGCCTCAGCATGCCCACCGACCGCTACATCGCGCCCGACATCGAGGCGGCCGCGGCCATGGTGCATGGCGGTCAGCTCGCGCCCATGCTGCGCGGTGTGTATGGGCCCGCGCTGTGGGTGGCCGCATGATGCGTGGGGGCGCCGAGGCGGCACCTATGATCCGGCGCGCGTCGACTCGTGCGCGATCTTTGACGTCGAACTCGGGCCAGCAACGCGCCACTCAAACCCCATCATGAAAGCTTATGCCATGCGTCAATCCAGTCGGTTGCTGTCATCCCTTTGCGGCGTGCTCGCCGTGTTCGCGGCGGGCTGCACCAGCCCGCCTGTGGCAAGTGGGCCGTCCGCAGTGGCCAGCTTGCAGCCTACGCGCGGGCATGCCGCGGTGGGCGAGGTGCGCTTTGTGCTTCAAGGCCAGACCATGCTCGTTGAAGGGCGGGTCAGCGGGCTCAGGCCGGGGCAGGAGCACGGTTTTCACATCCACGAAAAGGGCGACTGCAGCAGTGGCGACGGTATGAGCACCGGCGGGCACTTCAACCCCGACGGCAAGCCCCATGGCCCACGGCACGCCGCGCACCACGCCGGCGACCTGCCCTCGTTGAAGGCCGACGCCAACGGCGTGGCGACGATCTCGCTGCGCCTGAGCGGCCTGTCCATTGGCCTCGGCGCGGCCGACGTGGTGGGACGGGGTTTGATCGTGCATGCCCAGCCCGACGACTACACGACCCAACCCACCGGCAATGCGGGCGCGCGCATTGCGTGCGCCGTCATCGTGGCCAAGCCCTGACGCCGCGCAACGACCGCTCGACCCACTCACCCCTTCCCAACCCCTCAGGAGATCCCAATGAAGAAAACCCTCGCCGTGCTGGCGCTTACAGCCCTTCTGGCCAACGGCGGTGCCGCGCAAGCCCAGGACACCAAGGTTGCCGTCGGCATCTCTGGCTGGACCGGCTTTGCGCCGCTCACGCTGGCCAAAGAAGCCGGCCTCTTCAAGAAGCATGGGCTGGATGTGAGCATAAAGAAGATCCCGCAGAAAGACCGCCACCTGGCCATCGCCTCGGGTGACATCCAGTGCGCCGCCACGACGGTGGAGACCTGGGTCGTGTGGAACGCCAACGGCGTGGCCACGACGCAGATCTTCCAGCTCGACAAGAGTTTTGGCGCCGACGGCATGGTCGTCAAACCCCACATCACCAAGATCAGCGACCTCAAAGGCAAGACCGTCGCCGCCGACGCCCCGGGCACCGCGCCCTACTTCGGCCTGGCCTGGATGTTGAAGAAAAACGGCATGTCCATCAAAGACGTACGGGTGGTGAACCTCTCGCCGCAGGCGGCTGCTAACGCCATGATTGCAGGCACAGACGGCGTCGACGCGGCGATGACCTACGAGCCCTTCCTCAGCGCCGTACGTGCCAAGCCCGAGGCCGGCAAGATCATCGCCACCACGCTCGACTACCCCATGGTGATGGACACCTTCGGCTGCACGCCCAAGTTCCTGGCCGAGAACGCCAAAGCCGCGCAGGGCCTGGCCAACGCTTACTTTGATGCGCTGGAGATGATCAAGGCCGACCCCAAAAAGAGCTTCGAGATCATGGGCGCCGACGTCAAGCAAAGCGGTGAGCAGTTCGAGGGCAGCCAGAAGTACCTGCGCTGGCAAGACCGCGCGGCGAACCAGAAGTTCTTTGCCGGCGAGCACGCCGCCTTCAGCAAGGAAGCGGCGGACTTGTTGCTTGAGGTCGGCATCATCAAGGCGCTACCCGACATGAGCAAGCTGGCCGACACGCGCTTCATCAAGTGAAGCCGCT
>JANOJR010000552.1:0-3812 GCA_031418855.1 Rubrivivax sp.
TGGCCGCCGGAGTCACACAAGGGAATCGCCAGGTAATCGAGGCGCTGCGCGCGCAGGGCGTCATACGGTAGTCGAGGTAGCCCAATGGCAGTGGTCGAATTCAGAAGTAACAACGAGCGGAATTGGGCGAACTTCTGGGCGGCAGTCACCGCGCCAATTCGCGAAGGGTGGGCCGGTGTGCCCGACCTCGAAGACGCGATCACGCGCGCCGAGCCGATGGTCCGCGCGCGGTGGAACGAGTTGTTCGATGTGATGGCGCCGACCATCTGGATCACGCTGCCCGATGGCCTGACCCAGGCGCAAGTGGAAGCCATGCGCCGCACCTGCTACGACATCGGCCAGCAGTATGCGGCGCAGTTCAATTCACGGATTCACGTGGCGGCCACTTGGATCGCGTTCGAGACGTTGCGTGCGGAAAGCGGCTGGCGGAATTAGCCTCTCGGGGCCGGGCGCATCTCTAGCGTTTTGAGAGCTTGGATCACGGTCGGAGGGTACAGCCACTGGTCGGCGTACAGCACGCCGGGGAAGCCGGTACATGCGCGGTAGGCACGGTCGGCTAGCAACCCCGTGGCCGCTGCCAATTCGCCGGCAGCATGAAGAATCGCCGCCTGCGCGCTTTGTTCCCCCTCCATCGCTTCGAGCATGAGCTCGCGCATGGCCAGCATCGCCTTGCTGACTGCGATCAGCACTTCACCAGCGGCGGCAATGCTCTCGCCGGCTGGTGTCGATATGACGCCCCCCGGTTGAAAGTGTGGGGTGTGGGTTGATTGGGTAGATTCCATGAGCGGGCCCTCGAAAACACACCGGCGATGGCGCCGGCTGCCTGCTACCAGAAGTGCTACGGGACGAGGCATTCACCTATGGCGATCCTCCCCGTGAACTACGGCGGGCTGGAAGGGGCCGGCGCTGACGCTGTGGGCGCAGCCGGCGCGGCGGATTTTCTCACGGGCACCAGCCGGCCCAGCACGCCGGGCAGCATGGGCGTTTCGCCCACACGCCAGACCCAGATGACGTCGAGCGAGTTGTCTTGGCCTGACTGCGCGCGCAGCGTGAAGCGCTGGGCGATGCGGTAGATCAGCTGCCAGGTGCCGGTGGTGGCGTTGACGCCGCGCTCGTAACCCAGGTACCAGCGCCGCGAGAGCTGTTTGCCCAGGGTGATGACGGTCTCGCGCACCTCGCCGTCGCTTTGTTTGAGCGAGAGCTCGTCCAGGCCGATGGTGCGCAGAAAGGCGTCGGTCGGCGCTTCGCCTTCACCGGCCAGCAGCGCCACCGCCGCGCGTTGCAAGAGCGCGCTGTCGGCGCGGCCCAGGCCGTCGCTGGGGCGGCCCAGCACCAGCCACGAGAGCTTGTCGGTGTCACTCATTTCGGGGTCGGCGTAGAGGCGGATGCGCGGTTTCACGAGGTCGCCGGCGATGGCCACGCCGACCTTGGCGTCGATGTTCGGGCGCAGCGCCAGGATGTCCAGGCCGGGGTTGTCGGGGGCGCCGCTGAAGTTGAGGATGCCGCGCTCGATCTCCAACTTTTGCGCATAGGCCGCGTAGGTGCCGCCCACCGCACGCACGATGCCGCGCACGGCCAGGCGGCCTTGCGGCGTGCTCAGGCGCAGCTGGCCGGCGAGCTGGGTATCGAGGCCGCGGCCGCGCACGCGCAGTTTTTCGCCGAGGTCGATCTGCACGTCCATCTGGATGTTGCGCCGGGGCTGGCGGGCGGCTTCGACGGCTTCGCGTACGGCATATTCGCCGCTGCCCGTGCGCAGCACCACGTCGTCGTCCAGCGCAGGTGCGTCGCGGCGGCTCACGTCGTAGAGGCCTTCGTCGACGCGCAACTCACCTTCGAGCTTGGCCAGCTCGGGGCGCAGCTCGAGCACGGCTTTGCCGGTGGCGGTGAGCTGGCGGTCGACGCGCCCGAGCACGCGAAAACGCTGGGCTTGCAGTTGCAGCCGCGCCAGCGGGCGCGGCTCGAGCTCGGCGCTGCCGCTGACGGCGAGTTCGCCGTCGCCACCACGCAGCACGAAGCGCTCGATCTGCGCGCGCGTTCCCGTGAGCGTGACCATGACCTCGCCGCCGCTCACGTCCACCCCTTGCAGCAGGTTGCGCACGCCGATGTTTTGGCCCTGCACCTGGCCCCGGTAGTCGGGCGCACCGAAACTGCCGCTCACGCTCGCGTTGGTGGTTAGGCTACCCTGCAAGCGCCAGCCCGGCGGCACCCAGGCGCTCCAGATGCCGATGTTGCCGACACGCCCTTCGATGCTGCCTTCAATACTGCTCTTGGCATCGGGCCAGCGCTGTGTGGCGGGCAGGCGCAGGTTCAGCGCGCCCTTGATGTCGCCCAGCGTGCGCCCTGCAAAGTCTTGCGTGAAGCTCCAGCGCCCGTCGTGCGCGGCGAGCGCCATGCGCAGGGTGCTCAGACCCAAGGCTTGGCGCCCAACACCGTCGTCGATGTGCAGATCGCCTCCGCGGCGCTCGAAGATGACGTCGGCGTCGAGCGTCTCGGCGGCCCTGATGTCCAGCCGCGCGCCGAGTTGCAGGTCACCACCCCAGCCCATCGACGGCTGCATGCGCGCCAGCATGGGTGCGGCCAGGAAGGGCTCGATCTCGGCGCGCAGTGAGAACGCCGCTCGCGCGCCGCGGTTGTTCAGCTCGACGGCGTCCCAGCGCAGCGTCAAGGCGTCGGCCAAACGCGCCTGGCCGGCGTCTGCGCGCAGCTCGACGAGCCCGCCCTGGGGTGAGAAGTGCATTTCGGCGCGCAAGTCACGGGCCACCAGCCACCCCGTCACTGCGGCGTTAGCGGTAGCGCTCGCGGCGGCAGCCGCTGCGCCAGGCGCTGTGCCAACGGCGTCGCCCGGACCCAGGGCCAGCTGCGCGACACGGCCACGCCACGCGCCGCCACCGCTGCCGTCAGCCGCCCAGCCGCCTTCGGCACGCAGCGTTGCACGGGTGCCGCCACGTGTATTCAGGCCGAACAGGGTTTCCATCCATTCCGGTGGCCTTTGCGGCAGCGTGGCCTGGGCTTGCAGCACATGCTGGCGCAGCGTGCCTTGCAGCTCGGCACGCAGGGCGTTGAGCTGCTGCGTCCCCATCCGCATGCCCTGGATATCGGCGCTGATGTTGAGCGGCTGGTCGCTCGCGGTATTGAAGCGCCAGCTGGTTTGCGCGCTTTGCAGTTGCAGCTCGCCCAGGCGCACGCCTTCAAGCGTGGCTTGGCCTTCGCTGCGTATGTCGGGCCAGCGGCCGACGCCTTGCACGCTGGCGCTGGCGCTGCCTTCGCGTGGCGCCCACTCGGCCAGCGCGGGCACGAGCCGCGTGATGGCCGCCAGGCCGGCGAGCTTGTCGGCCTTGAGCTCTGCCTGCCAGCGGTCGGACGTGCCCGCGCCCAGCGGGTCGGCGCGGCCGTCGAAGCTCAAGCGGTTGCCGCCCGCGCGCAGCTCGCCGCGCAGGCTGCTCGGGGTGCCGCTGGCGTCACCGGGTTGGTGGCCGAGCACTAACTCCAGTTGTACGGGCACACCGGCGACTTGCGAATCTTGCACGCGCACGACACCGCTGCCGGCGGTGGTTTGCAGCAGTGGCAACCAGGTCAGGCGCTGGGCGTTGGCGGGCAGCCGCAGGTCCACCTGCCAGTTGCCCGAGACGCGGTGCGGGCCTTGGCGCCAGGCCGAGCCCTCGGCGCCGGGCCACCACAACACGGGGTCGAAATTGCTCAGCGTGCCTTCGCTCTTCACCGTCCAGGTGCCCGAGCCAGCGTTCTCGGCCACGGCGCGGCCTTGCGCGAGCGCGCTGCCGGCGCTGGCACGCAGCTCGCGCAGCTCCAGGCGC
>JANOJR010000553.1:0-2941 GCA_031418855.1 Rubrivivax sp.
GACTCCAAATGCAGGGGCCGCCCTCGGGCTAGTACTAACCCGTGAGAGCGGCCGAGAAACAAAGAGGGTGTTTAGAAGCGGAAGTGCGAGAACGCTTTGTTGGCCTCGGCCATGCGGTGCACTTCATCGCGCTTTTTCATCGCACCGCCGCGGCCTTCGCTGGCCTCAAGCAATTCGTTGGCCAAGCGGGCGGCCATCGACTTCTCACCACGCTTGCGCGCCGACTCTTTGAGCCAGCGCATCGCCAAGGCCTGGCGGCGCACGGGGCGCACTTCGACGGGCACCTGGTAGTTCGCGCCACCAACACGGCGTGACTTCACTTCAACCATCGGCTTGATGTTGTTCAGTGCGACCATGAAGATTTCCAGCGGGTCTTTGGCCGCCTTCTTTTCCACCTGCTCAAGCGCACCGTAAATGATGCGCTCGGCGACGGCTTTCTTGCCCGATTCCATGATCACGTTCATGAACTTGGACAGATCGATGGAGCCGTACTTCGGGTCCGGCAGGATCTCGCGTTTGGGGACTTCGCGACGACGTGGCATAGCACTCTTCTTTCTTTGATTTCAGTTGGCACGAACCTTTGCGGGTTCAGCCGCGAAAGGCCATCAAGACCTTTCACTTACTCGACTGGCGCGACATGCGCCGGCCGTGGTGTCCGTCGAAAGCCTGAATGTGGAACTCAGGCCTTCTTCGGACGACGAAAGCCGTCAGGCTTTCTTGGGTCGACGAAGGCCCTCAGGCCTTCTTCGGACGCTTCGCGCCGTATTTGGAGCGCGACTGCTTGCGGTCTTTGACGCCTTGCAGGTCAAGCGAGCCGCGCACGATGTGGTAGCGCACACCGGGCAGGTCTTTCACGCGGCCACCGCGCACGAGCACGACACTGTGCTCTTGCAGGTTGTGGCCTTCACCGCCGATGTAGCTGATGATCTCGAAGCCGTTGGTCAGGCGCACTTTGGCAACCTTGCGCAAGGCCGAGTTCGGCTTCTTCGGAGTGGTGGTGTAGACACGGGTGCACACGCCGCGCCGCTGCGGGCTGTTTTGCATTGCAGGCGACTTGGACTTTGTGGCCTCGACCTCGCGGCCAAAGCGCACGAGTTGATTGATGGTTGGCATATGTAGGTCGTTCCTAGCTCGTTCCCGATTGAGTTCACACCGCTTTTCGGCAGGGGTCTGGGCGCGGCAAACCGGGCCAGGTTCCTACTGCGCACGCCTCAATGCGATGGTCCCCAAGAGGGACTGGTCAAGGGGGCGGCAGTGTTCCGAAAAGCCTTCCATTATATTCAGACGCAGCAAGGCCGGCAAGCCGCATCGCCCGCGTTGCCTCTTGGGCCCCGTGAATCTGCCGCTGCACCGCGCACTTGGGGCCCCTTTGACGAACACCGCCGCACTGCCACCGGCCATCGTGCTGGACACCAACGCGGCACTCGACGGCTTGCTCTTCGACGACCCCGCGATGGGTGCGTTGATGCACGGCTTGCACGCTGGCGAGCTGCGCTGGCTGGTCACCGCGCGCATGCGCGAAGAGTTCCGCCACGTGCTGGCGCGCCCAGTGTTGGCCAAGTACGTCGCCGATGGTGAGCACACGCTCTCTCTATTCGATCAACTGGCCATCATGCGCGAAGAATGCACTCTGACCCCAACCGAGGCGCTGCGATGCCGTGACGCGGACGATCAGGTCTTCATCGAGTTGGCGCTGCGCGAACGCGCGCCGTGGCTGGTGACGCGGGACCGCGACCTGCTGTGCCTGGGCAAGCGCGCGCGGCGGCTTAACCTGGCCATCCTCACACCCGAGGCCTGGGCTCGCGAATTCACCGCCACGGTCAACGGCTGATCAATTCCGCGCTGCGGCTGTGGCGGCTGGCATACACGGCGGCCTGCACACGCGAGACGAGTTGCAGCTTGCGCAGGATGTGCTGGACGTGGATCTTCACCGTCGTCTCGGCAATGGCCAAAGTGCGTGCGATCTCTTTGTTGCTCGCGCCCTTGGCGATCTGCGCAAGGATTTGCTGCTCACGCGGCGACAGTTTGGGCAGCTCGGTCGCTGGCCGCTGCATGGCGCTGACAAGCTTGCCTGTCATCTCCGGGCTGACCGTCGACTCGCCACGCGCGGCGCGCTCGATGGCCTCGTACAAGACCTCGGCGTCGGCCGTCTTCAGCAGATAGCCGCAAGCCCCTGCCCGCAGCGCGGCGGCCAGGTCTTGCTCGTCCTCGCTCATGGTCAGCATCAGCACCTGCGCTTGCGGCGCGCATTCGCGCAAGCCCGGCAAAGCTTGCACGCCGCTGGCACCAGGCAAGTGGTTGTCGAGCAGGATGACCTGCGGCTGCAATGCTGCGGCCAGGCGCAAGGCCTCGGGCGCGTCGGCCGCCTCACCGACCACGTGCAGCCGCGCGTGGGCTGCTAGCAGCGACTTGA
Organism: Rubrivivax sp.; assembly: GCA_031418855.1. Classification (GTDB taxonomy): domain Bacteria; phylum Pseudomonadota; class Gammaproteobacteria; order Burkholderiales; family Burkholderiaceae_C; genus Rubrivivax. The sequence goes on from JANOJR010000553.1 coordinate 2,414, forward strand.
TGCCGCGCCGGAACAGCGTGTGGTCATCGACCACCAACACGGTGATGCGCGGCGCCATCACGCTGCCACCGCCGTCGTCGCCGAAGTTGCCGCCAAGGTCAGCACCACGCGCGCGCCCAACCCCGGCGTGGCATGCACCTCGACTGCCGCGCCGATGCGCGCGGCGCGCTCTTTCATGATGCGCAGCCCAACGTGCGCCTCCCCGGGCTCGGCGCCGGCCGCGAAGCCACAGCCGTCGTCCCGCACTTCGACGCGCCAGTGCGGCGACTGCTCAACCTCGACCCACACCTCGCGCGCCCGCGCATGCTTGCGCACGTTCGACAAAGCCTCCTGCACGACGTGCAGCACCTGCACCTGCACGTCGGGCGGCAAGGGCATGCCCTGCCCCTTGACCGAAAGATGGGTGCGCAAGCCACTTTGGTGTTCAAGCTTTTGCAAGGTGATGGCCAGCGCCGGCGTGATGTCTTCAGCATTCGTGCGCGTGCGGAAGTTCAACAGCAGCTCGCGCACGTCATGCGTGCTCTCGCG
>JANOJR010000554.1:0-13668 GCA_031418855.1 Rubrivivax sp.
GCTGCTGACGCTGTCGGTGATCGCCGCCTGCACGGTGGTGTTCGTCGCGCTGCTGCCGGCCGAGGAACGCCCGTAACCCGGAGCGCCGGTCGGAATCCCATGAGACGCCGATTCGTCGCCGGGTCGACGTAGCGGAGCCCCACGTAGGCCAGATCCGGGTGGGCGGCGATGGCGACGTTGGCCGGGAGGGTCCACGGCGTCGTGGTCCAAATGACGACGAAGGCGGGCTTGGCGAGTGCGCTCAAGCCAAAAGCAGCGGCCAGTTTGTCGGGCTCAGCGGCGGGGAAAGCGACGTCGATCGTTGGCGAACTCTTGTCGGCGTACTCGATCTCGAACTCGGCCAGCGAGGAGCCGCAGTCGAAGCACCAGTACACGGGTTTGGACCCACGATAGACAAAGCCGCGCTCGACCAGGCGCTTCAAGACGCGGATCTCACCGGCTTCGTTGGCGAAGTCCATGGTGCGGTAGGGCCGGCCCCAGTCCCCCAGCACGCCCAGGCGCTGAAAGTCTTGCATCTGCTGCGCGATCTGCTCACCCGCAAAGGCGCGGCTCTTGGCCTGCACCTCGGCGCGCGGCAGGCTGCGGCCGTACAACTTCTCGATGGCGTTTTCGATCGGCAGGCCGTGGCAGTCCCAACCCGGCACGTAGCGTGCATCAAAGCCCGCGAGCTGGCGGGCCTTCACGACCATGTCTTTGAGGATCTTGTTGACGGCGTGGCCGATGTGCAGCTGGCCGTTGGCGTAAGGCGGGCCGTCGTGCAGCACAAAGAGCGGCGCACCGTGGCGCGCGTCGCGCAAACGCTGGTAGGTGCCGCCGTCTTGCGTGGTGTCGTTCCAGGTGGTGACCCACGCGGGCTCGCGCTTGGGCAAGTCGCCGCGCATGGGGAAGGGCGTGTCGGGCAGGTTCAGCGTGGCGCGGTAGTCCACGGCAGGGGTGTCGGTGTGGGTAGTGTTCATGGCCTGATGGCGCGTGGCGCCGCAAAACATCGAATTGGGGGCGTTTGTCGTGAAACGCCAGCGATGGGGTCAGTGCGCTGAAGCCCAAATTCGATCGCGCGTGGCCTGGCGCCGTGTGGCGGCCTGCCAGCGTGCATGGCGGCACGAATCCATGGCGCGGAGCAGAGTTGGGGCCAGTGACAATCGCATGACCTCATTCTACCGGCCGGGATTCGATGACCCTCACCAGCTTCAGGCACCACGCCCATGTGCGGCTCGCCGTTGCCGCCGTGGTGTTGACGGCACTGGCGCCCGCATACGCCACCGAATGGGAAGGCGCCATCGGCCCCTTGCTGGCCAACGGCCCAGCCTACGCTGGTGCGGCCGAGCGCAAGACGCGGCTGATGCCGGGCTTCTACCTTCGTTACGGCAACCTGAGCGTCACCAACGCCAGCGGTTTCATCACACGCACTAACGAAGAAGTGGTGCGTGGTCTGGGCCTGGATCTGAGCCCGCGCAGCGACTTCAAACTCAGCTTGGCGCTGCGCTTCGATGGGGGCCGCAGCGAGTCCACCAGCGCCGCCTTGCAAGGCCTGGGTAACGTGCGGGCCACGGTGCGCGCGCGGCTGGCGGCGCGCTGGTTGGTGGACGAGCATTGGCGTCTTGGCGGCGCCGTCAGCGTCGACGCGCTGGGCCGCGGTGGCGGCTACCTTGGTGACCTGAACCTGTCGCGCGAGCAGCGCTGGTCGCCCACCACGACCTGGGCCGCCGGCGTGGCCGCCGTGCTGGCGGGTGACCGCTACCTGCAAACCTACTTCGGCGTGACGCCCGCACAAGCCATGCGCACCGGCCTGGCGGTGTACGAGCCGCAGGGCGGCGTGCGTGATGTCACGCTGTTTGCCAACCTGCGCAGCGAGATCACGCCGCGCTGGGTGCTGCTGTCGGGTGTCAACGCCACTCGGCTGTTAGGCCCGGCAGCCGACAGCCCCTTGACGAAGAAGCCGGCCAGCCTGGCCGTCACGGCGGGCCTGGCCTGGTCGTTCTGAACCAGGCCAGGGCGTCGGCGCGGTCGCGCGCGATGCCTTCGCGCAAGGCGTTGAGCGAAGGGTAGTGGCGCTCGTCGTGCAGCTTGTGCAGCAGCTCCACGCGCACGCAGCGGCCGTAGGCGCCGTCGCTGCCGAGCTCGGCGGGCCAGTCCAGGCAATGCGTCTCCAACAGCACGCGGCCGCTGTCGTCGACCGTGGGGCGCACGCCCAGGCTGGCCACACCCGGTAGCGGCGCCGCCGACAGGCCAAACACCCGCACCACGAAGATACCCATCGCCGCCGGCCGCGCGTGGCCGAAGCGTTGGTTCAAGGTGGCAAAGCCAAGCTCGCGGCCGAGCTTTTGGCCATGCACGACATGGCCGCTGACGCTGTAGGGCCGCCCCAAGAGGGCCGCGCAGCGCGCCATGTCGCCGCTGGCCAGCGCCTCGCGCACGGCCGAGCTGGAAACACGCTGGCCATGCACCTCGTAGCTCATCATGCGGGCGACGTCGAAGCCGCCGCGCGTGCCGGCTTCGTCGAGCATGGCGTAGCTGCCTTCGCGCCTGGCGCCGAAGCGAAAGTCGTCGCCCACCAGCACGTAGCGCGTGCGCAGGCCCTTGAGCAACACGGCGTCGATGAAGGTCTGCGGCGCCTGCGCGGCAAATCGTTGGTCAAAGCGCGCGATGACGACGCGGTCGATGCCACAGCGCTCCAGCTCCGCCAGCTTGTCGCGCAGCGTGGCGATGCGCCGAGGTGCGAGCTCGCTCTTGCCCGCACGGCGGGCAAAGAAGTCGCGCGGGTGGGGCTCGAAAGTCAAGACGCAGGACGGCATGCTGCGATGGCGTGCCTCGTTCGTCAGCAGCGCCAACATGGCCTGGTGGCCGCGGTGCACACCGTCGAAGTTGCCGATGGTCACGGCATGGGCTTGTGAGCCCAGTGGAAGCGCGTTGCGAAAGACCTGCATCGCGCGATTATCGGCAGCGGGGTCTGAGCTTCAGGCCACGTCCTGCGGCAACACCCAACGCCATTGGCCTGCGGGTAAGTCTTCAGGCAGCACTAGCCGACCAAACTCGCTGCGATGCAGCGTCTCCACGCGGTTGCCCGCCGCCGCCACCATGCGCTTGACCTGGTGGTATTTGCCCTCCACGAGCGTGAGCCGCAAAGCGCGTTCGCCGTTGGCTACGCAGGCTGCGGCGCGCACCGGCGCGGGGTCGTCGTCGAGCACGACGCCGTCGCGTAAGGCGGCGAGCTGGGCGTCACTCACGGCGTGGCGCAGGCCGACCTCGTAGACCTTGGGTACGTGGTGCTTGGGTGACGTCCAGCGGTGAATCAGCGCGCCGTCGTCGGTCAGCAGCAAGAGCCCGGTGGTGTCTTCGTCTAGCCGCCCGATGGGCTGCACGCCGCGTGTGCGCAAGGGCTCGGGCAAGAGGCTCATCACGCTGGGATGGTGCTTGGGTTTTTGCGAACACTCGTAGCCTGCCGGTTTGTGCAACATGACGAGCGCGCGCTCACGGTAAGGCCAGTCGCGGCCCTGGATGCGAAGCACCAAGTCGGCCGTGGGCAGCTCTTGCTGCGGGTCGCGCAGCACCTCACCACGCCACGTCACTAGCCCGTTAGTCACCAGGCCGACGCAGATGCGGCGTGTGCCAAAACCTTGGCTGAAGAGGATCTGCGCGAGGTGCACGTGCTTGGCTTGGCAGCAACGTCAGCAGCAGTGTCAGCGCGACGCGTTCGCGACCGCGAGTTGCTTGGCCAGTTTGTCGCGCAAGGCCGCGAGCTCGTAGGGCTTGGCGAGGTAGTCGTCCATGCCGGCGGCAAGGCAGCGTTCGCGGTCGTTGTTGGCGGCGTTCGCCGTCACGGCCACCACCGGCGTGCGTCCGCGTTCGGGCTCGGCGACTTCCAGCGCACGCCAGCGCCGCGTGGTTTCCAGCCCGTCGATGCCGGGCATCTGGCAGTCCATCAAGATCAATGCGTAGCGCGCGTCGTTCAGGCGACGCAGCGCTTTCTCGCCGCTGTCAACATGCTCGAAGCTCAGACCCAAGCGTTCGAGCATGGCGCCCGCGACCATGGCGTTGACGGCGTTGTCTTCCACCACCAGCACGGTGCCGTCAGCATGCAGTGGCCTCAGCGCCGTGGGCAGGCCGCCTGGAATGCCAACCCTCGGCGTAGCCACGACGCTGCACGCCACGTCAAACACAAAGCTCGTGCCCGCCGCCGAGCTATTGGCGCAGATCACATCACCACCCATAGCCCGCGCGAGCTGGCGCGCGATCGTCAGCCCCAGGCCGGTGCCGGCCGGCACCTGTTCGGCCCCACATGCCGATTGTTCGAAGGGCTCGAAGATGCGCGCCAGTGCGTCGGGGCTGACACCCAGCCCGGTGTCGCTGACCACAAAGCGCAGGCCGTCACTGCCGGCGCTAGCGGCCAAGCTGACGCTACCCCGCGCGGTGAATTTGATGGCGTTGCCCAGCAGGTTGTGCAACACCTGACGGATGCGTGCGGCGTCGCCTAGCCAGTGCGTGGCCAGCGCTTCATCGAGCGTGTATGAAAAGGCCAGACCCTTGTCCTTGGCCACGGGTGTCAGCATGTCCGTCACGTCACGCACCGTCTGCCCCAGCGCAAAGGGCGCTGTCGTCACGCTCACGCGACCGGATTCGATGCGCGCCATGTCCAGGATTTCGTCGATGATGGTGCGCAGGTGGCGCGCCGACTGCGCCACGACGTCGAGTTGCAAGCGTTGCGTGGGCTCGAGCGTGGACTGCTGCAAGAGCTGCGCCATGCCCAGGATGCCGTTGAGTGGCGTGCGCAACTCATGGCTCACCGTCGCCAGGAAGCGGGTCTTGGCGGCACTGCCTTGCTCGGCCAGCACCAGCGCATGGCGGCGCTCTTCAGCGATCCATTCGTTTTGGCGGCGCAGCCGAGTGATTTCGAGGAAGAGCTGTGCGCCTCGCCAGGACTCGAAGACCACGATGGCGAGGAAGACGAGCACGCCCAGGCTTCCCAGCCAGGCTGAACGGTCACTTCCGGTGCTGAAGTAGTACAGGGTTGGCAGCAATACGATGACCAGAAAAGTGGTCGTCGAGAAGACATTGCCGATCAGCGTAAAGACGCCCGCCGCAGCCAAACCGAAGACCGATGCCAGCAGCACCGTGTCGAGCGCGAAGTCACCTGTGCTGATGAAGAACATGGGGATCAACCCCCAGCTGACCGAGTCCAGCAGCATCAGCAGGTAGTAGCGCCAATACCAGCGTTCGGCGTGCTGCTCACGGTGGGCATCGTGCGCAAAAAGATGGTGTTCGAGCAAGCGCATGCCGCCGATCAACCACTTCGCCGCCAGCCAGCCCAGCGTCAAATTCGCACCGGCGCTGGGCAGCACGGCCCAGGCCAGCAGCACGGTGAAGAGCATGCCGACCATGACAGGCTGAGGCGTCAGCCGAAAGTGCGATTCGATTTGATCGAAGCGCACGCGCGCCGAGACGTCAGGCACCGCGCCTTGGCGGGCGGCCTGGCTCGAGGCGGCTCGTAAAGGATCTTCGATGTTGTCCATGGCGGTTCTGTCGGGCCATGGTAACGGCGGCTCGCGGGCCACCGCCGCAGCTATGACCCTTGCTTCTGGGGGGGCGCGTGCATCATGTCCAGCAAGTCCAGGCCCGCCAGCTCCTTCGAGCAGCGGCCCAGCCAGAGCAGCAGCGCCACCATCATTGCCAGCGACGGCAGCGCGATCATCGGGTAGCTCAGGAGCGTCAAGCGGCCCAGCTCTTCATTGAAGGCGTCGCTGCCGGCGGGGCTGTTCACCAGCCAGCGCGCGAGGATGTAGTTCATCACCGATGAAAAGAAGAAGGTGCCCGACAGCAGCAGCGTGGCGCGGCGCAGCTTCTCGTCAAACCGCGCGGCGGTGTTGCGCTCGGCAAGCGCCAGGTTGACACGCTCGACATCAAAGAGCCCCGGATTGAAGACCAGCGCCTTGATGAGCGGGCGCCGCGTCCAGGCCGAGCCCGCGACCACCAGGCCCAGCGCGGCCGGCACGGCGGCTTCTTTGACGGCCAGCCACTTGGCGTCAAGCTCCATCAAACCGATGCCGCCGGTGAGCAAGGTGCTGACGACGCCAATGCTGGCCATCAGCCCGAAGCTGCGCTTGTGCTGCACTTGCCACAGGCCCCAACCCAGCGGCAGCGCCAGCGCCACCAGCAGCGTGGGCAGCGCGCCCATAAGCGGGTTGCCTTGCATCAGCACCAGCGACGGCGCCACGATGGTGATGAGCAGCTCGACCCACACATTGGCCGGCGGCTGCGGTGGGGTGGTGGCGGTCGTGGTGGCGGCGGGAGCAGGAGTCGGTTCAGTCATGGCGCCAAGCTTATCGCCCAAAGGGTGCCTCCTAGAATCAAGCATGCCCGGCCTAGAGTCATTCCTGCACGCTTGCCCCAAAGTCGAGTTGCATTGCCACCTCTTTGGCACCGTGCGCCGGCAGACGTTTTTCGATCTCGCGCATACGGCCAACGCGCCCTTGAGCGACGCCGAGATCAGCGCCTTCTACACACGCGGCGACAAGCCCGTGGGCGTGCTGCGTGTGCTGCGCGCGCTGGACGCCTGGCTCATCCGCTCGGGGGATGACCTCTACCGCATCACCTGCGAATACCTGGCCGATGCCCACGCACATCATGTGCGTTATGCCGAGGTCTTCTGGAACCCCACCGGCACCGCGCGTGACTCGCATCTGCCCTACCCAGTGGCGATGCAAGCCATCGTGCGCGGCATGCGCGACAGCGAGCAGGCGCTGGGCATCGTTGGGCGCTTGATCCCGTCAATAGACCGCGAAGCCACACCGCAAGAAGCGCTGGAGATGGTGCAGTGGGTGCTGGCGCACCCTGAGGATGAAGTCATTGGCATCGGCATCGACTACCGCGAGGTGGACCGCCCGCCCGAGCTCTTCACCGAGGCCTACGCGCTGGCGCGCCGTGGCGGCATGAAGACCACCGCCCACGCCGGTGAATTCGGCATGCCCTGGCACAACGTGCAAACGGCGCTGGATGTGCTGAAGGTCGACCGCATCGACCACGGCTACACGGTGGTCGATGCGCCTGAATTCGCCGCACGCTGCGCCGACCAGGGGGTGGTCTTCACGGTGGTGCCGACGAATTCCTACTACCTGCGCACGTTATCAAGAGAGCGCTGGGCGCTGGACCACCCGATCCGGCGCATGCCGGGTCTGGGCCTGCGCATCCACCCCAACACCGACGACCCCACGCTGCATCACGTCACGCCCACCGGGGCCTGGCTGATGATGGCGCGCGACTTCGGTTTTACGGTCGATGAATTGCGCGGCTTCATGCTCAATGGGCTGGACGCGGCGTGGATCGACCGCAGCACCCGCGCGCGCTGGCGCAGCGAATTCAGCGCGGCGTTCGACAGCCTGCGCGCCCAACACCTGCAAACTTCAGCCTGATGAGCAGCAGCAGTTCATGGCCTTCGTCAAAACCGCCAGGCGCCAGGAGTGACGACGTGATGGACGACCCAACTGCGGCCGCGACCCATGCCATGCCCACCCCCGTGCTCGACGAGGTGCGCGCCATCGAAGTTGAGATGGTGGCGCTGCGCCGCCAGATCCACGCCAACCCCGAGCTCGGTTTTCAGGAACATCAAACCAGTGCCTTGGTGGCCAGGCAGCTTGAAGGCTGGGGCTACACCGTGCACCGTGGCATCGGCGGCACCGGCGTCGTGGCCACCTTGCGCTGCGGCAACGGCACTCGGCGACTGGGCCTGCGCGCCGACATGGACGCGCTGCCCATCACCGAGCTCACGGGCCTGCCCTACGCCAGCAAAACGGCGGGCCTGATGCACGCCTGCGGCCACGACGGCCACACCGCCACGCTGCTGGCGGTGGCGCGTGTGCTGGGCCTTACACGCGCCTTTGATGGCACGCTGAACCTCATCTTCCAGCCCGCCGAAGAAGGCCTGGGCGGCGCGCAGGCGATGCTCGACGACGGCCTCTTCGAGCGCTTTCCGTGCGACGCGCTCTTCGCCTTTCACAACGCGCCGGGCTTTGCCGCCGGCCAGCTCGGCTTTCGCAGCGGGGTCGTCTACACGTCGAGCGACACCGCCATCATCACCGTGCGCGGGCGCGGCGGCCACGGCGCCATGCACCACCGCGCGGTCGACCCCATCGTGGCCGGCGCGCACCTTGTACTGGCGCTGCAAAGCCTGGTTTCGCGCGAGGTCGACCCCAACGAGTTGTCGATCCTCACCGTAGGTGCTTTCCATGCCGGCGATGCGCCCAACGTGATCCCCGCCAGCGCCGAGCTGCGGCTGACCATCCGCGCGCGCAGTGCGGCTGTGCGCGAACAGCTGCGCACGCGCATCACCGCCATGGCGCAGGCGCAAGCGGCCGTGCATGGCGCCAGCGCCGAGGTCGACTACCGCTGGCGCTATCCGCCCACCATCAATGCGTTGGCGGAAACTAACTTCGCGCGCGAGGTGGCGCTGAAGTGGGCCGGTGAAGGCGCGCTGATCGCTGATCTTGCGCCCGGTGCCGCCAGCGACGACTTCGGCCTGATGCTGGCGCGCGTGCCCGGCTGCTACTTCACCGTGGGCAACGGCGTGGGCCAGGCGGTGGGCGAGGGCGGCTGCATGGTGCACAGCGCAGGCTATGACTTCAACGACCGCATCCTGCCCGGCACGGCGAGCTACTTTGTGCGGCTGGCGCAGGCTTATCTGTCGCGTTCGTAGTCGGCTTTAGTCAAGTCCGTCAAGTTCGTCAAGGCCCGGGCGGAAACACATCCCCCAGCGCCACACCCTCCCGCCGAGGGTCTGCGCCACCCTGCAAGTAGCGGAATCCCCGCGGATGGTTGGCCATCACGATAGTGCTCAAGCCGCTGGACTGCGCGGCCGTGCCGACGGTGTGGCCCAGTGCGCGCAAGCCCGTGATCAGCGCGTCGCCGGCCGCGCCGTTGCTGATGTCGACGTTGGGGTGTTCGCTGCCGACGTTGGTGGTGGCGCTGTTGGAGGCACCGAAAGCGATCATCGAGGTGGCTTGCTGTGCGTCCATGCCCCAGTCGAGCACGCCTACCAGCGTCTTGCCGACGTATTGAATGATGGTGGCGCCGCCGGGTGAGCCCGTGGCCATGAAGAAGTCGCCACGCTGGCCGCCGGTCTGGTTGAACACCAGCGTGGGTGACATCGAGCTGCGCGGGCGCTTGAGCGGTGCCACGCGGTTGGCGATGGGCAGGCCTTGCGCGTCAGTGGGCGCCGCCGAGAAGTCGGTCAACTGGTTGTTGAGCAAGAAGCCGCCTTTGGCCATGTGGAAGGAGCCAAAGCCCGACTCCACCGTGGTCGTCATCGTCACCACGTTGCCTTCACCGTCCACGACGGACAGATGTGTGGTGCCGTTCTCGGCCGTCGGGCTGCTCACCCCCAAGCTGGTGGGCCCGAGGTTGCCGGGCTGCGTGACGCCCAGGCTCTTGGTCAGGCTGATGAGCGCGGCGCGCTGCTTGAGGTAGGCCTTGTCGAGCATCCTCGACGTGCTGCCGCCGGGCAGCGGCACGAAGTCGGTGTCGGCCACGTACTTGTCGCGGTCGGCATAGGCCAAGCGCTGCGCTTCGGAAACCAGGTGCACGCCCATCACCGTGGGCCGCCCGCCATTGATGTCCATTGCTGTGGGCTTGTGTGCTGCGAGGTCAAAGTTTTCCAGCACACCCAGCGTCTGCGCCACGGCCAGCCCACCCGATGAAGGCGGGCCCATGCCGCAGACTTGATAGCTGCGATACGACGTGCACACGGCCTCGCGCTTCTTCGAGCGGTAAGCGGCCAGGTCCGCCAGCGTGGTCAGCCCCGGCGTGATGCCGCCAGAGGTGTCGGCAATCTTGCTCACGATGTCTTGCGCGATCGCGCCGCTGTAGAAGGCGTTGGCGCCGCCTTCGGCCATGGCCTTGAAGGTGGCCGCGAGCTCGGGGCTCTTGAGCAGCGCGCCAGCATCTTTGGCCGTGCCGTCGGCCTTCAGAAAGTAGGCGCGGGCGTCGGGGTCACGCGCGAGCGCAGCGGCCGAGCCGGCGACAGACGCAAACATGCGCGGGCTGATCTTGAAGCCGTCGGTGGCGATCTGGATCGCCGGGTCGAAGAGCTCTTTCCACGGCAGCCGGCCGTAGTCTTTGTGCGCCGTGTCGAGCATGTGCACGACGCCCGGCGTGCCGATCGAGCGCCCGCTCGAGCGCGCGTTGGGCAGCGGCGTGGTGCGTGTGGTGTCGTTGATCCAGCGCAGGTAGTTTTCGGTGGCGGCGGCCGGCGCGGTTTCGCGGCCGTCGTACGAGGTCACGGTCTTGGTGCGCGCGTCGTAGGTCAACATGAAGGCACCGCCGCCGATGCCTGAGGACTGCGGCTCGACGATGTTCAGCACCATCTGCACGGCCACGGCAGCGTCTACCGCCGTGCCGCCTTTCTTGAGCACCTCGCAGCCGGCCTTGGTGGCCAGTGGGTTGTTGGCCACGACCATGAAGCTGCGCGCCTGCACGGGGCTGCGACTGGCAAAGCCGGTGGGGATTTCGGGTGCGCCGTTTTCGCCCGGTGTGCCCGGGTTGTAGACCTGGCCCGTGGGGGAGGTTTGCAAACAGGCGTTGCTGGTGACGCTGTCTTCCTGGCCGCCACAGCTGGCGAGCAGCATGGTGGCTGCGAGCGTTATCAGGGCCAGTGGCTTGAATCCTTGCATGGTCGTCGCTCCGTATGCGGGGTGGGATGGGCTCGCATTCTGAGGCCATCGCTGAGGCATCATGGGCCACCCCCACCACGATCACGATCACCCCATGAGTCTGCATCGCCGCGCCTTCATCACCTTCACCGCCGCGCTGCTGTGCGCCTGTGCGGCCACGCCACCGCCGCCAACACTGACCGCGCCGACGCCCATCGTCTTTGTGCATGGCAACGGCGACAGCGCCGCACTGTGGCTCACGACCCTGTGGCGCTTCGAGTCCAACGGCTGGCCGCGCGCGCGGCTGCTGGCGATCAACCTGCCGCTGCCTTCGGCGCGTGACAACGACGGCGTGGCCCAAGAGGGCCGCAGCAGCACCAGCGACGCGGCGAGCTACCTTGCCCGTGAAGTCGACGCCATGCTCGCGCGCAGCGGCGCGCGCCAGGTGGCGCTGGTGGGCAACTCGCGCGGCGCCAACACCATCCGCAACTACGTGCAGAACTTCGGCGGCGCGGCGAAGGTTTCGCACGTGGTGCTGGGCGGTGGCGTGAACCATGGTGTCTTTGCCGACCCGGCCTTGGACCCGGGCAGCGAGTTCAACGGTGCCGGCGCCTTCATGCGCGGCCTCAACGCACCCAAGGGGCCGGCGGGTGACGAGGTCACGCCCGGCCCGCGCTGGATGACCATCCGCTCCGACAACAACGACAAGTTCGCGCAGCCCGACGGCGTGTGGCTCGGCCAGCGCGGCAAGCCCACCAACATCAGCTTCGACGCACCCGCGCTCAAAGGCGCCGAGAACGTGGTGCTGCCCCGGCGCGACCACCGCGAGGTGAGCTTCCACCCGGAGGCCTTTGCCCACACCTACCGATTCATTGCCGGGGCACCCGCCAAGACCTTGGACATCGCACCCGAGGTGCGTGTGCAGCTCGACGGTCTTGTCAGCGGCATCGGCGCCGGTGGTGTCAACAATGTGCCGCTAGCTAACGCGCAAGTCGAGGCGTTTGAAGTCAACCCGGCTAACGGCGAACGGGTCGGGTCATCGCGTCACGTGAAGCGCGTCGGCGACGACGGCCGCTGGGGGCCCTTCGAGGCGAGCCCGAAGGCGTTCTACGAGTTCGTCATCAGCGCGCCCGGCTACGCACAGCTGCACGTTTACCGCAGCCCGTTTCCACGCTCAAGCAGCGTGCTGCACTTCCGCGCCGAGCGCATGAACGATGCCGACCGCCAGGCTGCAGCGGTGGTCAGCTTCACGCGGCCGCGCGCTTACTTTGGCGTGCCGCGAGACCGCATCAGCTTCGACGGCATCAGCCCGCCGCCAGGCCTGCCCGTCGGTGTGGCCGGCTTGGCGGAGTCGCGCCTGCGCTTGAAAGACAGCGGTCGCGCAGTGGTGGCGGAGTTCGAAAGCGAAGGTGTTCGCGAGCGCCTGGTCGGCCGCGCCTGGCCTGCGGCCGAGAACCGCGTGGTGGTGCTGGAGATGCACTACTGATGGCGTCACCTTTGACGCCCATCGCCACGCTTGACGCCTTGGTTCTGTTGGCACGCCGCGCGGGTGCGGCGGTGATGGAGGTGTATGCGAGTGACTTCAGCGTTAGCGACAAAGCCGACGCTTCACCCGTGACCGAAGCCGATGTGCGCGCCGAAGCCATCATCGTGGCCGGGCTCAAGGCGCTGGCGCCGCACATCCCCATCGTCGCCGAAGAGGCCATGGCCGCTGGCGCAGCGCCGCAGATTGGCCAGCGCTTCTGGCTCGTCGACCCGCTCGACGGCACGCGTGAATTCATCAGCCGCAATGGTGAGTTCACGGTCAACGTGGCACTTATCGAAGACGGCGCGCCGCTAGCCGGTGTGGTCTTCGCTCCGGCCATCGACCAGCTCTACGCCGGCTGGGTGGGGCAGGGCGCCTTCATCGAAGAGGCCGGCGCGCGCCGCTCGATCGCTTGCCGCACACCAGCGACCGAAGGCCTGGTGGTGGTGTCCAGCCGCTCGCATGGCGACGAAGCCGCGCTGCGGGCCTACCTCGCGGGCCGCCAGGTCGCCAGCGTCGCCTATGCCGGATCGTCGCTCAAGCTGTGCTTGATTGCTAACGCGCAAGCCGACCTGTACCCGCGCTTCGGGCGCACGATGGAGTGGGACATCGCCGCCGGGCACGCGGTGTTGGCCGCAGCGGGTGGCCATGTCGACACGCTGATGGGTGGCGCGCTTGGCTACGGCAAGCCAGGCTTCGAGAACCCGCACTTTGTGGCCTCGGGCGCGCGCTGATCGCATGGGGAAACCCCGCCACGCCAGCGCAGAACGCGGCTCCTAGAATCGGCGCCGCAGCCCCATCCACCCTTGCCCTGGACCCATCGCATGCCCACCAAACGACGCAGCACGGCCAGTGAGCAGCCAGACACTCGCGCTGCGTTGCGCGTGCTCAAGAAGTACCCGAACCGGCGCCTTTACGACACGCACACCAGCAGCTACATCACGCTGGCCGACGTGAAGAAAATGGTGCTCGAAGGCGTGGACTTTGAAGTGCGCGACGCGAAGGGCGGTGAAGACCTGACGCGCGCGATCCTCTTGCAAATCATCCTGGAAGAAGAATCGGGCGGTGTGCCGATGTTTACGTCGCAAACGCTGTCGCAAATCATCCGCTTCTACGGCCACACGCTGCAAGGGATGATGGGCGTGTACCTGGAGAAGAACCTGCAAACCTTCACCGAGATGCAGGCCAAGATGATGGAGCCGGCCAAGGGCCTGGTCGACCCCAAAGCCTTCGCACCCGAAGCCTGGACCAAGCTCATGAGCGGGCAGGCGCCGATGATGCAAGACATGATGGGCAACTACCTCGAACAAAGCCGCGCGGCTTTCGAGAAGATGCAGGCGCAGATGTCGCTGCCGGGCGCGCTGTTCCCGGGCATGCCGGGCTTCCCACCGGCGAAGAAATAGGGCGAAATTGGGCGCGGGCCGCGATGGCTGAAAATCGCGGCATGACCTCTGACATCACCATCGCACTTGCACCGGGCAACCGCGCCCCCACCATCGGCTTCGTCTC
>JANOJR010000555.1:0-12692 GCA_031418855.1 Rubrivivax sp.
ACCTGCTGCCGGAATACATGCAGGAGAACCTGTCCTACAAACACACGGAAGCGGGCGAGGTACACCCGGGTGAAGTGGTGGAAGAAAAGATCTCGCTGTCTGACCGCTTTGGCCTGTGGCTGAGCTTCTACCCCTTCACGCAAGACGAGTACCTGGCCATCGTGGCCGTGTGGCTGCGCGAACATGGTGTCGACGACGCTGGCATTTCCGGCGCACGCGCGCAAGCGCTGTTGTGGGCGCTGGAGCGCGGCTCGCGCTCCGGGCGCGTGGCCGAGCAGTTCGCGCGCGACTTCGCAGGGCGCTTGCGTCGTGCTTGAAGCCGCAGCGCAGCGTGTGCCCGTCGACGTCGCCGTGGGCGTGCTGATCGACAGCCAAGATCGCTTCTTGCTCACCTCGCGCCCGGCCGGCAAACCGTACGCGGGCTATTGGGAATTCCCTGGCGGAAAAGTCGAAGCGGGCGAGACCATCGAAGAGGCTCTGGCGCGCGAGCTGCATGAAGAGCTGGGCATCGAGATCGGCCACGCGCAGCGCTGGCAGGTCGAGGTGGTGGACTACCCCCATGCCCTGGTGCGCTTGCACTTTTGCAAGGTGCGCCAGTGGTCGGGCGAGCTGCAAATGCGCGAGCTGCAGTTGATGGCCTGGCAAGACTTGCCGGTGCAGGTGCAGCCGGTGTTGCCCGGCACCGTGCCCGTGCTGCGCTGGTTTGCCCAAGAGCGCGGCTTTGCTGGCGCCACTCACCTTGAACGTTAAACTTGCGGCCATGGATTGGCTCGACCAGATCAAGTGGGACCGCGACGGCTTGCTGCCGGTGATCGCGCAAGAGAGCGGCAGTGGCGACGTGCTGATGTTCGCCTGGATGAACCGTGACGCACTGGCGGCTACGGCCGCGCGCGGTGAGGCGGTGTACTGGAGCCGATCACGCGCCAAGCTCTGGCACAAGGGTGAGGAGTCCGGCCACTTCCAGCAGGTGCACGAGATGCGGCTGGACTGCGACAAGGACGTGTTGCTGTTGAAAGTGACGCAGCTCGGGCGCGCGGAGCACCTTGCCTCGATCGCCTGCCACACCGGCCGCCACAGCTGCTTCTTCCAGCGCTATGAAGCCGGCGCGTGGGTCACGGTCGAGCCGGTTTTGCAAGACCCTGAGCGCATCTACCGATGACTGCCACATCCGACGACACCCTGGCGCGGCTGGCCGCCGTCATCGCCACACGCCGCGAGGGCGACCCCGAGACGAGCTACGTCGCGCGGCTCTTCACCAAGGGCGTTGATGCGATCCTTAAAAAGATCGGCGAAGAAGCCACCGAAGTCGTGATCGCCGGCAAGGACGGCGACCCGGCCAAACTTGTGCACGAAGTCGCCGACCTCTGGTTCCACACCATGCTGGCGCTGGCGGCCTTCGGCCTGGAGCCACGTGACGTGCTGGCCGAGCTGGCGCGGCGCGAAGGCATGTCGGGGCTGGAAGAATTTGCCGCGCGCAAAGCGCAGGCGCGCGAGCAAGAAGGAGACTCATGATGGCCAGCGATGCAGCGTGCATCTTTTGCAAGATCGTGGCCGGGCAGATCCCGTCGAAGAAGGCCCATGAAGACAGCGAGTTGCTGGCCTTCCACGACATTCAGCCCTGGGCGCCGGTGCATGTGCTGATCATCCCCAAGGCGCACATCGCCACGCTGTCCGACACTGGCCCGGAGCACGCGGCCATGCTCGGGCGCATGCTGGCGCTGGCGCCAGCTTTGATGCGTGAACTGGGCGTCATCAACGGTTACCGAACGTTCGTCAACACCGGGCGCGATGGTGGCCAAGAGGTCTACCACCTGCACATGCACGTGATGGGCGGGCCACGACCCTGGATCAAAGGGTGACATGCCCCCGCGCGGCGGCCGACGGGGCCACGCTCACCTAGAATCGCGCCTCTCGCGCACCGGGTGTGCGCTGCATCAGGAGGTAGTCACATGGGTTCCATCAGCATCTGGCACTGGCTCATCGTATTGCTGGTTGTGGTGTTGATCTTCGGCACCAAGAAGTTGAAGAACATCGGCGCCGATCTCGGTGGCGCCGTCAAGGGCTTCAAAGACGGCGTGAAGAGTGGCGGTGACGCCGCTGCTGAAACACCTGCCGCGCCGCCGCAGCAGGTCGGCACGCAAGCCCGTGCGCCAGACGGCAACACCGTTGACGTCGAGGCCAAAACAAAGACGTGACCCAAGACTTGAGATTCAAGACCTGACCCTGCATGATCGACTTCGGTTTTGACAAGCTGGCGCTGATCGGCGCGGTGGCGCTCATCGTCATCGGGCCCGAAAAACTGCCCAAGATGGCGCGCACGCTGGGCCACTTGATGGGCAAGGCGCAGCGCTACGTCGCCGACGTCAAAGCCGAGGTCAACCGCTCGATCGAGCTCGACGAGCTGAAGAAGATGAAGACGCAGTTCGAAGACGCTGCGCGCAACGTCGAAGGCGAAGTGCAATCGGCCACGCAGTCGTTCGACAACGAGTGGAAAAGTGCGACCACCGGCTTGGAAGATGGCAGCAGCCACAGCCTCGGCCACGAGCCGCTGATGACACCCGTGCCCGAGTACCAGCGCCCGAAGAAGAACTGGCGCTTGAAGCGCGGCAGCACACCGCAGTGGTACAAACATCGCCACGGCGTGCGTGCCAAAGCGCAGTCGGGCGCGGCACGTGTGGCGCGCTTTCGGCCGGCGGGGCAACGCTGATGACTGAGGCGAAGAAAGACGAGCTCGAAGGCACCGAAGCGCCCTTTGTCTCGCACCTGGTGGAGTTGCGTGATCGGCTCATCCGCGCGCTCATCGCCGTCGCCGCCGCCTTTGTCGTGCTGGTCTTCTGGCCCGGGCCTTCGGGGCTCTATGACCTGCTCGCCGCGCCGCTGGTGGCGCATCTGCCCAAGGGTGCGACGTTGATCGCCACCAACGTCATCTCGCCCATCCTGGTGCCCTTGAAGATCACGCTGATGGCGGCCTTCATGGTGGCGCTGCCGGTGGTGCTGTACCAGGTCTGGGCCTTTGTGGCGCCGGGGCTTTATTCGCACGAAAAGAAGATGGTGCTGCCGCTGGTCATCAGCAGCACCTTGCTCTTTCTCATCGGGGTGGCGTTTTGCTACTACCTGGTGATCCCGGGCATGTCGAAATTCATCCAGGCCTTTGCGCCGACAAGCATCACCGCCGCGCCTGACATCGAGCAGTACTTCGGCTTCGTGCTCACGCTCTTCCTGGTCTTTGGCATCTCTTTCGAGGTGCCGGTGGCGGTGGTGGTGCTGGCGCGCATCGGCGTCGTCACGCTGGCGCAGCTGCGCCAATGGCGCGGCTACTTCATCGTCGGCGCCTTCGTCATCTCGGCCGTGGTCACGCCGCCCGATGTCATCTCACAATTGGCGTTAGCCGTGCCCATGTGCATCTTGTACGAGCTGGGCATCGTGGCTGCGGGCTTCTTCATCAAACATACGCAGTCGCCTGAGGCCAAGGCCGAAGCCGAGGCCGAGAAGAACGCTACAAGCTGAGGCCGCCGTTGCGCTTTCAGCGCGCGCGCGCTTGCGCTTTGGGCCGCTGTGCCACGGTGGCGGGCAGCTCGATGGCTTTGTCGCCGCGCTGCACCATCACGGTGGTGGCGGTGCCCGGCTTGAGCGCCGCCACGGCGGCCAGCAACTGCGCTGTGCTGGCCACCGGCGCGGCCCCCACGCGCAGCACCACGTCACCGGGGCGAATGCCGGCCTTGCTGGCGGCGCCGTCTTGCAGCACACCGGTGATCAAGGCGCCGCCTTTGATGGGCAGGCCAAAGCTTTCGGCGAATTCGGGCGTGAGGTCACGCGTCTCGACGCCGAGCCAGCCGCGTGTGACCTGGCCGTCGCGGATCAAGCTCTCCATGACCTGGCGTGCGGTGTCGGCGGGAATGGCGAAACCGATGCCCAGGCTGCCGCCGCTGCGCGAGAAGATGGCCGTGTTGATGCCCACCAGCGCACCTTGGCTGTCGACGAGTGCGCCGCCCGAATTGCCGGGGTTGATGGCGGCGTCGGTCTGGATGAAGTTCTCGAACGTCGACAGCCCCAGGCGGTTGCGGCCCATGGCGCTGACGATGCCTGCCGTCACCGTCTGGCCGACGTTGAAGGGGTTGCCGATGGCCAGCACGGCGTCGCCCACCTGCAATTCGGGCGACTGGCCAAAGCTGATGGCGGGCAGCTTGTCGAGCTCGATCTTCAACACCGCCAGATCGGTCTCGACATCGCTGCCGATGAGCCGCGCGCGCGCCTGGCGGCCATCGGCGAGTTGCACTTCGATCTCGTCGGCGCCTTCGATGACATGCTGGTTGGTCAGCAGGTAGCCTTCGACGGAGACGATCACGCCCGAGCCCAGGCCGGTTTGCGCTTGCGGCGGGCCGTTGCCGTCGCCAAAGAAAAAGCGGAATCGCGGGTCGTCAGCGTGCGGGCTGCGCCGTGCCATCTTGGTGGCCATGATGCTGACCACGGCCGGCGCGGCGCGCTTGGCTGCGAGCGCAAAACCGCCGCTGATGGCCACCGCCGAGGCCGCTGCGGCGGCGGGTGGCGCACTGACGATGGTGGGCGTGGGCAGCATGCCCGCCGCGCCCATGGTCGAGCGCGGCAGCCACTCGGGCTTGAGTGTCATCACCACGAACAGCATGGCCAGTGCGACGGTGACCGCCTGCGAGAATAAGAGCCAGGTTCTACGCCACATGAGACAGAAGGTTGGGGGAATGGCTGAGCGAAGTGAAGTGCAGTCCTGCCTAGCTGAGTTGCTGCGGCCGGAAACGTTCAAAGATTATGGGCCGAACGGTTTGCAGGTCGAGGGCCGGCGCGAGGTGCGATGCATTGTCTCGGGCGTGACGGCAAGCTTGGCCTTCATCGACGCGGCCATCGCTGCCGGCGCCGACACCTTGCTCGTGCACCACGGTCTCTTCTGGCGCGGTCAGGACGGGCGGCTGACAGGCTGGCTGCGCCAGCGCGTGGCGCGCTTGATGGCGCACGACATCAACCTCTTTGCGTACCACCTGCCGCTGGACGCGCACGCCGAGCTTGGCAACAACGCGCAGTTCGGGCGGCAACTGGGCCTGGTGGCCGACGCGCGTTTTGGCGAGCAGCAACTGGGTTTCATTGGCGCCGCCACGGCGTCGCTAACGGCGCAAGAGTTGGCACAGCAAGCTGGGCAAGCCTTGCAGCGTGAGCCGACGCTCGCGGCGGGTGACGACCGCGTTTTGCGTCGTGTGGCCTGGTGCACCGGCGGCGCGCAGTCGTACTTCGAAGACGCCATCGCCGCCGGCGCCGACGCCTTCGTCACCGGCGAGATCTCCGAGCCGCAGGCGCACTTGGCGCGCGAAACCGGCGTGGCGTTCATCGCCTGCGGCCACCACGCCACCGAGCGCTTTGGCGCCCCGGCGGTGGCGGCGCATGTGGCGGCGCAGCTGGGCCTGACGCATCACTTCATTGAGATTCACAACCCGGCATGACGCGCCAACCGTTGCTGGTGACGATGGGCGACGCTGCGGGGATTGGCCCCGAGATCATTGCTGCGGCGTTCCACGCCGACGCGCTGGGCGACGCCGTGGTGATTGGCGACGTCGCGGTGATGCGCCGTGCCTGCGCCTTGTGGCCCGAACGCTTCACCATCGTGGCGGCGACCGACGCGCCGAGCGACGCTGCGCACCTGCCACCAGGCTGCTTGCCGGTATGCGCACCCCCTGGGCTGGACGGCGCGCTCGCGAGCCTGCCCTGGGGCCGCATCGACGCCAAGAACGGCGCGGCCGCTGCGCGCTGCATTGAGCATGCGGTGCAGCTGGTGCAGGCGGGGCAGGGCGGAGCGATCGTCACCGCACCGATCCACAAAGAAGCGCTGGCGGCAGCAGGCGTCGCCTTCCCAGGGCACACGGAAATGCTGCAAGCCTTGGCCACGCAGGGTGGCACGCTGCCGCCAGTGCGCATGATGTTGGCCAATGACGAGTTGCGGGTGGTGCTGGTGACCATCCACCTCTCGCTGCGCCAAGCCATCGACGCGCTGAGCTTCGACGCGGTCTTGCAAACGCTGCGCATCACGCAGCAGTCGCTGCTGGCGTTCGGCATCAAGGCGCCGCGCATCGCCGTGGCCGGGCTCAACCCGCATGCTGGCGAAGGCGGGCTCTTTGGCGACGAAGAGCGTCTCTTCATCGCGCCGGCCGTGCAAGCCGCGCGCGCCGAAGGCATCGATGCCAGCGGCCCCCATGCGCCCGACACCGTGTTCATGCGCGCGCGCCATGCGCCCGGGCACGTGGGCGAGTTCGACGCCGTGGTCGCGATGACGCACGACCACGGCCTCATCCCCGTGAAGTACCTCGGCGTCGAGCAAGGCGTCAACGTCACGCTGGGCTTGCCCTTCGTGCGCACCAGCCCCGACCACGGCACGGCGTTTGACATCGCGGGGCGCGGTGTGGCCGATGCTTCGAGCTTGATCGCTGCGACACGTATGGCGCGGCGGCTGCTGGCCTGACGCAAAGTCAGAAGGTCAACCGATCAAGCGCTCTTGCGTGTTCCCAATTGCGCCAGCTGGTGGCGCGCACGCGCGGTGGCGCGCTCGATCAAGTAGGCATTCTCGAACGCACGCATGCGGCCGGTTTCGCACATGCGTGTGAGCATGCGGTAGGTCAGCGACACCGTCTGCTTGTGCTTCTTGCCATGCGTGAAAACATAGAACGTGCGGCCCTGGCTGACATGCGCCAGACGCACCTTTTCCCACTGCCCCTGCAAGTGCATTTGGTAGGCAAAACCGATCTGTACATGGTCGGCGAGTGACTTGCCGCGCGAGGGCTCGGGCTCGTCATTGCTCGCACTCAGGCCGTCGATATGGATGTCCACCGCGCTCAGCTCGGGCTCGGCACTGAGGTCGATGTCCACCACACCGTTCCAGTCGACGGTGGACTCGGCCACGAGCCCGATCTGCGCTGCTTCGGCCTTGCTGAACGGCGCCACCAGGATCTCGTCGTCCAGCACGGGCAAGTCGGCCATGGACATCGTCTTCAGATCAGCTGCCGCCGGCACCGGCCGCTCGACGACGCTGTCGACGCGCTTGGCCATGAGGTTGTAGTCCAGCGTGCTGGCGCCTCCGGCCTTCAGCGCTTCGGCGTGCGCCGGCAGCAACTGCCCGTAGAAGGTGCGGCGTTTGTCCTCGGCAAAAGCGATCAGGTCCAGGCCTTCGTTGAGCGTCTGCATCAGGCGCGGCAGCTCGGTCAGGAAGGTCTTGCGCAAGGCCGGTGAAGCCTTGGGCTGCACGCTCATCAGCAGCTGCCCGGCGGCGTCTTTCAAGCGCTGCAAGCGTTCGGCCTTCGGGTCCTCGCGCGCGGCGCAGGCCAGCAGCACCTGGCTCCACACCTGCGCCACAAAGTCGCGCAGGAACTCTGGCGCGGTCACCGTGCGCAGCTCACCCTGCAGCTGCGTGGCGTAAAGGTGCTGCAAGCGCAACTGGTCTTCCTTTTGCTGGAAGAGTGCGGCCGCGTCGCCCGCAGGCGTGGCGATGTCCTGGCGCGCTTCGTCGGCGACAAAGGCTTCGAGTTCGGCGAGCTTGACCTCGTAGGTCTCGACCTGCTCAAAGTCACCCTGCACGACGTCATTCACCAGGGCATGCACCTTGCTGAAGAGCCGCGTTGCGCGCTCGTCGCTGAAGTCTTCAAGCGCCGTGCCCAAAGACGCGATGCGGTTGACAAAGCGGCGCACGGGGTGTCGCCGCGACGAGAAGAAGCTCGAATCGCCGAGCGCGGCGCGCAACACCGGCAACTGCAAGCGCGCAATTTCGCGTGCCATCTGTGGCGGCACTTTGGGGTCGCTGAGGATCTGGTCGAAGAGGCCGCCGATGACATCGATCACCATGTGATCGATGCCGCCGCGGGACACCGCGCGCAACTCCTCGCGGTGGTGATGGATGAGGTTGGGTGCCACCAGCGCGCCGCCGTTGGCGGCCACGCCACCGCGCCCGCTGTGGGCCCAGCCGGGCTCGGCCGCACCGCTGCGCGACATGGGCTCCATGAAGGCCAGCCGGCGGATCAGCGACATCATGGCGGCGTCGACTTGGCCCAAGGCTGCGCCCGAGCCTGTCGTGCCGACCTGCCCCGAACCGGTGGTGGCGAATCCCGTGCTCTGTGCGGGCATCCCGCCCAGCCCGGTACTGTCGGAGACCGAGTCGCCGGCCACGCGACTTTCACTCGTACGCACGGTCAGCCCGGCGGGCTGCACGCCCATGCTGCGCATGTCGGCCACGATGGCGGCGTAGGTCGGGCCCAGCGCGCTGGCCAGCGAGCGGCCGATTTCGGCCACCAACACGCGGCGTACGTCTTCGCGATCGCTGGTGGTCTCGGCGGCGCGGATCATGGCCAGGCCGATGGCTTCGGGCCGCAGGGGGTTGTGTTCGGGCTCCAGCCGTCCGCGACCCAGCGCCGAGCCCAGGTAGGCATTGAGCTCGCGCAGTTCCCACTCGCAGGCGTTGCCCATCTGCATGCCAAAGCGCTCGGCTGCGACCTTGATCTCGATCTCGCGGTCATCAACCAGGCTGAGCTCACCCCAGTTCGAATGGGCGCGGCCAAGGTCTGCGCGTGGAACGCAGTCTTGGCGCAGCCGCTCAAGGAAGGCGTCGTCGAAGGCCAGAATGAACATTGCCGACTTTCGGTCGAGCTCAAACTGCGCGGCCAGAATCTCGCTGCGCTGCGCGACATTGGCGGCTGAAAGTGCGGCAAGACCCAAGCTTTCAATGCTGCGGTCGACGGCCTGTCGCGCAGCCTGCTGAATGCGCGTGGCGGCGGCTTCGATCGACGCCGGCAAGCGGCGGACAGGTGTGGAGCTCATGGCAACGGTCGAGTATGCGTCAAGCGATGCCCCCACGAGACCCCCGGCCAGTTGGCCGAGGGCAAGCAAAAGTTACTTCTTGAGCGAATCGCGGATCTCGCGCAGCAGCACCACGTCTTCGGGCGTGGCAGCCGGCGCTGCGGGCGCGGCTGGTGGCGTTTCGCGCTTCATGCGGTTCATCTGTTTGACCATCATGAAGATGATGAAGGCCAGGATGATGAAGTTGAAGGCGACAGTGATGAAGTTGCCGTAGGCAAACACCGCGCCGGTCTTCTTGGCTTCGACCAAGGTCGTGGCGACTTGCCCGGCCAGGGGGATGAAGTAGTTGCTGAAGTCCAGCCCACCGAAAATTTTGCCGACGATCGGCATGATCAGGTCGCCCACAAGTGAATCGACGATCTTGCCGAACGCGGCGCCGATGATGACGCCCACGGCGAGATCCATCACATTGCCTTTGGTCGCGAACTCTTTGAACTCGGTCGTGAAACTCATGGGCGGGGTGCTCCTGAAAGTTGTTGGTTGTCGGTCACGGGCGCGCTGGCGATGCCGGCGGCCCCGCGACCTTAGTGGTGCGCAGGAATGGCGTCAAGGTGGTCAGCACCGATCGCGCGCCGTCATCTCGCGGCGTGGGCGCGCAAGGCGAAGGCCCTCGGGGTCTCAGCTAGAATCCGCCGTTGACTTAGCCCCATTTGCCGCCCGTCTGTGACCATCCCGAGGACATCCATGAGTGACGCTTCCGTCGCCCCCGCGCCCTTCGCCAACGACGGCGCCAACACCGGCCCTGACGATCAAGGCCGACGCACCTGGATCGCTATCACCTGCGGCGCCGGCGCTGTGGGCGGCGCCTTCACCGCCGTGCCTTTTGTCAGCTCGTTTGCGCCGTCCGAGCGCGCCAAAGCTGCGGGCGCGCCGGTGCAAGTGGACATCAGCGCCATCAAGCCTGGCGAGAAGCTAACGGTCGAGTGGCGTGGCAAGCCAGTCTGGATCATGCGCCGCACGGCCGAGCAGTTGGCCTCGCTGAAGCAAACCGAGGCCCAGGTGGCCGACCCCACCTCGCTGCGCAAGCAATACCCGACGCCGGACTACGCCAAGAACCCGCATCGCTCGATCAAGCCCGAATTTTTCGTCGCCGTGGGCATCTGTTCGCACCTGGGTTGCTCGCCCAGCGACAAGTTTCAAACCGGGGCCCAGCCGTCGCTGGGCAGCGACTGGCAAGGCGGTTTCCTCTGCCCTTGCCACGGCTCCACCTTTGACGTCGCCGGCCGCGTTTTCAAGAACAAACCCGCGCCCGACAACCTCGAGGTGCCGCCGCATATGTACCTGTCCGACACCACGCTGGTGATCGGTGAGGACAAGAAGGCGTGAGCGCACTGAGAAGCAGACGCAAAGGCGCGCGACCCACACAATCCTACGAGGGCAAGCATGGCTGAATTCAAGGAAGCGCCGGCCGACGCGTCGCTGGGCGTGAAAGTCACGACCTGGATGGAGAACCGGTTCCCGACCGCGTTCGACGCCTACCGCATCCACATGTCGGAGTACTACGCGCCGAAGAACTTCAACTTTTGGTATGTCTTCGGTTCATTGGCGTTGCTGGTGTTGGTGATCCAGATCGTCACCGGCATCTTCTTGACGATGCACTACAAGCCCGATGCGGCGCAGGCCTTCGCCTCGGTCGAATACATCATGCGCGACGTGCCCTGGGGCTGGCTGGTGCGCTACATGCACTCGACCGGCGCGAGTGCCTTCTTCGTGGTTGTGTACCTGCACATGTTCCGCGGCATGATTTACGGCAGCTACCGCAAGCCGCGTGAACTGGTGTGGATCTTCGGCTGCGCCATCTTCCTGTGCCTGATGGCCGAGGCCTTCATGGGCTACCTGCTGCCCTGGGGCCAGATGAGCTACTGGGGCGCGCAGGTCATCATCAACCTCTTCGCCGCAATTCCATTCGTGGGTGAGGAGCTGTCGCTGCTGATCCGCGGTGACTACGTCGTCGGTGACGCCACGCTCAACCGCTTCTTTGCCTTCCACGTGATTGCCGTGCCGCTGGTGTTGCTGGGCCTGGTGGTGGCGCACTTGCTGGCGCTGCACGATGTCGGCTCCAACAACCCCGACGGCGTGGAGATCAAGGCCACCAAAGACGCTGCGGGTAAACCGCTGGATGGCATCCCCTTCCACCCCTACTACACGGTGCATGACCTGATGGTTGTGAGTGTATTCTTGATGTTATTCACGGCCGTGGTGTTCTTCGCTCCCGAGATGGGCGGCTACTTCCTTGAGTACAACAACTTCATTCCCGCCGACCCGCTGAAGACGCCCGCGCACATCGCGCCGGTGTGGTACTTCACGCCGTATTACTCGATGCTGCGCGCGCTCACGGACCCGATGGTGAACGTGCTGGTGGGCCTCGTTGCGCTGTCCGCCGTGCTGGCGGTGCTCAAGGGCGGCATCTCCACGCTGTGGAAGGCGCTGGTGCTGGGTACCGCATTGGTGGCCATCTTCATGCTCAAGGCTTTTGACGCCAAGTTCTGGGGCGTGGTCGTGATGGGCGGCGCCGTCATCATCCTGTTCTTCCTGCCCTGGTTTGACCGCAGCCCGGTGAAGTCGATTCGTTACCGGCCGAGCTGGCACAAAGTCATGTACGGCATCTTTGTGCTGGACATGTTTGTGCTGGGCTACCTCGGCATCACGCCGGTCTCGGACCTGGGCACGCTGGCGTCGCAAGCCGGCACGCTCTTCTACTTCGCCTTCTTCCTGCTGATGCCCTGGTGGAGTCGTATCGGTGAATTCAAGCGTGTGCCCGACCGGGTCACCTTCGAAGCCCATTGAACGGCGCGCAGCGGAGCAAACCAACATGATGAAAAAGCTGATCCTCGCGCTCTTGGCCAGCCTGGCCTTGGCCGCACCCGTGCGGGCCGCCGGTGATGGCATTGCCTGGGACAAATTCCCCACCGAGCGCGTGACCGATCTCGCCGCCGTACAGCACGGCGCCAAGCTCTTTGTCAACCACTGCCTGAACTGCCACGCTGCTGGCTTCATGCGCTACAACCGCCTGCGCGACATCGGCCTCACCGAAGACCAAATCAAGCAGAACCTGGTCTTCACCGGTGTCAAGGTCGGCGACACCATGAAGGTGGCCCTCGACCCCAAAGACGCTAAGGAGTGGTTCGGTGGCCTGCCGCCCGACCTGACGCTAATCGCGCGTTCACGCTCTGCCGCCGGCCAGGGCTCGGGCGCCGACTACCTGTACACGTATTTGCGCAGTTATTACCGTGACGAAACCAAGGCCACCGGCTGGAACAATCTGGCCTTCCCCAACGTGGGCATGCCCCACGTGCTGTGGGAAATGCAAGGCCAGCAGCGCGCCGTGTTTGCCGATGAGAAAGACGCCCATGGCCACACCGCGCATGTCTTCAAACGCTTCGAGCAAATCACGCCGGGCAGCCTGAGTACCGACGAGTACAAGCTCGCGGTGGCCAACTTGGTGGCCTTCTTGCAATGGATCGGCGAGCCGGTGCAGTCCGAGCGGTTCCGTATCGGCGTGTGGGTCTTGCTGTTCCTCGCCGTGTTCACCATCTTCGCCTGGCGCCTGAACGCCGCGTATTGGAAAGACGTCAAGTAGCAGCTGAGTTTCGCCAGCGCGCCCAGCGCTGGCCTTCGGCGCAGTGGGAGCGAACATGTGCCCACTGCGTTTGTGTTTTGCAAGTGTTCTTTGTGCCGGGGCCGCCGTGGCCCCATTGATCGACCTGAGGGCTACCCACCATGATGGTGCTTTATTCCGGAACGACTGACCCGTACTCGCACCGCTGCCGCTTCGTGCTGTTCGAAAAAGGCATGGACTTCGAAATTCGCGATGTCGATCTGTTCGCCAAGCC
>JANOJR010000556.1:0-4864 GCA_031418855.1 Rubrivivax sp.
GTCTTCAGCACGCTGCACACGAACGACGCGGCGGGCGCGGTCACCAGGCTGGCCGATCTGGGCGTGCCGACGTACTTGATCGCCGCCACCGTCATCGGCGTGCTCGCGCAGCGCCTGGCGCGCACGCTGTGCCCCAGCTGCAAAACACGCGACGAAGCCACCACACGCGAAACGCTCGACGAGATGGCCACGCCGTGGCGCATCTCGGGCGGCGTGCGGCCGTTTAAGCCGGTGGGCTGCCTGGAGTGCCGCCACACCGGCTTTCGTGGCCGCGCCGGCTTGTACGAATTGCTCGTGATGGGTGAGGCCGCACGCGCCCACGTGCACCCCGCGCTGGACGCTTCGGCGCTACGCCGCCAGGCGGTGAAAGACGGCATGCGCCCGCTGCGCCTAGCCGGCGCCATGAAGATCGCCGAAGGCGTGACCACCGTTGACGAAGTGCTGCGCAGCACACCCAGCCTGGGCGGGTAAGCACTTCGCGCGTTTACGTGGAAACCACAGGCGGGCGCATCAACCCCGCTGCCTAAAATCCGGCGGGCTTTGTAGCCCGAGGAGACAGCGTGAAGATCAAGAGCCAAAAGGACTTCTGGTCCGGCCTGATGTTTTTAACGGTCGGCATCCTGTTCGCATGGGGTGCGACCCTGTACAAATTCGGCAGCTCGGCGCGGCCGGGCCCGGGCTACTTCCCTTTTGGTCTGGGGGTGCTGCTGGCGATCCTGGGCGCCATCATCTTGTTCAAGGCGCTCACCATCGAAGTCGAGGGCGGCGACCCCATCGGCAAGTGGGCCTGGAAGCCACTGGGCGTCATCACGCTGTCGGTGGCCGTGGTGGGCTGGGCCTTGCCGCATGTCGGCATGGTCGTGGCGCTGCCGCTGCTGGTGATCATTGCGGCCTGGGCCGGCGATGAGTTCCACTGGCGAGACGCCATCATCAACGCCATCGTGCTGACCATCGGCAGTTGGTTCATCTTCATTTACGGACACAAGCTCACGATTCCCGTGTGGCCGTCCTTCGTCGGCTGAGGGCGCGCGCATGGAACTCCTGAACAACCTGGCGCTTGGCTTCGGCGTGGCCTTCACGCTGCAAAACCTGCTCTACGCTTTTGGTGGCGCGCTCTTGGGCACCTTGATCGGCGTGCTGCCCGGCCTGGGCCCCGTGGCCACCATCGCCATGCTGCTGCCCAGCATCTACGCACTGGACGCCACCCCCGCGCTCATCATGCTGGCGGGCATCTACTACGGCGCGCAGTACGGTGGCTCCACCACCGCCATCCTGATCAATGTGCCCGGCGAGTCGAGCTCGGTGGTGACGGCGATTGACGGCTACCAGATGGCACGCAAAGGCCGCGCTGGCGCCGCACTGGCGGCGGCGGGCCTGGGTTCGTTTTTCGCGGGCTGCGTAGGTACCATCATCATCGCGGCCTTTGCGCCGCCGCTGACCGAGCTGGCCTTCAAGTTCGGCCCGGCCGAGTATTTTTCGCTGATGGTGCTGGGCCTCATCGGCGCGGTGGTGCTGGCCTCGGGCTCCCTCATCAAGGCCATCTCGATGATTCTTCTGGGCCTCTTGCTCGGTCAGATCAACACCGACGTTATTTCCGGTGTGCCGCGCTACAGCTTTGACGTGCCCGAGCTCACCGACGGCATCGGTTTCGTGGCCATCGCCATGGGTGTTTTCGGCTTCGGCGAGATCATCGCCAACCTGGGCCAGCCACCCGAACACCGCGAGGTTTTCACCAAGGACGTGAAGGGCCTGTGGCCGACGTTTGAAGACTTCAAGGCCGCCTGGCCGGCAGTGCTGCGCGGTACCGCGCTCGGCTCGATCCTCGGTGTGCTGCCCGGCGGCGGCGCCTTGCTGGCGTCGTTCGCGGCCTACACGGTCGAGAAGAAATGGCCGATGAAGCCCGGCGAGGTGCCCTTCGGCCAAGGCAACATCCGCGGCGTGGCCGGCCCCGAGAGTGCTAACAACGCCGGTGCACAGACATCCTTCATCCCGATGCTGACCCTGGGCATCCCGCCCAACGCCGTGATGGCGCTGATGGTCGGCGCCATGACGATCAAGGGCATCCAGCCCGGCCCGCAGGTGATGACGAGCAACCCGCAGCTCTTCTGGGGGCTCATCGCCTCGATGTGGGTGGGCAACGCCATGCTCATCATCCTGAACCTGCCGCTCATCGGCATCTGGATCAAGCTGCTCACCGTGCCCTACCGCTTCCTCTTCCCGGCGATCATGGTCTTCTGCTGCGTCGGCCTGTACACGCTGAACAACTCCAGCTTCGACGTCTACATGGGGGCGCTGTTCGCCGTCATCGGCTATGCCTTCTACAAGCTCGGTTGCGAGCCCGCGCCGCTGCTGCTGGGCTTCATCCTGGGGCCCATGATGGAGGAGAACTTGCGACGAGCCTTGCTGCTCTCACGAGGCGACTGGACGACCTTCATGACGCGGCCCCTGTCGGCCGGCCTCTTGATCGCGGCGACCTTGATGATCGTCATCGTGCTGCTGCCAGCGATCAAGAGAAAGCGCGAGGTGGCGTTCCAGGACGCTGCGTAAAGCGCAGCGCTTGTCGCCCGACGCAAAGGCCCCGCTTGCGGGGCCTTTTCACGTGCGCCGTAGTACCCTCAAGCCATGCCCACACCCGCCGCCCTAGCACCCCTGAAAGCGCCCGTCTTTCGCGGCCTGTGGCTGGCCTCGCTGGCGGCCAACCTCACGATGTGGATGAACGACGTGGCGGCGGCCTGGCTCATGAGCTCGCTGACCACCAGCCCGCTGATGGTGGCGCTGGTGCAAACGGCGTCCACGCTGCCTGTCTTCCTGCTGGGCCTGCCCAGCGGCGCCATGGCCGACATCCTGGACCGCCGACGCTACTTTGCGGCCACGCAGCTGTGGGTCTCGGTCAACGCCCTTGTGCTGGCAGCTTGCGCGTTGGCTGGTGTGCTGACGGCGCCGCTGCTGCTGGCGCTGACCTTTGTCAACGGTGTCGGCCTGGCCATGCGCTGGCCGGTGTTTGCCGCCATCGTGCCGCAGGTGGTGAGCCGCGCTGACTTGCCGGCCGCGCTGGCGCTCAACGGCATCGCCATGAACCTCTCGCGCCTGGTCGGCCCGGCCATTGCCGGCGCCTTGCTGGCCACCGCCAGCGCCGCAGCGGTGTTTGTGCTCAACGCCTTGCTCGCCGGCGTCGCGTTCGCGCTCATCCTGCGCTGGCGCTCGCCGCCTCGCGCGAGTGCCTTGCCCGGCGAGCGTTTCCTTGGCGCCATGCGCGCGGGCGTCAACTACGCCATGCAGTCGCCACGGTTGAAGGTCGTGCTGCTGCGCATCTTCTTGTTCTTCTTGCAGTCCACCGCGCTCATTGCGCTCTTGCCGCTGGTGGCGCGGCAGTTGCACGGCGGCGGGCCCGGCAGCTTCACGCTGATGCTCTCAATGCTGGGCGCGGGCGCCATCCTCGCGGCGCTGTACTTTCCAGCGTGGCGCGCGCGTTTTTCGCGTGATCAGTTCGTGATGGCCGGCACCGCCGTGCATGCGCTGCTGTCCAGCGTCATCGTGCTAACGTCTGAAATATGGGTGGCCTTGCCGGCGATGTTTCTCATCGGCATGTCGTGGATTTCGGTCGCCAACTCACTCACCATTGCAGCGCAAACGGCCATGCCCGACTGGGTGCGCGCGCGTGGCATGTCGACCTACCAGATGGCGCTGATGGGCGGCGCGGCGGTGGGCTCGTTGTTGTGGGGCCAGGTGGCGAGCTGGTGGGACGTGCGCGCTGCCGTGCTCGCGGCCGCCGGCTTCGGCGTGCTGGTGCTGCTGGTGGCACGCCGCTTCAGCGTGGACTGGCATGAGGACATCGACTTCACACCGGCATCCACCATTGGCGTGCCGGAGCCGGCCTTCAACATCGGCGCTGACGAAGGCCCGGTGATGGTCACCCTGGAATACCAGATCGACCCGGCGCGCGCCGATGGCTTTTCCCAAGTCATGGAGCGCACACGGCGCGCGCGCTTGCGCCAGGGGGCCTTGTCTTGGGGGCTTTTCCGCGACACTTCGGTGCCCGGGCGCTACGTCGAATATTTCGTCGACGAAAATTGGTTGGAGCACCAACGCCGCCTGGAGCGCTTCACCGCCTTCGATGCCGAGCTGCGAGCGCAGCGGCTGGCCTATCACCTCAGCGGCGAGCCCCCGGTGCTGCGCCGCTACGTGGCCGATTCGCGGCCGCTGACATTCAACAAACTCATGCCATGAACCTGAACCGCTTTGACTGGACCCGCAGCTACCCGAGCCAGCGCTCGCCCGTGTTCGCACGCAATGTCGTCTCGACCTCGCACCCGCTGGGCGCGCAAGCCGGTTTGCGCATGCTGCAAAACGGTGGCAACGCGGTCGACGCGGCGATTGCTGCGGCGGCCATGATGACCATCGTCGAGCCGTGCAGCAACGGCTTGGGCTCGGACGCGTTTTGCATCCTTTGGGACGGCCAGAAGATTCATGGCCTGAACGCCTCGGGCCCGGCGCCGCAGGCCTGGACGCCCGATTACTTCACACGCAAGTACGGCGCCGACGCCAAGACGCCGCCCAAGCGTGGCTGGGACTCGGTCAGCGTGCCCGGCGCCGTGGGTGCCTGGATGGCCTTGTCGCAGCGTTTCGGCAAGCTGCCCTTCGCCGACCTGCTGGCCCCGGCCATCGAGGTCGCCGAGCGTGGGTACGCCGTGCCGGTGGTGGTGCAGCACAAGTGGACGGCCGCCGCCGCGCTGACCGAGATCAACGATCAACCCGGCTTCGCGCGGACCTTCTTGCCGCACGGCCGCGCGCCGCATGTGGGCGAGCGCTTCGCCATGCCCGAAGCCGCACTAACGCTGAAGTTGATTGCACAAAGCAAGGGCGA
>JANOJR010000557.1:0-2732 GCA_031418855.1 Rubrivivax sp.
CGGTACGGGTGTTAGCACGGGCATTGGCAGCGACGACTTCAACATCGACAAGCTGCGCTACCACCGCATCATCATCATGACCGACGCCGACGTGGACGGCGCGCACATCCGCACCCTTCTGCTGACGTTTTTCTACCGCCAGATGCCCGTGCTGGTGGAGCGTGGCCACATCTACATCGCGCAGCCGCCGTTGTACAAAGTCAAGCAAGGCAAGAACGAGCAGTACCTCAAGGACGGCCGTGACCTCGACGCCTTCTTGCTGCGCGTGGCGATGGACAGCGCCGTGGTCATGCCCGACGGAAACGCCGCCGGCGGCCGCGCGCCGCTTTTGGGCAGCGCCCTGGAAGAACTGGCGCGCACCTACTTGGTGGCCAACACGGTAGTCGAGCGCCTGGCCAACTGGATGGACGGCGACGCCTTGCGCGCCATCGCTTCAGGCCTGGCGCTTGATCTCGACAGCGCCGCGGCGGCCACCGCCAGCGCCGCAGACATGCAGGCCGCGCTCATCGACGCGCAGGTCAGCGCCGAGTTCGACGTGCGCAGCGACAAACACCTGTTGCGCATCAGCCGCCGCCACCACGGCAACGTCAAGAGCAGCGTCATCACCACCGACTTCGTGCACGGCGCCGATTACGCTGCGCTGAAAGTAGCGGGCGTCACCTTCAAAGACTTGCTGGGTAAGGAAGCCGTGGTGCGCCGTGGCGAAGGCGAGCGCCTGAAGGAACAAAAGGTCAGCGACTTCCGCGCCGCCATGGCCTGGCTGATGGGCCAGGCCGAACACGCCACCAGCCGTCAGCGCTACAAAGGCCTGGGCGAGATGAACCCGATGCAGCTTTGGGAGACGACGATGGACCCCACCGTGCGGCGCCTGCTGCGCGTGCAGATCGACGACGCCATTGAAGCCGACCGCGTCTTCACCATGCTCATGGGCGACGAGGTCGAGCCGCGGCGCGCGTTCATCGAGAGCAATGCGCTGAGGGCCGCGAACATCGACGCGTGATCGGTAGACGCGTGAAGACTGTGATCAGAGCCTGAACAGAGTCCCGCAGAGTGGCCCAGCAACTCGCGCAAAGCAGGCCAGGCCAGCCAGAGGGAGTGCAAGCAGCATGGCGAACCCGGAACAACAAGCACGTGCCGAGATTGACCGCTTGCTTGTTGCCGCCGGCTGGGCGGTCCAGGATGTGGTGGCAGTAAATCTGCTTGCAGCCACGGGCGTCGCCATCCGTGAGTTCCCGCTGAACACCGGGCATGGCGTTGCCGACTACCTGCTCTACGTTGATGGCAAGGCCTGCGGCGTGGTCGAGGCCAAGAAAGCCGGCAGCACCTTGACGGGGGTGGAAGTGCAATCGGCCCGCTATACACAGGGCTTGCCCAGGGTCTTGCCGGCGTGGTGTCGCCCCTTGCCGTTTGCCTACGAGAGCACGGGCATCGAGACCCACTTCACCAACGGCCTCGACCCAGCGCCACGCGCACGCAGCGTGTTTGCTTTTCATCAGCCGCAGCAGCTCGCGCAGTGGCTCAAGCTCTTGCACCCCGCCACGGTGCTCAGTACCGGCGATGCCGCCGCCCATGAAGTCCGGCAGCCGGCACCCACCTTCCTGGCCCGTTTGCAGTTGATGCCCGAACTCGTCACCGAATGGGGCGACTTCAAGCTCTGGCCGGCGCAAGTCACCGCCATCCGCAAGCTCGAAGCCAGCCTCGCGAAGAACAAACCGCGCGCGCTGATTCAGATGGCCACCGGCAGCGGCAAGACCTTCACGGCCATCGGCTTCATCTACCGCTTGATCAAGTTTGCCGGTGCAAGACGAGTGTTATTCCTGGTCGACCGCGCCAACCTCGGCCGCCAGGCCAAGAAGGAATTCGACGCCTACGTTTCGCCCTACAACAACTACAAGTTCGGCGAGGAGTACATCGTTCAGCACCTGCAGGGCAACACCCTCGACACCACGGCGCGGGTGACCATCAGCACCATCCAGCGCATGTTCAGCATGTTGAAAGGCCGCGAGCTGACCATTGAGGACGACGAGCACAGCACGGAAGAGATCGAGAGCCTGTTCAAGCAGCCCGAGCCGATCGCCTACAACCCCAGCTACCCGATCGAGACTTTCGACATCATCGTCACCGACGAAGCCCACCGCAGCATCTACAAGCTGTGGCGCCAGGTGCTCGAATACTTCGACGCCTACCTCATCGGCCTGACTGCCACGCCCAACAAGCAGACCTTCGGCTTCTTCAACCAAAACTTGGTGATGGAGTATGGCCACGAGCAGGCGGTGGCCGACGGCGTGAACGTCAACTACGACGTCTACCGCATCAGGACCGAAGTCACCGAGGCGGGTTCACGAGTCGAAGCCGGCTACTGGCTCGAAGTGCGCGACAAGGCCACGCGCGCCCGGCGCGACTGGCAACTCGACGACGACTTCGACTACGCGCCCGAAGAGCTGGACCGCACGGTGCAAACGCCCGACCAGATCCGCACCATCGCCCGCACGTTGCGCGACAAGTGGAAGGCCGACCTCTTCCCACAGCGACAAGAGTTGCCCAAGACCCTCGTCTTCGCCAAAGACGACAACCACGCCGAAACCATCGTGCAGATCCTGCGCGAGGAGTTCGGCCGCGGCAACGAGTTCGCACAGAAGATCACCTACAGAACCACGGGCGACACACCCGAGAACCTGATCAAGGCCTTTCGCACCAGCTACTACCCACGCATCGCCGTCACGGTGGACATG
>JANOJR010000558.1:0-5036 GCA_031418855.1 Rubrivivax sp.
GTTCGGTGGCTTGATGCCGGCGACTGCTTTTGCAATCTCGGCGCAGACCGGCAACATCTACTCAGGACTGTGGTACGCCATCGTGATTGCCGTCATGACGGTGGTCGTCGGCACGCTGTTCGTGCCGGGTGGTACCCACAATAAAGACATCTTCGCTGGTGACTGACAAAACCCAATTTAAACACATGGCATTGGCTGGGCCGGGGTCTCCTAGAGGCCCCGGCCCGTTTCGCTTGTGGCCAAGGAGATACTGTTTTGATCGATCTCGTGCTTTCGCAACTGACCGACCTGTTCCGCATCGGGCTGATCATCGGGCTTGTCTACACGATGCACAGAACCGCTGCTGTGACGGGGCGCGTACTCCCGCTGGTCTTGGGTGTCATGTTTGTGGCGGTGATGCTTCCTGCCACCCTGCCAAGCTCATCGGCCAGTTTCATCGACGCCATCGTCGCGGGGCTGGTGTCCAACACGATCATCCTGATCCTGGTGCTGGCCGTGGCCGGACTCATCGCACGGGCACGGCGCTGAGCGCCATGGCCCTCAAGACGCTCCGATCAGGCGGCGGCTCGGGCTCCTGTCGCCGCCATCACCTTCTGCACCAGCCGGTGGTTCTGGCTGCGGCGTGAGCGGATGGCGTCCATCGCTTCCAGCACGCCATCGCTGCTGCGAGGAGAGGAAGTTCAAACACCCTCTTTCTCGCGGCTGACCCCCGCCGTACGGCCCCTGATGCCGCTGATTGCGCTGGATGATGTCGCCTGGAGTTGGCTGCAACCTGCGCTGCGCCCGCGGCGCCGCCCAGACGATCCCAGTCTTTTCCAATTCAGGTATGAGCCTGAAGCGCCCTGAGATCGGCGACGCGAAGCGAGTCGATCGGTTGTAGATCGGGGCAGTGTATTGGTCCTTGGTTCTTGAACCTTCAAATGGTGGTGGAGGGCTGTGGGCATGTGGTCGAGGGACTGGACGGTGGGCAACGTGTACCCGCGTTGTCCACGGGCCTGTCCGGCGCCGTTCAGGCGCCTCGTCCACATGTCCACAGCCCCGGCCGCGCCGGCGGGCGTAAGACTTTGATCGCAGCCGGTGCGTAGCGGGGCGCGCCTGTACAGGGCCTGGCGTGCCTCGTTGAGTTCCTCGGCGGCCTGTATGTCGCTCAGCGCCGTGGCCAGCAGGTGCAGCTCATGCAGCGTCACGCCGGCGCGCAGATACGTTGGCCCATCGGGCAGACTGGTCAGCTTGTCCAGCGGCGTCATCGCGTCCCGGGCTCTGTACACGCGCTTGATCCGCCCGGGCTTCTTGGGGTCGGCCAGCTCGGTGGCGAACAGGCACGGCCGGTGGTAGTTCAGGAACGGATTGAGGTACTCGCGGCGGAATGTATCGAAGCGCGCGGCGTGACGGCGGTGGATGTGTTCGTAGCCAAACATCTTGCGCACGACGGCGCCGTTCTTGGTCTCGGCCAGGCCGTTGTCGTTGCTATGCCTGGCGCCCTCGATGCCCGTTGCACACCCTGACGTCCCGCATTGCCTTGCGTGCGAGTACCGTCGAAATTACCGCGGAACACACCGCCCTGTTCGCCCTCAGATAGGGCAGGTCGATGACTCGAAATTAGTGCGGGTCGTAACACCTGCGTTTGCATGCCTGCGCTTGCATGCCAGACTTGCGCCCTTCAACGCTGCCTGTGCGCACGCATGAAGTTCGCCGTCATCACCGACATCCACGCCAACCGCGAAGCCCTGGAGGCGGTGTTGGCGCACGCGCGTGGGCATGAGGTGCAGCGCCACGCCTTTCTCGGGGACCTCGTCGGCTATGGCGCCGACCCCGGCTGGGTGGTCGACTGCGTGCGCGAGCATGCGGCGCGCGGCGATGTGGTGGTGCAGGGCAACCACGACGCGGCGGTGGTCAGCGGTGCAGGTTTGACGATGCGCGCCGAGGTGCTGCACGTCATCGACTGGACACGCGCCCAACTCAATCCCGTGCAGATCAACTTTCTCGCCACCCTGCCGCTGGTGCAGGAGACCGGTGAGGTGCTCTTTGTGCACGCCAACGCCTACCAGCCCAGCGCCTGGGGCTATATCGAAGGGCGGGCCGAGGCCGCGCGCAGCATGCGCGCCACGCGACGGCGCATCACCTTTTGCGGCCACATGCACGAGCCACGGCTGTACCACCTGACCACACACGGCAACGCCGGTGAGTTCGTGCCGCCGCCTGGCACGGTGATTCCCTTGTTGGCGCCAAGGCGCTGGCTCGTCATTCCCGGCGCGGCCGGCCAACCACGCGACGGCGACCCCGCCGCCAGCTATGCCGTCTTTGATGACGAACGCGTCGAGATCACCTGCTGGCGCGTGCCTTATGACCACGAGCGCGCCAGCGCCAAGGTCAGCGCAGCCGGCCTGCCCGAAGCGCTGGCCACGAGGCTGATCGATGGCCACTGAGGTCATCGCACAGCCGGCCACCGCCATCGCGGCGGGTGCCCTGGTTGACGGCTGGCGGCTGCACGAAAAGCTGCACGTCGGCGGCATGGCGCAGCTGTGGTCGGTGACGCCTGAGCCGGGCCTGCCCTTGCCCGCCGCCCTGACCGAATGCCCGAACCTGGAGCTGATCATGAAGATCCCGCGCGTCAAAGGTGGCGAGGATCCTGCCTCCATCGTCGGCTTCGAAGTCGAACGCATGATCATGCCCACGTTGCGTGGCAAGCATGTGCCGCGCTACATCGCGCGCGGCGACTTCACTCAGCAGCCCTACCTGGTGATGGAGCGCATCGAGGGGCCGTCACTGGAAGCGCAGCTGCTGGCCGCGCCACTGGCCATCAACGAGGTCGCACGCCTCGGCGGGCTCGTCGCCACCGCGCTGCACGACGTGCACCGCCAAGGCCTGGTGCACCTTGACCTGAAGCCAGCCAACGTGATGCTGCGCGCGGGCGGCAGCGCCGTGCTCATCGACTTCGGACTCTCCCACCACCAGCGCCTGCCTGACCTGCTGGAAGAAGAGTTCAGCGTCGCCATGGGCACGGCGCCCTACATGTCGCCCGAGCAGCTGCACCACCAGCGCCATGACCCGCGCTCCGACCTCTTTGCGCTGGGGGTGATGCTCTACCACTTCACCACGGGCCAACGGCCCTTCGGTGCGCCTGAGTCGACGCGTGGTTTGCGGCGCCGGCTCTACGTCGACCCAATCCCACCTCGTGCGCTGCGCAGCGACTGCCCGCCATGGCTGCAAGAAGTCATCCTCATGTGCCTGGAGGTGCACGCCGCGAAGCGCTGGCAAAGTGCTGCGCAGCTGGCACTGGCCTTGCAGGACCCGACGCAAATAACGCTGACGGCACGTGCACAGCGCCTGCGCCGCAACGGCCCCGTCAGCCGCTTTAGGCGTTGGCTCGAAGCCATCGGCGACCAGGCACTCAGCGACAAACCGCCAGACAGCGGCACACAGCTCGCGCACAGCCCGATCGTGATGGCCGCCGTCGACGTGGCGCACGACAGTGCCGACTTCAACGAGGCGCTGCGCGAAACCGTGCGCCGCATCATGCGCACCACGCCGCACGCCAGGCTGGCCTGCGTCAGCGTCATGAAAACCGCACGCATCGCGATGGACGTGTTGGTCGACGAACAAGGCCAGAGCCACCATGTCAAGCAGCTCATCGCGCTGAAGCATTGGGCGCGGCCCATCCGCAAGAGCTTGAAGCTCGACGACGGGCGGCTGACCTTTCATGTGCTGGAAGCACACGACGTGGCCAGCGCCATCGTCGACTTTGCGCAGCGCAGTCATGTGGACCACATCGTTATGGGCGCGCATGGCCACTCGGCGCTGCGCCGCTACCTCGGCAGCGTCAGCACCGAGGTCGTGGCGCAAGCCCCGTGCAGCGTGACGGTGGCGCGGCACTGAGCACGCCGCCCAGCACCCACAGGCGCCGGCGCGCTCTACACGCCGCGCCCACCTCGACGCACCCAGTCTGTGACGACCTCGCCCAGCACGTCCAGCGGCACCGAGCCGGTGCTGAGCACGAGGTCGTGAAAGTCGCGCAGCGAGAAGCGGCTACCCAGCGCCGCGCGTGCCTGTTCGCGCAGTTGCACGATGCGCAGCATGCCCACCATGTAGGCCGTGGCCTGGCCGGGGTTGACGACGTAGCGCTCGACTTCCTGCGCGCTGATGCCAAAGGCTATCGCCCGCTCGCGGCTCCAGCGTTTGGCGTGCAAGCCGGTGTCGACGACGAGCCGGCGGGCACGAAACAACTGCCCGTCCCAAGCACCCAGCAGGCTGGGCACATCGCCTTCGTACCAACCTTCTTCGATCGCCAAGCGCTCGGCATAGAGCGCCCAGCCTTCGCTGTGCGCGCTGCCGCCACCGAACACACGCAACCGCCGCCAGCGCGGCAGGCTCGCGGTCTCTTGCTGCAAGGCGAGTTGGAAGTGGTGGCCGGGCGAGGCCTCGTGCACGGCCAACGTGCGCATGCCCAGGATGTTGAAGCTCGGGCCGGGCAACGGCACCCACATCACGCCGGGCCGCACCCCATCTGGCGT
Source organism: Rubrivivax sp. (assembly GCA_031418855.1). Lineage (GTDB taxonomy): Bacteria > Pseudomonadota > Gammaproteobacteria > Burkholderiales > Burkholderiaceae_C > Rubrivivax. The sequence goes on from JANOJR010000558.1 coordinate 4,512, forward strand.
GGGCATGGTGTACGACGCACTGGCCGTGCGCTCGGTCAGGGGCCCCACGCGGCGCACTTCCACCGGCGCCTTGGGCCGCAGGTTGAACAGCGCAGCCGCGCGCCGCTCGACGTCGCGCACGTGCTCGGCATAACGCTGCATGAGCGCCGGGCGCGGGTCGGGGTCGGCAGCCGGCTGGTGCGCGGCTTGCAGCGCGGCCATGCGGTCTTTCACGCTGCCTTGGGCGTGGCCGAGATCACGCAAGAGGCGGTCCATGATGGACTCGATGCGCGCCACCTCACGCTCACCCAGCAGGTGAATCTCTTCGGCCGACATGCTCGTGGTGGTGTTGTTGGCCAGCGCCTGCGCGTAGGCCTGCTCACCCTGGGGCAGCCGCCACAGGCCGGCGTCTTGGGTGGTCGTCGGCAGCAACTCGTCGAGGAAGCTGGCCACGCGCTGCCAGGCCGGGCGAACACTCTCAGCTACGAGCTGTCGGGCCTGGCCCAGCGCCTGTTCGCGCGCAGCGGCGTCGAGGTCGCTCACGGC
>JANOJR010000559.1:0-7768 GCA_031418855.1 Rubrivivax sp.
GACCTGCGCGTCGACGCTGACCCATGACGACGCGCTGGCGTACTCGCGCAGCTGGCGCCACAGCGCGTCGGTGTCGAGCTTGCGCTGTGCCGCGCCGCTGGGCCCGGCCCACAGCGCCGGCCAGTCTTTGTGCGCCACGCCATCAAACGCCGGGTCGTCGCCGCGCAGGTCGCCACGCCAGGCGCGGCGCATGGCGCGCAAGAGCACATGGTCGACAAAGCTGCGCGTGAGCCGTCGTGCCAGCACGCCGTAACGCAAGAGCCAGCGCAGCCGCGGGTCGGCGATGCGCTTGAGCACACGCTCGATGAGGTAGAGCATGTCGACATCGACACCACGGCCGAGGCCGGCGACTTCGAGATCAGGCGTGGTGAGCAGGATGTCGGCGTAGAGCGATAGCTTGAAGGGGCTGCCGTGCGCACGCTGAACCACCGCCGCCAGCAGCGCTTCACAGGGCGGCTTGATGCCGGTGAGGCGGCGCTGCAAATAGCTGCGCGACTCGGCGTCGTCAAAGGGCGTGACCTCGCACGCCAGCACCTGGCTGGCAAAACGCGCCTGCACCAGCGGGTACTGCTCGGCCAGCGTGTAGCGCCCGGCCAGGATGAGCAGCAGCCGGGGCGCGTGCGGGGCCGGTGCGAGCTCTTGCATACGCTGGCGCACGGCGCTGATGGCCTCGACGACATCCAGCACATTGACCTGATGCTTGAGCGTGGCCTCTTCCAGCGTGTCGAGCACCAGCACCACGCTTTGCCCAGCGCAGCGCTCGACCAAGGTGCGCGCCAGGCGTTCGCGCACTTCGGCTTCAAGTGCGGCCAGCCGCACCTGCACGCTGTCGTCGGCCCCTGGCGCGCCGCCATGCGGCGACACGCTGCGCCGGCGCTCTTCGGCGATGTCACGCAGCAGCTCGAAAAAGGGTGCACCGGGCAGCTGCGTGTCCAGCCGCTCGGCGAGTTTGCCGAGCAGGAAGACGGGCGCCAGCGCGCGCTCGGAGTCGTCAAGAAAGTCGAAGTCCACACGCGCGATCGGGACCCCACGCGGCAAGCACCAGCGCGCGCCCAGCCAGCACAAGAAGAGCGTCTTGCCGCTGCCTCCGGGCGCGTGCATTTGCAGGATGAAGCGCTGCGGGTCGGTGAGCAGGCTTTCGAAATCCGCCAGCACCTGGCGCCGCTCCAGGTAGCGCCCGGTGCGAAAGTAGTCGTCGGCGAGTGCGGCGCGCGCACCGAGCATGCCGCGCTCGCGCGTCATCAAGCTGGCCAACTCGGGGCTGATGAAGCGCGCGGTCTGGCTCAGCAGGTCCAAGAGCGACTCACAGCGCGCGAGATCAAAGCGTTCGCAAGCGCTGGCGTAGAGCTCGCGCCAACGGGCTTCGGCCTGACATTGGCGCAGCATGAGGCGGTGGTAGAGCTGCTCAAGCTCGGCGTCAGGGCCGCGCGCCGCAAAGGCATCTGCTAACTGCTTGTGTAATTGCGTCCACATCGGCGCGCCCACCGCCAAGGTGTCGCTGTCGGTGCCCGCCGCAGCACCAACGCCCAGCCAATGCGCGCGGCGTTTGTCGTCCAGCGTGTACCAGCCGCTGCGCCCCGGCGTGGGCTGCACGGCGCCGACGTCGAGCAGCCGCGCCAGCAACTCGGGCGTGGCGCCCGCCGCCGGCGCGATCAAGCCGTCGAACATCGCGCGGTCAAAGCGCCGCGCCATCGCGGCGGCGCGCAGGCCACGTTGCTCTGAGGCTGGCAGAAGCGCCGTGAGTAAGTCACCACCCGAGGCCAGTGCCTGCTGGATGGCGGCCAGCGCGGTGGCGATGACCGGGGAGGTGGCGTCTGTGCTCATACGCCTTTGCGAAAATAAGGCGTCAGCATCTCGCCGATGACTTCCAGCAAGTCCGCACCCCAGCCTTGCGCCGGGACCTTGAGCTTGAGCAAGCCCTCCAGCATCACGGGTACCCACGCTTGGTCGTACGCGGTTGACGAGACCTGGTGGCAGAACTGCCGCGAGACGCGCGCAAAGTCAGTACTGCGAAAGTACGGCACCTGCACCAGCGGCACCCGCAGCGCATCAAGCTCGTTACGGCAGTCGTCGTACTGCGCCTGACTCAGCACGAGCATCAAGCGCACGCCATGGACGCGGCCTTCGGCGATGGGCTTGCACAGCCCGGGCAGCAGCGTCGACTTGAAGGCTCCACCCTCCAGGCCTTCGAGTTGGTCAAGCTCCAGCAGCAGGCCGGCAGCCGGCGCGGCTGTGGCCAGCGCGTCGCAAAACGACACCAGGGTGTCGAGCATGAAGGTCTCGGGCAAATCGGGGCAAACGCTCAGCCCCAAGCCCATGTCGCCCACGACGCCGGCAGGTGCGGGCTCGAAGGTGCTCAAGCCTTGCTGGCGGCGGTTCAGGCCCCAGTTGAAGTCGCGAAATGCGGCAGCGGCTAGCGGCCAAGTGGCGTGCATCGTCGGGGCTTCGCCGACGCGGCGGCGCTCCTTGTCGCGTATCAGGCGCAAAGCATCGAGCCAGTCGAGTTTCTCCGGCCCCCTGAAGTTGACCGGCAACACCGTCATGCCCGCCCGTTTGCAGGCCTGCGCGCTCCAGTGAGCCAGGTGCGACTTGCCGCTCTTTCCCTCGCCCACCACCACCATCATGTGCTGTGACCACGGTGCCGTGGTCTTCGCGCAGCAGCGTATCGCCGCATGGGCCTGGCGCCGCTGCGACAAGCGCGCGACAAAGCGCTCGGCCATGGCCGACTCTTGCAGGCGGGGCATGCGCGGCAAGACCTGGTGCGGCGGCACGCGCAAGGCCAGCACCGGATAGGCCCAGTCGGCGTCGTCATCGACGCTGGCGTTGGGCCGGCGGCCCGACATCGCCAGGCGCGCGCTGAGCACGGCCGCGTCAATGTCCTGCCCACCCTGGCCGATGAGCGCGCGATAGAACTCGACGGCGAAGACCTGCGCCAAGTCACCCGCCACCTCGCCCTGCATGCCCAGCGTGGCCACCGCGCCGGCACGCATGAAAGCCTGGCTGACGCTGGCCACGGGCGCGGGCTCGGCCGCACCCGCGCTGCTGCGGCAGGCGTTGAGAAAGGCCAGGCGCGGCGCGCGGTCGCCCAGCTGCACGCGGATGTCGGCCAGCTTCCAGTCGACATAACCGGCCTGGCGGCCTGGCTCGACACCAGCCACATCCGCCACCTGCCAAAGGCTCAAGGCGTGGCGCTCAGCGCTGCCCTGGCCCTGGCCGTGGCCGATGAAATGCAGCACGTGCGGGCGCACCTCGGCGCAGGCCGCCACGACCTCGGCCGGCGAGGGGTGCTCCAGCACGTCGTACTCCACGTCGTAGCGCAGCTCGGGTGACGCGAACAGCCGCTCCAGGGCTTGCAGCTCAGCGTCGGCGGCGATCTGCGTGCGGGCGCCCACAGCCTGCGCCGCAGCGTCAGGCTCGGCGCATTGGGCGATCAAGATGCGCACGGGCCAATCGCCTTCGGCCGGCGTGCCCGGTGAACCCACCCAGCGCAACCAGGGCTGGCCGAAGCGCAGTGCCAGGAAGTTGTCGTCGTCGTCGAGCGCGCGCTCCCAGGGCAGGCGGTGCAAGGTGGCCAGTGCTTTGTCGCTGCCGATGTCGATGACGGTGCGCAGCGGGCCAGCAAGGCGCAAGGCCTGCCAGGCTTTGCGCACAGCACCGCGCGCAAGCAGCGCGTAGACGAAGCGGCCCACTTCGGCGGGCACGGGCGTGCTGGCCATCAAGGTGATGGCGCGCTCGGCGCTCAGTGGCTTGGTGGCGTCGTCGGGGTCGGCAATGGTGGCTTCGGTGCCGAGACCGGGCGGAATGTTCGCCACCGCGCCCTTGACCGCCACGAAGGGCCCCACCCCGCCGTCGGCCGCCGGCTCGGCCAGCGCCAGTGCGATGTCAAACCCCGCCCCCGCCTTCTTGGCAACGCTAACGCTGATGCGTAGGGTGCGCATGCGCGCCGTTGGGATGTCTTAGTCCAACACCGACAACACCACCGCCGGCTGCGCCAGGTAGGGCTTGCGTGTTTCCACCAGGCCGCTGCGCATCACCTCTTCAGGATAGAAGACCCAATGCCCGCGCTCTTTGACCAATTGCCCAGCCTTGTAGGCGAATGCCGCGCGCGCTCCGGCATCACCCTTGAACGACACCGTGGTGGTGCTGGCGAGCGACACCGAGCCTTTGCCGCCCAGGTCAAAGAAGCTGCCCACCTTGCCCTGAATGTCGGCGTGAAAGGCTAGTCTGTCGCCACGGCTGAGCAAGAGCTCGGTGGCGTAGGCGTATTCATAGGCGATATGCAGGCGGCCGTCTTCGATGTATTCCTTGGGCATGCCCTTGGTATTGAGCTGGTCGACCAGCGGGTAGAGCTGCGCCGGGTCGATGCTGCGGTAGGTCACCCCCGTGAAGGCAAACGCGAAGTTGCGCGAGCCGGCAAAACCTAGGTCGATCTTGGGCGCGGCATCGATGCCGATGCACTTCAGCGCGGTTTCCAGAAACGACACCGCAGCGTCTAACTTTTTCTCGGAGGTGTATTGCGTGTTGATGTCGCCCAGCGTGCCCTCGCTGGGCACCAAGGCGGCGGCGGCGGGCAAGGCGCCGGCCAGGCTGCCGATGCGCACCAGACGGCGCTGGTCCCGCAGGTAGTGGTAGAGCTCGGGCGGCTGCACGCCGCTGCGTGGCAGGAACACGGGCTGGTAGCCCATGCCATTGAGCGTGCGAACGAGGGCGTCTGCCATGCTGCTGCCTCCAGTGCGCCGATGCCGTGCATAGGCGAGATTCATGATGCATCAGGCCTGAGGGCGTGGCAATCCGAGGATTTAGGGAGCGTCGAGGGCCAACACATCGACCCGATCGCCGGCACGCTTCGACCGCAGTCGAATTCGTCAAACGCGCCAGCGCTGCACACCGCCATGGGCGTTGCCAGTGCCAGTGCCAGGGGCATCCGAGCGCAAGAACCAGAAATCCACAAGAACTCAAGTCGTCCTGAAAGCGGTCGAAATCGCTCACTACTGACCGGACTCCCTGGCTCAGCTCGGAGACTTGCCATGCAGTTGAACACCCACCGTTACCGATCGGCATCCGGCTGGGCCGAGCCGCTGGCGACGGCGCTTGACAGCGCGCAGTCGTTGGTCCTGGTCTTCGGTGCCAGTGAGTTCGCGAGCGAGCAGCGCCCATTCGACGATCTGGCCGCGGCCTTTCCCGACGCCGTGATCGCCGGCTGCTCGACCTCGGGAGAGATCAGCGGCGCGCAGGTGCATGACGCCAGCATCAGCGTCGCGGTGGCGCGCTTCGCCCACACCCGCTTGAAGATCGCGGTGACCGAGGTTGCCGGGCCAGCGGACTCCGGCGCGGCGGGCGAGCGGCTGGCGACCCAGCTCTGCGGCGACCCTGACTTGTGCGCGGTATTTGTGCTGTCCGACGGCCTGTGCGTGAATGGCACGCCGCTGGTGGCGGGGCTGACGCGCCATCTGCCGCCGGGCGTCGCCATCACCGGCGGCCTCGCTGGCGATGGCAGCCGCTTCGCAAGTACCTGGGTGTTGGCGCGCGGCGTGCCACGAAGGCACCATGTCAGCGCGGTCGGTTTCTATGGCCGGCGGCTGCAAGTCGGAATGGGTTGCGACGGCGGCTGGAAGGACTTCGGCCCCGAGCGGCGCATCACCCGCTCTGAAGGCAACGTGCTGTATGAGCTCGACGGCAAGCCGGCGCTGGACCTGTACAAGGACTACCTCGGGCATTTGGCCCAGGGCTTGCCGGGAACGGCCCTGCTGTTCCCGCTGTCAATTCGCCGGCCGCAGTCAACGTCCACGCCTGTGGTGCGCACGATTCTCGGCGTCGATGAAACGCAGCGCTCGTTGACCTTCGCGGGCGATGTGCCGCAGGGCTGGGTCGGACGGCTGATGCGCACCTCCAACGACGGTCTCATCGGCAGCGCTGCGGTCGCCGTGGCTCAGGCCACACATGGGCTGAACGCCTGCGGCGACGCGTTGGTGGTCTCGGTCAGTTGCGTCGGGCGCCGCCTGGTGCTGGGCGAGCGCACCGAAGAGGAGGTCGAATCCATCGTCGCCGGCCTGCCCCAGGGGGCGGCGCATGTCGGCTTCTATTCGTATGGCGAGATCTCCCCGAATTCGGACGGCGGTGCCAGCGAGTTGCACAACCAGACGATGACGGTGACCGTGTTCAGTGAGACCTGAGGACGTGTCGGCTTCGCTGCATCCACTGCTGGTGCGGCAGCTGCGCCGCATCGGCCTCGACACGAGCGGCGCGGCGGGCGCGCCTGAGGTGCCGGCCTTGCTGCTGAAACGTGTCAGCCGCGCCTACACCGAGGCCGACCAGGACCGCTATCTGCTTGAGCGTTCGCAAGCGATCTCGTCGGCAGAGATGGGCGGGCTCTACGCCGAGCTGCAGGCCAGCCAGGCGCGACTGGCCAGCTTGCTGTCGCTATCGTCGGACTGGGTCTGGGAGCAGGACGCGGAGTTGTGCTTCACCTACCTGTCCGAGGGCATCAGCCGCGTCGGTCTCGTCCCGTCCACACTCATCGGCATGCGGCGCAAGGTCGATGAGCTGCCCCCCGTGGCCGGCAGCGACCCGGCGGTCTTCGAGGCCGCCATCGCGGCACGTCAGCCTTACCGCAACTTCATCTTCGGCATGAAGCTGTACAAAGGCCGGCACTTATACATGCGCATCGGCGGCGAGCCGGTGTTCGAGGCGGGTGTGTTCAAGGGCTATCGCGGTGTCGCCTGCGACGTCACTCAGGCCACCCTCGCCGAGCAGCGGGTGCAGCAATTGGCGCGTTACGACAGCCTCACGGGCCTGCCCAATCGCAATATGTTCACGCACGAACTTGAGCGCGCCGTGAGCAAGGCGCAGCGCAGCGCTGGCGCCTTTGCGCTGCTGTTCATCGACCTCGATCGCTTCAAGACCATCAACGACACCTTGGGCCACGCCGCCGGGGACGATCTGTTGAAGGTGATGGCCATACGCCTGTCCGGGCTGCTGCGCGGCGCCGACCTGGTGGCACGCCTGGGCGGTGACGAGTTCGTCGTGCTGATCGACGGCTGTGTCGAACCCGAGGCGCTGTCGCAGGTGGCCCATCGCCTGCTCGCGGTGCTGTCCGATCCCTTGCTCTTGTCCGAATGCAGCGTGCAGGTCAGTGCCAGCGTGGGCATCAGCCTGTACCCTGCCAACGGCGCCGACGCGGCAACCCTGCTCAAGTGTGCCGACACGGCGATGTACCAGGCCAAGGCACGCGGCAAGAACAACTTCCAGTTCTTCACGCCGGAGCTGACGCGCCGCGCGGCCCACCACTTCGCGCTGGAAAGCGACCTGCGCCAGGCGGTCGAGCGCGAGGAACTGCGGCTGCACTTTCAACCCAAGTTCCACGCTCGCAGCGGCGCTTTGACCGGCGTTGAGGCCCTGGTGCGTTGGCAACACGCGCAACGCGGCCTGCTCGGACCGGGCGAGTTCATCGCGCTGGCCGAGGAGAGTGGGCTCATCGTGCCCATCGGCCGCTGGGTCATCGAAGAAACCTGCCAGCAGATGCGGCGCTGGCGCGATGAAGGCTTCGATGCCGTGCGTTGCGCCGTCAACCTCTCGGTGCGGCAACTCGCCAGCGAGACGCTGACCGATGACCTTCGATTGGCCCTGGCCTCGGCCAGGCTGGAGCCGGACGCCCTGGAGATCGAGATCACCGAGAGCCTGCTGATGGCCGACCCCGATCGGGCCCAGCTTGTGCTGCAGCGCTTGCACGCGATGGCCCTGCGTATCGCCATCGACGACTTCGGCACCG
>JANOJR010000560.1:0-1923 GCA_031418855.1 Rubrivivax sp.
TCCAGCGCTTCGTCGAGAAAACTCTGTGCGTCATCAAGGCGGCCCCGGTAGCTGGCGACCTCGGCCAGGCGCTGCAATGAAAAGGCTTCGCCGGTGGCGCCACCGATGGCGCGGTGCAGGCGCGCGCCCAGGCGCAGGTGCGCTTCGGCCGACTCCAGGTCGCCGCTTAAGAGCTCGGCCTCGCCGCGCAAGGTGGTGCCAAAGGCATGCCCGCGCGCCGCGCCCAGACGCTGCGCTTCGTCGGCCAGCTTTTGCGCGAACGCTATGACCTCGGCGTAAGGCCGCGCGCCGTAGAGGAAGCGTTGCGTGATGCACAGCTGGCCGTCGAACAAGCGCATCGCCAGGTGCGGCACGTCGCGGGTTTCATGCAAGTCCGCCCACACGCTGTGGTGCAGCTCACCACGCGCATGCGCTGCCGCAGCCTGGGCCCATGACGCCACCACGATGGCGGCCTTGTCGCCCGACTGCAGTGCGAGCTGGCGCACGCGGGCTGCTTTCTCGGTGCCGATGTCGGGCGTGGTGGCGCCCAGCGCGGCAGCGCCGCAGTAGGCCAGGGCTTCGGCCAGGCGGCCTTGCACGGTGCTCGGCTGCACGCCCACCAAGGCCAGCAGGCCACCCTTGGGGTCACCGAGCTTGACCTGCGCCAGCGCGCCCTGCGCGCGCAGGTCATGCGACAGCGGCTCGCCCGTGGCTGCGGCCGCCGCAAGGTAGGCCGCCACCGCGCCCGGGTCGCCCAGGTCGTCAAGCGCTTGGGCGCGCAGGCGCAGTGCCTCGGCATGGCCGCGCTGAAAGGCCAGCAAGGGCGCAAGGTGGCCCAGCGCGTCACTCGGTGCGGCCAGGCGCAGCGCTTCACGCGTGGCTTCCAGCAGCCAGGGCATGGCCTCGCGCGGGCTGCCACCTCGTAGCCAGTGGCTCGCCACGATGGCGGGTGCGGCGTCGAGCTCGGCGAGTTGTTGCGCGGCCTGGCGGTGCATCTTCAGGCGCTGATGCGGCGCGATCTGGTCGATCAAGGCCTGGCGCACCAGCTCGTGGCGGAAGCGGTAGCGTGTGCCGGCCAAGACCACCGCGCCGGCGGCCAAGGCCGCATCGAGCAGCGCAAACGCATGCTCGTCGGACGCACCGGGTGCACCGGGTACACCCGGTGCCAACGCCGCAGCGGTGGTGGCATCAAACTCGTCGCCACTCAGTGCCAGCCACGCCAGCATGGCCAGTGCCGCGTCGGGCACATCACACAGGCGCGCGGTGATGGCCTCGGCCGTGCTGGCGGCCAAGCGCGTGGCGGAGGACGGCCCCGTGCTGCGCGCCAACTCGATGGCCGCGAAGGGGTTGCCGTCGGCCATCTGCACGATGCGCGCGGCCACGTCATCGGGCAGCGCGCGCGCTGCCGCCAGCGTGACCAGCTGGTGCGCTTCGTCGTCGGCCAGCGGCGCGAGATCCAGGGTCTGCACCACGCCCGCGCCCGCCAGCCGGGCCACGCCACGCGCCAGGGCCGAACCTATTGCTGGCGCACGTGTGGCCAGCACCACGCACAGTGGCGGGCCGGCGCTCATCAGGTGCATCAATACGTCGACATCGGCGTCGGCCACGAGATGCGCGTCGTCGACTTGCAGCATCACCTCCCCGCCACCCGAGGCCGCCAACAGCAAGCGGCGCAAGGCACCGATCATCTGGTGGCGGCTCACGGGCCCCAACAAGGCGCCGGCCGGCGCCGCCAAGGGGCTCAGCAAGGCCAGCACCGAGCGCGCCGACGCGCCGACTTTGTCCAGCAGCTCGGGCGCGCGCAGGAGCAAGCTTTCGGCCAGCGCGGCCATCACAGCGTGGGCGTGCCCGGGCTGCACGGCGCCCACACGCAGCACGCACCAGCCACGCGCGCGCGCCAGGGTTTCAAGCTCACGGCACAGGGCCGTTTTGCCGATGCCTGCG
>JANOJR010000561.1:0-3178 GCA_031418855.1 Rubrivivax sp.
TCATCCACCACGCGCAAGTACGGCGGCACGGGCCTGGGCCTCGTCATCAGCAAACGCCTGGCCGAGATCATGGGCGGCACGATGACGGCACAGAGCGAAGGTGCGGGCCAAGGCTGCACCTTCCGCTTCCACATCCGCGCCGAGGCCGTGGCGAGCCTTGCCAGCGCAGACAAGCCCACCGGCAAAGCCGCCATCGACCCGCAGATGGCCAGTCGCCACCCCTTACGTATTTTGTTAGCCGAAGACAACCTGGTGAACCAGAAGCTGGCGTTGCGCCTGCTCAGCCAGATGGGCTACGCGGCCGACGTCGCCGTCAACGGCGTCCAGGCCGTGGAAGCGGTGGAGCGCCAGACCTACGACCTGGTGCTGATGGACGTGCAGATGCCCGAGATGGATGGGCTGGAAGCCAGCCGCCGCATCACGTCACGTTGGCCGTTAGTACACGAACGCCCGCGCATCGTGGCCATGACGGCCAATGCGATGGCCGGCGACCGCGAGGCTTGTCTCGCTGCCGGCATGGACGACTACGTGACCAAGCCGATCCGGGTGGACGCGTTGGTGCAGGCGTTGATGGCTGCCAGCGCGAGGCGCGATGCCTGAGCTAACGCAAGAGCTCGATGTGCGCGCTGCGCTCGGCGCTGCTGGCCAGCAGCGTGCCCAGGCCGCTGTCGAAGGTGAGCAGCTTCATGCCGGCGCGCATGGCGGCGGTGAGCAGGTAGGCGTCGGTGATCTGGCGGTGGCCGACCACGCCGCCGGTGCAGCTGGCCAAGACGTCCGAAAAAGCGAAATCCAGCGGCACCAGACGATGGGCGGGATGGCTCAGAACCCTCGCCAGCGAGTCGGACCATTCCAGGATCGAGAACGTCGACTTGGACACTGTCGGCTGGCTCAATACGCGGACGAACCCTGCTTGGCTGATAGCGGAGGTGGCCCAGCCGCCGGCGGCATTGCGCTTGAACCAGCCCACCATGGTGTCGTGGTGCTGGTGGTGGTCCCAGCCCAGGGCGATCAAGGCATTCACATCCAGAAGGTGCAGCGCCACGGGCAGGGTTCAGATCAACTCGTCGGTCATGTTCTTCACCTGCTCGGAAGTCAGCTTGGGCGCGCCCGCAGGCGCCTGAATGACCCACACGTCGCCCTTCTTCTTCATCTTCATCGGCGGCGCACTGGCGCGGCGGATCAGTTCAGACACCGCCTGCCCCAGCCGCAGTGCGTTCGCTCGCGCGAAGTTTTGCGCTATCGCAGCTGCGTCATCGTCCAGCGTGAAAGTGGTTCGCATGGCGTCACCTGATGCAGTAGTGAAGAAATGATGCATTCTATCGATCACCGAATCAAACGCGCAACCCAACACGCGAAAGCGCCGCGGCCCCTGTGCCGTGCCTTGACCACAGCGGAGCAACAACCGTGACAGACCCCCAGCTTCAGACCATCGCCGACCTGGCCCGCGCCGGCCGCCATGCCGACGCTGTGCAAGCTGCCACCAGCGCGCTGGCCGCTGCGCAAAGGCACGCCCTGCTGGACCAGCGCATCCACAGCCTGGTGGCGCTGTGCGAACTGCCGCGTGCGCTGGCCGACGCGCAGGCGCAGCTGGCGCTGGCCGAGCAGACGCGTTCACAACCACGTTCGCAGGCCCAGCGCGCGGCCGCCTTGTGCAATCTGGCCATGGTGCAGTCGCGCCAGGAGTACAACACCCAGGCCTTGCAGACAGCCGAGAGCGCGCTGCAGGCCGCCCAGGCGGCAACCGCAGCCCAGCGCCCGGCGCTGGTGGCGCTGGCCTTGCTGCGCCAGGCTATGGCGGCGCTGAGCACCGACTCCGCGCTGGCCGAACGCAGCGCCACGGATGCCGCACAGCGCTTCGAGATCCTGCGCGATGCGGCGCACCAAGGCCAGGCACTGCGCGTGCTGGCCAGCGTGAAGCTGGCCGAAGCCGACACCCGAGAGCACCGCGCACTGGCCGAACAGGCCGTGGCGCTGGCGCGGCAGGCGGGCGACGCCAGCGGCCTGGCGCGCGCCATCATGACGCGCGACCAGAGCGTCGACGACCTGGCCGTGCGCGTGCGCGGCCTGCACGAAGCGCACCGCGTGGCGCGTGAGGCGGGCAACCTCGATCAGCAATCCTCGGCCGAACACAACCTGTGCCTGACCTATGCCCGGCTGGGCCTGATGCGCCGTGCGCGCCGCCTCATGCTGCACTCCATCGCGCTGCGCGAACCCGGCTTGACCGACGCAGCGCGGGTCAATGTCTGGGCGATCGTCGCGTTCATCGAAGTCGAGCTGGGGCACGGAGCGGCAGCCCAAGCGGCGCTCCAGGTGGCGCAACGGTCGTACGCGCTGGAGCCGTCAGCTCGCATGGAAAGCACGCTTCCGCTGGTGCAGGGCGTGATCCTGAGGGCCGACGACCCTCAACGCGCGCGACGCCTGCAGCGCCAGGCCGTCAAGCTCGAGTCCGGGTGGCGGCTGCCCTACACGCTGTGCAACTTGGCCGACACGGAGCTGCGCACCGGCAATGGTTCCGCCGCCCTGCGCGCCACCGCGCGTGCCAGCCGCTTGCAGCAGGCCCGGCAAGGCCGGCTGGGCGGCGGCGCGCACTCGGACGCTTTCGTCTGGTGGACGCACCACCGCGCACTGCTTGCGGCGGGCCGCGACAGCGCCGCGCACGACGCGCTGGCCACCGCCTACGGCCTGCTGGTGCAGGGCGTGCGCCCGCTCAGCGACGAAGGCCTGCGCCGCAGCTACCTCCAGCAGAGCTTGAGCGAACACGCCCAGCTGCTGCACGCCTGGGTGGCCGCCGCGCGCACTGCCGGCCTGCCGCCAGAGCGCTTCACCGCCCACCTGCAAGGCCCCATCAGCCTGCAGGACAGCGTACAGCGCCTGGTGGACACCGGCCTGCGCCTGAACGAGCCCGAGACCTCGGCCGCGCTGCTGGAGTTCGTCATCGAAGAAGTGGCCGAGCTGCTGGGCGCGCGGCGCGTGCTGCTGGTGCTGGCGGCCCCGGCCGGCGGCGGCGCACCCGCCACCATCGCCGGCGCGCAAGTGCCCGAGGGCGAATCGGCCACCGATCTGCTGGCCGCCATCACGCCCTGGCTCGATGAAGCGCGCCGCACCCGCACGCTCAGCCTGCGCCACGGCCCTGCACTCGAGACAGGTGCCGACGCCATCGACCAGCGCAGTTGCCTGG
>JANOJR010000562.1:0-14690 GCA_031418855.1 Rubrivivax sp.
TCCGCTCATGCGTGGGCCAGAGGCCCACGCGCTCGCGAGGCACAAACAGTCCACTGGACTGTTTGTGTCCGGGCTCGCTCCCCCAGGCCGGGAAATACCCGACCCTCCTCCTTTACTTCGCTCCACCGCTCTCCCAACGCCCTCGCCAGCCGGCACTACCGCCGCGCCCCGTGCATTCAATGCAAACCGCCGCCGTCGGGCCGCCGCACTGGTGATTCGAGCGCTGTGGCGGGTCGCTGTGTGGAGCGAAGTAAAGGAGGAGGCCGGGTACCCCCGGCCGGGGGACATGAGCGGAACACAGCGATCCGCCGCAGTGCTCGCGCCACTAACTTCGCAGGCCTAGCGGCGCATCACTGACCGCTACTTCTTACCCCAACGCATCCGCCCAAATGTTCTTAGCCCACCCCATCGCGTACGTGCCCTCAAGCTCTGACCGCGCGGCTGAAACACCGCCCGAGCCGGCCACCGTCTTGAAGGTCTTCTCTGCCGCCACGTACTCATGCACGCTGGCCACATGGATCACCTCAGAGGCGCTGACGAAGCTGTAGCAGGTGTTGGTGAGCATGGGCCGCGGGTTGAGCTCCAGGCCGGTGAGCTGCGCCACGATGGCGGCGGCCGCCACCTTGGCGTGGCTGTTGGCCATGTGGCCCGACTTCGGCATCAAGGGCGCGACCTGGATGGCGTCGCCCAGCACGTGGATGTCTTTCGCGGCGGTCGACTCAAAGCTCTGGAAGTTGACGTGGCACCAGCGCGCATTGGCGTTGGCCAGCCCGCTTTGCACCGCCAGCGCGCCGGCGCGCATGGCTGGCAGCACGTTGAGCACGTCGGCCTTCACGTCTTCCTGCACCTCGAACTTCAGCGTCATCGTTTTCGCGTCGACGGCCGTGGTTTTGTGCTGGCCGCGGTACTCGACCATGCCGCCGTAAAGCTCGGCCCAGGCCTTCTTGAAGAGGGGGCCCTTGGAGGTGACGTCGGGGTTGGCGTCGAGGATCAGCACCTTGGACTTGGGCTTGTTTGCCTTCAGGTAAGCCGCCACCACGCTGGCGCGCTCGTAGGGCCCGGGCGGGCAGCGGTAGGGGGCTTCGGGGATGGTGATGGCGAACACGCCACCGTCGCGCATGGCCTGCAACTGCTGGCGCAGCGCCATGGTTTCCGGCCCGGCTTTCCAGGCTTGCACGATGCGGCCTTCGGCATGGGCTGCGCGCAGGCCCAGGATGCTGTCGAACATGAGGTCGATGCCGGGGGACAACACCAGCTTGTCATAGCGGATCTCGGGCCCGCCGGCGAGCTTGACGGTCTTCTTCGCGGCGTCGATCGAAGCCACCATGTCGTGCACGACGGTCACGCCATGTTTGCTGCGTAGCGTGTCGTAGGGCGTGGTGATGTCGGCCATCTGGCGCACGCCGCCCACCACCAGGTTGGAGATCGGGCACGAGACAAAACTGCGGTTGGGCTCGATGAGCACCACGTCGAGCTTGTAGTCGGACAGCAGCCGCACGTACTTCGCGGCCGTGGCCCCGCCATACCCACCGCCGATGACGACGACCTTGGCGCTGGCGGGCGTGCCACCGCCCGTGGCGCAGCCGCCGAGTGCGGCGAGCGAGCCGCCAGCGAGCAAACCTTGTACGAGTTGACGACGTTTCATACCGGCCTCACTTCTTGGCGGCGAAGTACGCCGCGATGGATTCGATCTGCTCGTTGCTGTAGCCCTTGGCCAGCTGGTGCATCACGGTGGCTGTGCGCTTGCCGTCACGAAAGGCCTGCATCTGCGTCACGATGTGGTCTTTGGACAGCCCCGCGAGCGCCACCATGGCTTCACCCGCCACGGCCTTGCCGTCGGTGCCATGGCAGTTGGCGCAGGTGGCCGCCAAGGCACGTGTGTGCAGCGCAGCGGACGTTTGCGCGTGGGCCGCCGCGCCGGCGGCTAGCAGGACAGCGCCAAGCACGGCCCGGACTCGAAAGGTGCTGTGGAAGTGCATCGTCTCGTTCTCCATGGAAAGGGGTCTTCGTGGTGCGGCGCCGGGGTGGCGCCAGGCCTGTGGTGAACCCTAAGCGTAAGGCCTGAAAGTGTCACTAATATTGTTTTATACGGATGTAGCGGTTTCCCTGACCGCGCAGCGCCGCACCCGCCGCAACATGAACTCTCGCACCGCCCTCGCCAACATCGTTCACCGCAGCGGATGGATCACGCTCGCGCTGGTGTGCCTGTTGTGCACAGTGAATGTGCGTGCAGCCGACACCCCCGTCAAAGCGACCCAGGTCGCCAGCAACGTGTGGTTCGTGCAAGGCGAGGCGGCATTGGGCTCGGCGGCCAACCGCAACTTCATCTCCAACGCCGGCTTCGTGGTCACCGATGAAGGCGTGGTGGTCATCGACGCGCTGGGCTCGCCCACGTTGGCGAACGAGTTGATCGCCGAGATTCGCCGCGTCACCCCCCAGCCCATCCGCTACCTCATCGTCACGCACTTTCACGCCGACCACATCTACGGCTTGCAGGCCTTCAAGGCCGCAGGTGCCACGATCATTGCGCACCC
Source organism: Rubrivivax sp. (assembly GCA_031418855.1). Taxonomy (GTDB): domain Bacteria; phylum Pseudomonadota; class Gammaproteobacteria; order Burkholderiales; family Burkholderiaceae_C; genus Rubrivivax. The sequence continues at coordinate 2,535 of JANOJR010000562.1, forward strand.
GGCAGGGCGCGAGTACCTCAACTCCGAGACGGCGCAGCGCCGGCTCGAAGCCAGCCGCGAAGACTTGTTTCCGTGGATCGACGAGCACACGCAGCTGCTCGGCGCCGACCGCTGGCTCGATGACAACGACACCACGCTGGTGCTGGGTGGGCAGCCGTTTCGCATCCGCCACGTTGGCCCCGCGCATACGCCCGAAGACCTGGTGGTGTTTGTGCCCAACGCTGGCGTGTTGTTTGCCGGCGACCTCGTCTTCCGTGGCCGCATCCCGTTTGTCGGCCAGGCCGACAGCCGGCAGTGGATCGAGTCGCTGAATGTGCTGCTGGCCATGGGCCCGCGCCTGCTCGTGCCTGGGCATGGGCCGCTGTCAGCCACGCCACGCGAAGACCTGGCGCTCACGCGCGACTACCTTGTGCACCTGCGCACCACCATGGGCGAGGCGGCGCGCAACCTGGAGCCCTTTGAGGAGGCCTACGCCAAGGCCGACTGGTCGAAGTTCGAGCGCCTGCCGTTGTTTCGTGCGGCCAACCGCATGAACGCCTACAACACCTACCTGCTCATGGAGCAGCAGGCGCGGTGAAAGCGACCGCAGCAGGGCGGCGGTGGCGGTGGCGGTGCAATCGTGAACTTCCGTGCGGCCTATTTGCGCCACGATTTCGCCGGCAGCTCTAGCGCACCCTTGGTTTCATGCGCTGCGCCATAGGGTGCCTCACCACGAGCGCGCTGACCAACGCTCGATGGCGCGATACGGTGTGAGAGATACCGTTACCGGTACCATTTGTGAACGACGCCGCCATGCCCCCCAGCCTCTCACGTCCATGCCCTCTGCGCGCCGAAAGTTTTGCGGTGCGGCCGCTACCCGGGATTGGACAAGCGGCTCACGGATTTCGATGTTGAACCGGGTCGCTTCGACAGGACAGCCAGGGCAGCCAGCACCGCGCACGAGCAGGTCCAGTTGGACGCGCTGGAACCACGCAGCATCGCGGGCTCTGGGCTCGACGTATTCTGGAATGAGCCGCACATCGACTCCTGCTTCCTGCCGCTGGACAACGAGCTGCCGCCACCGCACCACGCCAGCGGCACCGAAGCGACGCGGCGCGCGACGGGCCCGCTTGTGCGCGGCACGCTGCAGGCACACTTCGCGGGTCAGCGCATGCTGACCCCGGTACCTCGATTACCTTCTTCTGAGAGAAACTCCATGGACGACGGCAAACCCCTTCAGCAAGCCATGCTGGCGCGCTGCCTGTGCGTGGTGATCCACGCCCCCGACGACCTGCGCATCATTGAGCAGGACGTGGCCGCGCCGGGCCCAGGCCAGGTGCTGGTGCAGGTGGCGTACGGCGGCATTTGCGGCTCTGACCTGCACTACTTCCACCAGGGTGGCTTCGGCTCGGTGCGCATCAAGCGCCCGATGACGCTCGGCCACGAGGTGGCCGGCAACGTCACCGCCGTCGGGCCCGGCGTGGCACGCGTGCGCCCCGGTGACCGTGTGGCCGTCAACCCCAGCCGCCCGTGCGGCGCCTGCACCTATTGCCTCGAAGGCCTGCCCAACCACTGCCTGGAGATGCGCTTCTACGGCAGCGCCATGCGCGACCCGCACGTCGAAGGTGCCTTCCGCACGCTGCTCTTGTGCGACGCCGTGCAGTGCGAGCTGGTGGCGGCCCACGTGCCGCTGCAGTATGCGGCGTTGGCCGAGCCCTTCTCGGTGGGCTTGCACGGTGTCTCGCGCGCCGGGCCGCTGCTGGGTAAGCGTGTGCTGGTGTCGGGCTGCGGGCCGATTGGCGCGTTGGCGGTGGCGGCGGCGCGCGTGCATGGTGCGGCCGAGATCACGGCGCTGGACCTTACCGACGAGACGCTGACTGTCGCCCGCGCGATGGGTGCGCAGCACACCATCAATGTTGCGACCGAACCCACTTGGGTCCAGCGCTACAGCGCCGACAAGGGCACGTTCGACGTGATGCTGGAATGCAGTGGCAACGAGCGCGCGCTGCGCTCGGGGCTGGAAGTGATGCGCCCGCGCGGCGTGGTCGTGCAGCTGGGTCTGGGCGGTGACGTGAGCCTGCCGCAGAACGTGGTGGTGGCCAAGGAGCTGTCGGTGTGCGGCAGCTTCAGGTTCCACGCCGAGTTCGCGCTCGCCATGCGCTTGATCAACGACGGCCGCGTCGACATGGCGCCGATGATCACTGGCGCCTTCCCGATCACTCGCGCCCGAGAAGCCTTTGAGCTTGCCAGCGACCGCAAGCGCGCCATGAAGGTGCTGCTGGACTTTGCACCTGCGCCTGCGTGATGAGGGTTGAACGGGCCGCGCAGCCGAAGCCTGCGGGCCAGCGCCGGCCCCGGATCGCGTGCTCGCAACCTTCCTGCGAGCCCTAGCGTTCGAAGAACTCCAGCATGGGCGGACCTCGCTGGTACGGAGCCTTGTTCTGCGCTAGGAGCCTGGGCGCAAGAGGTGATACCCGGCGGTGCCGGTTTCTCGCGCGTTGCCGCCGACGAGCTTTTGCCGCCCAGGCCTAGGACCAAGCGCCTGTTCGGGTTGGAGCATCTTCTCAGCGTAGTGGCTCACAGCGTGAGCTACCAGATGGCCAAACATCCTTGCTGATCAGGTCACTCAATGTTCTGCACCTGCTCGCGCAGCTGCTCCACCGCCACCTTCATCTCCACCGAGATGTTGGTGAGCTCCAGCGCGGCGGACTTTGAGCCCAGCGTATTGGTTTCGCGTTGCAGTTCCTGGATCAGGAAGTCCAGGCGTTTGCCGACTTCACCGCCGCTCTTGAGCAAGCGTTCGATCTCGTCAAGGTGTGACTTCAAACGCGAGAGCTCTTCCGAGACATCGATGCGGATGGCGAAGGCCGTGGCCTCATTCAGCGCACGCTCTTGCAGCGCTTGCGCCGGCACGCTGCTGGCAGCACCGGCGGTGGCCAGGGCTTCGTTCCAGCGTTCGAGAAAACGCTGCTGCTGACGGCGCACGACCGCGGGCACCAGTGGCTCGGCGGCCTTTGACAGTTCACGCAGCTTGGCGACGCGTTGCATCAAGGCCTCGACCAGGCGTTCGCCTTCGCGGGCACGCGCCTCAATCAGGCCGCTGATGGCGCGTTTGGCGGTTGTTAGCGTGGCCTCGTCGAGCTTGGCCGGCGCGGCCGCATTGCGGCACCACTGCATGACTTCGTTGACCGAGAGCGGGCGCGCTTGTGGCAGCCAACCCAGCACCGACGATTCAAGCCGCATCAGGCGGTTGACTTGCTCGGGGCTGGGCTGCGGCCACTCGTCGGCGGCGGCGCGCGCGGGGGTGATGCGCAGCTCAACCTTGCCGCGGCGGACAGTGGCCGTGACGAGCTCGCGCAAGGCCGGCTCAAGGCCGCGCAGCTCGTCGGGCAGACGCAAGGAGAGGTCAAGAAAACGGCCGTTGACCGAGCGTATGTCGACCGTGACGCCCTCGTGCGGCGAGCCTGCTGCAGACACGGACGAGGCCGTGGCATAACCGGTCATGCTGTAGACTGCCATCGCATCAACGCCCTATAGAAAACACCCACCGATTATGTCCAAGCCCAAGCCTGCCCCGTTGCCGTCGGGGACCGTGGTCGGGGGCTACACGATCGTGAAGAAGCTGGCCTCGGGCGGCTTTGGTGTGGTCTATCTCGCCGAAGGCGAAGGCCAGCACAACGTCGCCATCAAAGAGTATTTGCCGGCCTCACTGGCCGAGCGCTCACCGGGTGAATTGACACCGCGCGTCAAGCCGGACAAGCAGCCGCTGTACCGCCTGGGGCTGAAGAGCTTCTTCGAAGAAGGCCGCTCGCTGGCGCAGATCAGCCACCCCAGCGTGGTTTCGGTGCTGAACTTCTTTCGCGAGAACGAAACCGTCTACATGGTCATGAACTACCTGCAGGGTGACACCTTGCAGGACTTCATCGTCACCGCGCGCGACTTGAAGCGCGACAAGGTTTTTCGCGAGTCGACCATCCGCAGTCTTTTCGACGAAATCCTGCGCGGCTTGCGCATCGTGCACCAGCACAAGATGCTGCACCTGGACATCAAGCCGGCCAACATCTTCATCACCAACGACAACAAGGCCGTGATGCTCGACTTCGGCGCGGCGCGCGAAGTGCTGAGCAAGGAAGGCAACTTCATCCGCCCGATGTACACGCCCGGCTTTGCCGCGCCCGAGATGTACCGCCGCGACGGCACGCTGGGCCCGTGGACCGACATCTACGCCATCGGCGCCTGCCTCTACGCCGGCATGCAGGGCTACCCGCCGAACGACGCGCCGCAGCGGCTGGAAAAGGACCGCCTGGCGCTGAGCTTGTCAAGGCTGCGCAACATCTACTCCGACAACCTGATCGAAGTCACCGAGTGGTGCATGTCGCTGGACCCGCTGTCGCGCCCGCAAAGTGTGTTTGCGCTTCAGAAAGAACTCTCGCGTGAGACCGAGCGTCGCTACACCAAGCTGACGTTCTCGGAGCGCCTCAAGCTCCAACTCGAAACGCTGAAAACCGGCGGAGGCAAAGCGTGAGGTTCTCGGTCTATCAGATCAGCCGCCGCGGCGGCCGCGAGAAGAACGAAGACCGCATGGGCTATTGCTACACACGCGACTCGGGCCTGTTTGCGCTGGCCGACGGCATGGGCGGCCACCCCGAAGGCGAGGTCGCGGCGCAGATTGCCTTGCAAACACTTGCAGCGTTATTTCAGCGTGAAGCCAAACCCAGCTTGAAGGACCCACTGCGGTTTTTGCACGACGCCATCTACAGCGGCCACCATCAGCTGCTGCGTTATTCATCCGAGCGCAACCTGAGCGACACACCGCGCACCACCATCGTGGCCTGCCTGCTGCAAGGCAACGCCGCCTACTGGGCGCATTGCGGTGATTCGCGCCTGTACCTGCTGCGCGGCGACAAGCTGGTGGCGCGCACGCGCGACCATTCCTACACCGAGCTGCAAGAGGCGATGGCGCATGTCGTGCCCATCGGCGAGCGCTTCAACCGCAACGTGCTCTTCACCTGCCTGGGCAGCCCCGGCAAGCCGGTGGTCGACACGGCAGGGCCCATGCTCTTGCAGCCGGGTGACCGTGTGATGCTGTGCTCTGACGGCCTGTGGGGGGCGGTGAGCGACAAAGACATCGCCGCGCAGATGGCCAAGCTGCCCATCGGCGAGGCCGTGCCCGAGCTGGTGGAGACGGCGCTGCGTGAGGCTGGGCCCAAGAGCGATAACGTCACGGTGCTGACGGTGGAGTGGGAGTCCAGCGAAGACGGCGACAGCACCAGCGGCGTCTCCACGCAGTCGCTGCACGATGATGTCTTCGCCTCGACGATCCAGGCCAGCATGGGCGACTCGCCACTGGACGAGCTCGATGAAGCCGAGATCGAACGCTCGATCCGCGAGATCAACGAGGCCATCCAGCGCTCGTCGCGTAAGCGTCGCTGACCTGCCCGCAAGCAAGCCCCAGCGAACAAGCTTCCCGCGCTGCGGCCGAAAGCCGGCCTGCATGCTGCTAACGTTTTAAGTGAACTCACCAAGGAAACCATGAACACCCAACGATCGGGCGGCCGCGCGGCCCATGCCCTGCGCCAAGTCACCCTGCAACGCGGCTACACCCAGCACGCCGAAGGCTCGGTGCTGGTCAGCTTCGGCGCGACACGCGTGCTGTGCACAGCCTCGGTCGAAGAGAGAGTGCCGCCGCACAAGCGTGGCAGCGGTGAAGGCTGGGTCACGGCGGAATACGGCATGCTGCCGCGCAGCACCCACACACGCAGCGACCGCGAGGCCGCACGCGGCAAACAAAGCGGGCGCACGCAGGAGATCCAGCGACTCATTGGACGCAGCCTGCGCAGCGTGTTTGACCTCGGCGCCTTGGGCGAGCGCAGCATCCTTATCGACTGCGATGTCTTGCAGGCCGACGGCGGCACGCGCACCGCTGCCATCACTGGCGCCTTTGTCGCCGCGCACGACGCAGTGACGTGGCTGCTGGGCCAGGGCAAGCTGCAAGCCTCACCCATCCGCGAGTTCGTCGCTGCGGTCTCGGTGGGCATGCTGCACGGCGTGCCGCTGCTCGATTTGGAATACACCGAAGACTCGACCTGTGACACCGACATGAACGTGGTGATGACGGGTGCGGGCCACTTCGTGGAAGTGCAGGGCACGGCCGAAGGCGCGGCCTTCACGCGCAAGGAGCTCGACGCTTTGCTGGGCCTGGCCGACCAAGGCATCCGCGAGCTGGTGGCGGCGCAGCGCAAAGCTTTAGCGACATGAAGCTGGTGCTGGCCTCGAACAACGCAAAGAAGCTCAGCGAGCTGCAAGCCTTGTTCGCCGGGCTGGATTTGCAACTCGTGGCGCAAGGCGCGCTGGGCGTCCCCGAGGCCGACGAGCCGCACCACAGCTTCGTGGAAAACGCGCTGGCCAAAGCGCGCCATGCGGCGGCCGCAAGTGGCCTGCCCGCCATCGCCGACGACTCGGGCGTGTGCGTGCAGGCGCTGGGTGGCGCGCCCGGGGTGAACTCGGCGCACTACGCGCTAACGCCCGCGTTGACGGGCGAGCGCGAGGCGCAACGCCGCACGCAAGACCGCGCCAACAACACGCGCTTGCTGGAGCACATGCGTGGGGTCACGGATCGCCGCGCGGCGTTTGTCAGCACGCTGGTCGCCGTGCGCCATGCACACGACGCCGAACCCTTGATCACTACCGGCCGCTGGCAGGGCGTGATCCTTGACGCGCCCCGTGGTGAGCTCGGTTTCGGCTACGACCCCTTGATGTTCATTGAGGCCATCGGCAAGACCGTGGCCGAGCTCGACGCCGCGCAGAAGAATGCCGTCAGCCACCGCGCCTTGGCCGCCGCGCAAATGCGCCAACTCTTGCGCGAGGCATGGCACCTTGATTGAGCAGACCATCCGCTTCGTCAAGCCCGGGCAGATTAGCCTGGAGGCGCTGCCGCCGCTGGCGCTGTATGTGCACCTGCCCTGGTGCTTGAAGAAGTGCCCCTACTGCGACTTCAACTCACACGAATGGCGTGGCGGTGAGGCGCTGGCCGCAGGTGCCATGGAGCAGCGCTACCTCGACGCGCTGCGCCTGGACCTGGAAGCCGCGCTGCCGGTGATCTGGGGCCGCCGCGTCATGAGCGTCTTCATCGGCGGTGGCACGCCCAGCCTCTTTTCACCCGAAGCGATTGACCGCCTCATCGGCGACATCCGCGCGCGCCTGCCCCTGGAGCCGGGCTGCGAGATCACGCTTGAGGCCAACCCCGGCACCTTCGAGCGTGAGCGCTTTCGCGCCTTTGCGAACGCCGGTGTGACGCGGCTTTCGATCGGCGTGCAAAGCTTCAATGACGCCAGCCTGCAAGCCCTGGGCCGTGTGCACGACGCCGAGCAAGCGCGCGCGGCCATCCATGAGGCGGCGTCGGCCTTCGCCACCTTCAACATCGACCTGATGTACGCGCTGCCAGGGCAGACGCTGGCCGACCTGGAGCATGAGCTGGATGAAGCGCTGGCCTTCAAGCCGCCGCACCTGTCGATCTACCACCTGACGATCGAGCCGAACACGATGTTTGCGGTGGCACCACCACCGAGGCTGCCCGACGACGACCTGGCCAGCGACATGCTCGACCTCATCACCGCGCGCACGGCCGCCACGGGGCTGGCGCGCTATGAAGTCTCGGCCTTTGCGCAAAGCGGCCACGCCTGCGAGCACAACCTCAACTACTGGCGCTTTGGTGACTATCTGGGCATCGGCGCGGGCGCGCACAGCAAGATCTCGTTCCCCGGCCGCATCGTGCGCCAGGTGCGCTGGCGCGAGCCTGCCGCGTACATGACGCATGCGGCCGCGGGCAAGGCGGTGTCCAACGAGCACGAGGTGGCGGCGTCGGAGCTGCCCTTCGAGTTCATGCTCAATGCGCTGCGCTTGAAAGACGGCTTCGAGCTGCGCCTGTTCCACGAGCGCACCGGCGTGCCGCTGTCGCGCATCGACGCGGCGATCAACACCGCCGTGCAGCGCGATTGGCTGCGTCGCGAGGGCGGCGTGCTAACGCCTACCGTACGCGGCTTTGACTTCCTCTCCGAGGTGCAGCAGCTGTTTTTGGCTTAGACCCGCGAGCTCATGCCGCTGTGCGCGCGCAGGTGTTCGACCAAGCGCGTGGCGATGCGCGCCAGCGGCAGCACCTCATTCACCGCGCCATGGTTGATGGCCTCGCGTGGCATGCCAAAGACGACGCAGCTGGCCTCGTCTTGCGCGATGTTGAAGCTGCCAGCGTCGCGCATCACGCGCATGGCTTCGGCGCCGTCACCGCCCATGCCGGTGAGCATCACGCCCAGCGCGTCGGGGCCGGCCACACGCGCGGCGGAACGAAAGAGCACGTCCACCGAAGGCTTGTGGCGGTTCACCGGCTCGCCGTCTTTGACACGCACGATGTAGTTCGCACCCGAGCGCTCCACGCTCATGTGCATGCCACCGGGGGCGATGTAGGCGTGGCCCGGCAGCACGCGGTCGCCGTCGCGCGCTTCGGCCACGCGGATGCGGCACAGGCCGTCAAGTCGTGTCGCGTAGCTCTTGGTGAAACCCGGCGGCATGTGCTGGGTGATGAGCACGGCGGGCGCGTCGGCAGGCAGCTGCACCAGCACATCGCGCGTGGCTTCGGTGCCACCCGTGGAAGCGCCGATGAAGATGAGCTTTTCGGTCGAGAGCCGGCCTACCGAAGGGGCGGCCACGGGTGTGGCGGCGGCCGGGCCGGCGCCAGCGGCCGGGGCGCCGGGAAGGCGGCGCACACGGGCTTTGGAGGCCGTGCGGATCTTGTCGGTGATGTCGTCGCCAAGCTGGCGCAAGCCGTCGGCGACGCCGATCTTGGGTTTGGCCACGAAGTCCACGGCGCCGAGCTCCAGCGCCTTGAGCGTGATGTCGGCGCCGCGCTCGGTCAATGTCGAGACCATCACCACCGGCATCGGGCGCAAGCGCATGAGCTTGCCCAGGAAATCGATGCCGTCCATGCGTGGCATCTCGATGTCCAGGGTGATGACGTCGGGGTCCAGCGTGCGGATCATTTCGCGCGCGATCAGCGGGTCGGCCGCCGCGCCAACGCAGCACATGTCGCTTTGCCGATTGATGATCTCGGTGAGCAGGCTGCGCACGAGCGCTGAATCGTCGACCACCACCACGCGTGTTTTCATGTTCTTGCCTTTGAATGTCAAAACAGATCGACCGAGCCGCCGCTGCCCGACGGCGTGGCCTTGGCGGCGGCCGCGCGTTCTTGTGCGGCCAGCGCGTCGGTGTTGGTCGAGGCCAGGCGCTTGACCATGGCCTTGCCGCTGGCGGGCAAGAAGCAGACCTTGCGCGCGTAGACGTCCATCACGTCCTTGCTGACGACGGTGATGCGCTCGGTGCGCAGGTAGTCCATCACGAAGCTGGTGTTGCGCTCACCGACGTTGAGCGAACTCATGCCGCCGATGACGGCGCCACCTCCGAAGACCTTGGCCTCCATGGTAGAGCGCGTGGCGCCGCGTTTGACCATCTCGCCGATCAGCAGGTCCATGGCAAAGCCGCCGTAGCGGCCGTTGGTGCCGGCGCCACCGTTGCCGCCGTCGGGCAGCATGAAGTGGTTCATGCCGCCCACGCGTTGCTGGCGGTCCCACAAACACGCGGCGATGCACGAGCCCAGGGTGGTGGTGATGAGCATGTCTTCGTCGTGCACGAAGTATTCGCCCGGCAGCACCTTCACGGCTTCATTGCGAAAGTGCGCGTCGAAGTAGAAGAACGAGGCCTCGCCGGGGCGGTGCGGGCGCGACTTGAGCTGGTCCAGGCGCGGCGTCGAGCCGGGCATCACGCGCGGCGCGGACGCGGCAAGGGGAGGGGAGGCAAGCATCGCTTGATATCGGGCGGGGTCGTCGCGACTTGAGCGCTCAGAGGTGCTCAAACGCGCTCGTAGATCGTCTTGCCACGCAGCCGGAAGTGCTCGCGCGCGTCGGTGAAGTTTTCCGAGTGGCCCACGTAGAGCAGCCCGCCGGGCTTCATCACGCTGTGCATGCGCTCGAGCACACGGCGCTGGGTGGTGGCGTCAAAGTAAATCATGACGTTGCGGCAGAACACGATGTCGAAGGCTTCACCCAAGGCTGACCAGCTCGGGCTCATCAAGTTGAACGCGCGGAACTCGACCAAGCGCGTGAGCTCGGGGCGCACGCGCATCGAGCCGGCGTTGACACCTTTGCCGCGCAAGAAGTGGCGGCGCAAACGCTCGGGCGAGAGGCCTCGTGCCTGCGCGTCGTAGACACCTTGCTGCGCGGTGGCCAGCACCTTGGTGTCGATGTCGCTGCATACGATCTTGGCGTTGGCCGAGACACCCAGCGCCTCGACCACGGTCATGGCCAGCGAATAGGGCTCTTCGCCGGTAGAGGCGGCGTTGCACCAAAGCCGCAGGGGCCCGGCACCCAGCGAGGCGCGTGCGCGCAGGTCGTCCACCAGCGCTTCAAAGTGATGCTCTTCGCGGAAGAACGAGGTCAGGTTGGTGGTGAGGCAATTGACGAACTCTTGCCATTCGGCGTCGTTGCCAGCGCCCTCCAGCCACTTCAGGTAGTTGGCAAATGAGGCCTGGCCCGTCTCGCGCAGCCGGCGCGAAAGCCGGCTGTAGACCATCGCCTGCTTGCCTGCTTGCAGGCTGATACCGGCGCGCTTGTAGATGAGCTGGCGTACGCGGTCGAAGTCGGCCGGGCGCAACTCGTAAGTGGCGTCCAAAGGGGTATGGGTGGCGGTGTCGACGATGCTCATGAACGGTGGGTGCTGGGGGTGCAGGCGGCGATGGGTTCGCAGCAAGTGTCAGTGCAGCTCATGGGCCGGGAGACATGAAGAAGGCCCGCCATGCCATGCCTTCTCAGGCCTGCTGCCCGAAGGTGCGGCTGCTAGACTGCCCTGACCTTTCATGAAGTCTTGCGGCTCGCGCGCTGCGCCTACGGCCCGTGTCGCCCCCAACCACCCGTGACCCCCGTTGATGCCACCGCGCCCCAAGCCGCCGCCGCCCAGGTGAGCGGCATGCCTGCGGCCCTGCAGATGGACATGGCCTTGCAGCTCTTGCAGCAGTCGGGCGTGGCCGCACCCGAGGGCGAGCCCGGCAGCGCGCTTTGGCTGCAAACGGTGATCGATGGCCTGGTCACCATCTCCAGCAAAGACCCACTCACAGGGCTGGCGAATCGGCGCAGTTTTGATCTGGCTTTGGCGCGTGAGCTTGACCGCGTGGCGCGCAGCGGCGAGCCCGCACTGCTGCTCTCGCTGGACATCGACCACTTCAAGCGCGTCAACGACACCCACGGCCACAGCGCGGGCGACCTGGCCATCAAGGCCGTGGCCGGCGCGCTGCTCGACAGCGTGCGCCCCATGGACCTGGTGGCGCGTGTGGGCGGTGAAGAGTTCTCCATCATCCTGCCCAACTGCCCCAGCCCCTTTGGCGAGACGGTGGCCGAGCGCATACGCCGCCGCGTCGAATCGACGGTCGTCGACATCGGCCTGGGGCTGAGCCTGCAAGTCACCGTCAGCATCGGCGGCGCGTTTGCCCCGCAGTGGGTACGCTCCACGCCAGCGTTATGGACTGAGCGCACCGACCAGCAGCTCTACCGCGCCAAAGCGCATGGCCGCAATCTCGTGCGGCTGGAACCGTCGGCGGTGTCGGTGGTGAGCCCTGAAGAGCGGCGCATGCTGTTCGACCATTTCCAGACGCAGGAACATGAATGACTGAGATCGCCTCGAGCGTCGACGCCGGCAGCGGCGGCTTGCCCGGCACGTCGCCACGCAGCCGCATCACCGCCATCACCAGTGGCAAGGGCGGCGTGGGCAAGACCTTCATCGCCGCCAACCTGGCCGCCGCGCTGGCGCGCATGGGCCAGCGTGTGCTCGTGCTGGACGCCGACCTGGGCCTGGCCAATCTGGACGTGGTGCTCAACCTGTACCCCAAGATCACGCTGCACGATGTCTTCACCGGCAAGCATGTGCTGGCCGACGCCGTGCTGCCCGCGCCGGGCGGGTTTTCGGTGCTGCTGGCGGGCTCGGGCATGGTCGAATATTCACGGCTAACGCCGCATGTACGTGAACAGTTGCAGGCCGTGATCGGCGAAGTGGCGCCGCGTTTTGACTGCGTGCTGCTCGACACCGGCGCGGGCATCTCCGACGTCGTGCTCTACACCGTGTCGCTCGCGCAAGACGTGC
>JANOJR010000563.1:0-33936 GCA_031418855.1 Rubrivivax sp.
TCAGAAAATCACTTGCGCTCCACCCCCGTCGTCGTCCACGATCCCGCTGAAACGGCGTCCACGATCAGCCTGAAACGCCGTCCACGATCACGCTGAAATCCCGTCCACGATCAGCCTGAAATGGCGTCCACGATGGGCTGAAATACGCACACCCAGGTACGTGAGGTCGATGGACGCGGTGACGCCGCTGATCCGGCGGTCCTCGTTGATGTAGGTGACGATCCGGTCTACCGTCAGCTCGGCAGGCGTGACGTTTCCGAGGTGGTGCTTGATCCGCTTGAGGACGTCGTCTTTGTTCCGGCCGAACGGCTTCAGCTTCCCGATCTCGTCCGTGTACCGCTCGATCAGCTTGCCGATGGTCAGGTGCCGCGCCGCGCCGCTCGCCGACGACACCCCGGTGCGCCCGGCGTCGATGTCGGCTTCGATTCCCCGCGCCCACTGTTCCGCGAGGATTTTCTTCGGAAAAGTCTTGGTCTGAACCGGGTGGCCCTTGCGGCGCACCTGCGCGCGCCATGAGTCCCCGACCGGGATAATGCTTGCCACACCGTCCCCTTGCTGTAGCACTTGGCCGGACTTACTGTAGCAAATCCGTAGCACTGAGCCGATGTTTTTCTGTGTTTTGATGTGCTTCTTCGTGCACCTTCGTGGGAACGACGTCGTCGTAAGCCATTGATAGATATATATAAATCAATAACTTGCAGCCCCTGGCGCCTGTCGGTCGCCCCCATGATGGAGTGGACCGACCGCCATTGCCGCGTCTTCCACCGCCTCATCACGCGCCATGCGCGGCTGTACACCGAGATGGTCACCACCGGCGCACTGCTGCATGGTGATGTGCCGCGCCACCTGGACTTCAGCGCGCAAGAGCACCCGCTGGCCTTGCAACTCGGTGGCAGCGAACCGGCTGAGCTGGCGGCTTGCGCCAAGCTGGCGCAGCAATGGGGCTACGACGAGATCAACCTCAATTGCGGCTGCCCCAGCGAGCGTGTGCAGCGTGGTGCGTTTGGGGCTTGCCTGATGGCCGAAGCGCCGCTGGTGGCGGATTGCATCAAGGCCATGCGCGACGCGGTGCCGCTGGACGTGACGGTCAAACACCGCATCGGCATCGACCGCGGTGAGCACTACGATTTCGTGCGCGACTTCGTCGGCACGGTGGCGCAGCAGGGCGGCTGCCGCGTCTTCATCGTGCACGCGCGCAACGCCTGGCTCAAAGGTCTGAGCCCGAAAGAGAACCGCGAAGTGCCGCCGCTGCGTTACGACTTTGTGCACCGTCTGAAAGCCGACTTCCCCGCGCTAACGTTGGTGGTGAACGGCGGCATCACCACGCCTGCGCAGATCGGTGAACAGCTCGGGCATGTCGACGGCGTGATGCTCGGCCGCGAGGCGTATCACAACCCCTGGAGCATGGCCGAGTGGGACCAGCGCTGGTTCGGCCAGGCTGAAGCGACAGCTGCGGGTCGTGATGTGGTGGAAGCCGGCATGGTGGCCTACATGGCGCAGCAAGCTCAGCGTGGCGTGCCCTGGGCGCACATCGCGCGCCACATGATGGGCCTGTGGAACGGCACGCCGGGCGCACGGCGCTGGCGCCAGGTGTGGTCGGACCACAAGCTCAAAGCGCTGGCGCCGCAGGCCGTGGCCGACCGCGCGCGTGCGGCGCGGTTGGAAGCTCTGGCTCAGGCTGCCTGAGTCGCTGGCCGCGCCGGCCATGTGGCCAGCAGCAAGCTCGCCAGCGCCAGCGCCAATGCGACCACATGCACCGCCGTGACGACCTCGCCCAACAAGCCGATGCCCACCGCCGCGGCGCTGATGGGCAGCAGCACCGTGAACACACCGGCACGCGGCGCTGCGACCTCACGCAAGCCGCGCATCCAGAGCCACACCGAAACCACACTGGCGGCCAGTGCGTAGAACGTTAGCAAGGCCCAGCTGCTGGCGCTTACCGCACGGAAGTCGAAGGTCAGTACCTGCCACAAACCCAGCGGCGTGACCAAGGCCAAGCCCCACAGGTTGATGAGCGCGCTGATGCGCTTGGGTGAAACATGGCTGCTGAGTCGCTTGCCGATGACGACGTAGCTGGCCTCGCAAAGTGTCGCTGCCAGGAGCAGCGCATAACCCCAAACCGACGCTGACTCGGCACCGCTTGAACCGCGCGCAAGTGCCAGCAGCGCGATGCCGGCCATGGCCAGCGCGATGGCCACGAGCATGCGTGCACCGATGCGTTCGCGCAGGAACAGCCAGCTCAGCAGCGCCACGGCGGCCGGGATGCCAGCCATGGTGACGCCGACGGCCAGCGCCGAGGTGAGCTTGACGCCATAGAGCATGCAAATCGAGAACAGAAAGTTGCCGAGAAAACTCATCCAGAACATGAGTACACGCTGAGGTGTCGTGAGCGCCGATTCGCCAGCGCGAACGGGCACCCAGTTCAGCATGGCAAGGGCCGCGATGCCAAACCGCAGCCAAGCCAACAGGAACACCGGAAAGACGACCACCAGCAACTTGGACAGCCCGACGTAGCTGCCCACCAACGTCATGCTGGCCGCCAGACAGGCGTAGGCCAGCCAGGGTGGCGTCACGCGGCGCGGCGGATCGCGCCACGCAGGCCGTCGATGATCTGGTCAATCTGCGCGCGGCTGACGATCAACGAAGGCGCCAGCGCCACGGTGTCACCGGTGGTGCGTACGAACATGCCGCGCTCGTAGAGGTCGAGGAAGATGCTGAAGGCGCGCTTGGTGGGCTCGCCCGCGATGGGTGACAGTTCCACCGCCGCCACCAGGCCGAGGTTGCGGATGTCGATGACATTGGGCTCGCCTTGGAGCGAATGCACGGCACGGGCGAAGTAGTCTTGCAGCTCGCTGGCGCGCGTGAGCAGGCCTTCGTCGGCGTAGGTTTCCAGCGTGGCCAGCCCGGCGGCGCAGGCCAGCGGGTGCGCCGAGTAGGTGTAGCCGTGGAAGAACTCGATCAAGTGCTCGGGCCCGTTCATGAAGACGTCATGCACGCTTTGGCGCGCCAGCACGGCGCCCATGGGTACACAGCCATTGGTCACACCTTTGGCCAAGGTCATCAGGTCGGGCGTGACGCCGAAGGTCTGCGCGGCAAAGGGCTGGCCCGTGCGGCCGAAGCCGGTGATGACCTCGTCGAAGATCAAGAGGATGCCGTGCTTGTCGCAAATTTCGCGCAGGCGTTGCAGGTAGCCCTGCGGCGGGATCAGCACGCCCGTCGAGCCGGCCACAGGCTCGACGATGACGGCGGCGATGGTCGACGCGTCATGCAGGGCGACCAGGCGCTCCAGGTCGTCGGCAAGCTCGGCGCCGTGCGCGGGCTGGCCCACGCTGAAGGCATTGCGCGTGATGTCATGCGTGTGGCGGATGTGGTCCACGCCGGCCAGCAGCGTGCCGAACATCTTGCGGTTGGAGACGATGCCGCCGACCGAGATGCCGCCGAAGTTGACGCCGTGGTAGCCGCGCTCGCGCCCGATGAGCCGCGTGCGCGAGCCTTCGCCGCGCGCGCGGTGGTAGGCGATGGCGATCTTCAGCGCGGTATCCACCGCCTCTGAGCCCGAGTTGGTGAAGAACACCTTGCCCATGCCCTCAGGTGCGAGCTTGACCAGCTTGTCGGCCAGCTCGAAGGCCTTCGGGTGCGCCATCTGGAAGGGCGGTGCGTAGTCCAGCTCGGCCGCTTGGTCCTGGATCGCTTTCACGATCTTGGGCCGCGCGTGGCCGGCGTTGACGCACCACATGCCCGACACCGCGTCGAGGATCTCGCGGCCCTTGTCGTCGAAGTAGTGCATGCCCGACGAGCGCGTGAGCAGGCGCGGTGCTTTTTTGAACTGGCGGTTGGAGGTGAAGGGCATCCAATAGGCATCAAGCTTGGCGTCAGGCTTGGTGTCTGTCTTGATGTCGAGCTTGGTGTCGAGCTTGGTATCAGTCGGTGCAGTCATGACGGCTCCTTCGGTGCTTCGGTTGAGGGTGAAATTCAGCGCTGCTGCGCAACGCGGCCGCACAGGTAAGTCCAGACAAACGAGGCGGCGGCATAACTCGTAAGCTCAGCGTGGTCGTAGGGTGGCGCCACCTCCACGCAGTCCATGCCGACAAAGGGCCAGGGCGCCATCTCTTCCAAGAGCGACAGCACCTGGTTCGTGCTCAATCCGCCAGGCTCGGGCGTGCCGGTGCCCGGGGCATAGGCGGGGTCCAGGCAGTCGATATCCAGGCTGAGGTACACCGGCGGCATGCCAGCCGCGCGCTGGCGCATTTCGATGTCTTGCAGCAGCGTGCGCATCTGCGCCGGGCTTACCAGGCCACGCAGCTCGCGGGCGGTGTGGATCACGCCGCCGTGGTCGCGCACGAACTCGCGTGTGCTGCGCTCGCCGGCCGAGCGGATGCCGAACTGCACGAAGCATTCAGGCACCACCAGGCCTTCCTTGAACGCCTCGTAGACCCAGGTGCCGTGCCCACTGGGCTCGCCGAAGTGGTTGTCCCAGGTGTCGCAATGGGCGTCGAAGTGAATCACGGCTAACGGCCTGCCGTAGTGGGCACGGTAGGCGCGCAGCAGCGGCAGCGTGACCGAGTGGTCACCACCCAGCCAACACATGTGGTGCTGTGTGATGAGGCGGGCCACCAGCGGTGCCATGGCTTCACGCATGGCCGCCAGCGAGGTGTTGGGGAGTGCGAGGTCGCCGACGTCACAAAGCTCGGGCAGGGGCGTCGTGTTGAAGTGCGGGTGCACGCCGTCGCACAGCATGTGGCTGGCGCCGCGAATAGCGGCGGGCCCCATGCGCGCGCCGGGGCGGTTGGTGGTGGCGCCGTCCCAAGCCAGGCCGGCCACCGCGTAGCGCGCCTCCACGCTTGGCGCGGCGGCCTTCATGAAGCTGTGGTTGGCGTTGAAAGCGAAACGTCCCATCGTGTTCTTCAATGTCGCTAAGGCAAACGTCTAAGGCAAACGTCTAAGGCAAACTGACGGCCGATCATAAAGACCCGTGTGGCCGCCCATGAAGCCTGTGCTCATCCTTCAACACATGCGTGCCGACAGCCCGGCCTACCTGGCCACCTGGCTGCAAGGGCAGGGGGTGGCTTTCACCGTGCGCGACAGCGAGAGCGGTGATGTCGTGCCCGCTGACATCCACGGCTTCAGCGCCTTGGCTTTGCTCGGCGGCGAGATGAGCGCCAACGATGACTTGCCCGCGCTGCGCCAAGCCGAAGTGCTGATCCGCCAGGCCCAGGCGCGGGCAGTGCCCACGCTCGGGCATTGCCTCGGCGGGCAGCTGATGGCGCGCGCGTTGGGTGTCCTTGTGGTCGATTCACCCAAACCCGAGGTCGGCTGGCACGCCATGCACATCCACGACAACGATGCTGCGCGCGCGTGGTTGGGTGAGCCGGGTGACGCGCTGGTTTTTCAGTGGCACTACGACTCCTTCGAGCTGCCCAGAGGCGCCGTGCTGCTGGCCAGCAGCACGGCTTGCCCGCGCCAGGCTTTTGCCGTCGGGCCGCATATCGCGCTGCAGTTTCATGTGGAGCTTGACGCTGCGAAACTTGCGCACTGGGCTGGTGAAGCCGAGACCGACACGCGACTGCTGAGCGCACAAGCGGAATTCGACACGGTGCAAGGGGCGACCCGGATGCTGGCGGCGCAGCAAGAGCGGCTCGCCGCGCAGCAACGGCTTGCGGACCGCATCTACGCACGCTGGCTGAGTACGGCCGCTTCGTGATGGTGAAGTGCGTTGCGCCATGCGGAATATTCAGCCTGACGCACACCCAGAGTATTCGCCATATGGAAGATCGTCTTTCCGCGATGCGAAAGATCACCGCAAGTGCTTGATTTAGCTGAAAAAGAAATTTTGTCTTCTATAAGACATAAGTGATAACTATCCGGAGCTTGCGGTTAAGCTGAGGGCGAGCGTACCCCCCTCTCTTTCAACCCCCACTTGGAGCTCCCATGACCCAACTCAGCCGTGAACAACAAGCCGCCGCCCTTGAAAAAGACTGGGCGGAAAACCCGCGTTGGAAAGGCATCAAACGCGGCTACAGCGCCGCCGACGTGGTGCGCCTGCGTGGCTCGATGCCCGTGGAGCACACGCTGGCCAAACGTGGTGCGGAGAAGCTGTGGAACCTGCTGCACAGTGAGCCCTTCGTTAACACATTAGGCGCACTGACAGGCAACCAGGCCATGCAGCAGGTCAAGGCCGGCTTGAAAGCCATCTACCTCTCGGGCTGGCAAGTGGCGGCCGACGCCAACGACAACGGCGAGATGTACCCCGACCAGTCGCTGTACTCGGTGGATTCGGTGCCCAAATGCGTGAAGCGCATCAACGGCGCCTTTGCCCGTGCTGACCAGATTCAGTGGAGCGAAGGCAAGGACGACATCGACTTCTTCGCCCCCATCGTGGCCGATGCCGAAGCCGGCTTTGGCGGCGTGCTCAACGCCTTCGAACTGATGAAAGCCATGATCGACGCCGGTGCCGCAGGCGTGCACTTTGAAGACCAGCTCGCCTCGGTGAAGAAGTGCGGCCACATGGGCGGTAAGGTGCTCGTTCCCACACGCGAGGCCGTGGCCAAGCTGGTTGCCGCGCGCCTGGCGGCGGACGTGATGGGCACGCCCACCATCCTGCTGGCGCGAACCGACGCCGAAGCGGGTGACCTGGTGACCAGCGACGTCGACGACATCGACAAGCCCTTCATCACCGGCGAGCGCACGGTGGAAGGCTTCTTCCGCACGCGCAACGGCCTGGACCAGGCGGTGAGCCGCGGACTGGCCTACGCGCCTTATGTCGACCTGATCTGGTGCGAAACCGGCAAGCCCGACTTGGGTTTCGCGAAGGCTTTTGCCGACGCCATCCACGCCAAGTTCCCCGGCAAGATGTTGGCCTACAACTGCAGCCCCAGCTTCAACTGGAAGAAGAACCTGGACGACGCCACCATCGCCAAGTTCCAGCGTGAACTCGGCGCCATGGGCTACAAGTTCCAGTTCATCACGCTGGCGGGTTTTCACAGCCTGAACTACTCGATGTTCGAGCTGGCCCACGGCTATGCACGCAACAACATGACGGCGTTTGTCGAGCTGCAGCAAAAAGAATTTGCGGCGGCTGACCGTGGCTTCACGGCCGTGAAGCACCAGCGTGAAGTCGGCACCGGGTACTTTGATGCAGTGACGACGACGATCGAGAAGTTGTCGTCCACCGCAGCCTTGAAGGGCTCGACCGAGGACGAGCAGTTCCTCGACGGCACGCATCACTGATCAAGCTGCCTAAGCAAGGCCGGCACCAGCGGGAACGCTGGGGCCGGCTTTTTTATTGGGCCTTCAGCTGCCGCGTTGGCGGCGCAGCACCAGCAGGCCGAACATCAGCGCGCCGGCAACAAGTGCCGCCACAAATCCCGGCGTGGCCAAGGCCAGCACCGCCTGGCCAGCGTCTTGCGCGAACCATGCAGGCAGACTGGGCAGCAAGGCATCGATCTCGCTGAGGTGCTTCATCTCTTTGCCGTCGTCGGCCGTGGCGATGACGGTGCGCCCGGCCTGGATGAAGAGGTAGCGCAGCGTGTCGCCAATGAACGTCAAGCCATAGAACTTGCTCAGCACGCCATGCCCGACACCCAACGTGAGCGCCACCGCCGGCACACCCCAGCGCTTGAGCCAGGCCGACGCGGCCATGGTGCCCAGGATCAGCGGCGAGAGCCACAGCACCGCCAGTACCAGCCCGAAGCTAACCCGCAGGGCCATGGCGACGAGTGCGGCCAGCATCTGGCCCCATGGCAGCGCCGCCCACTCGCCCAGCCCCCAGAGCTGCATCGCCATCAACGGTGTCGCCAGCAAACCGCCCACCACGCCCACGGCCACCGCAGCCACCGGCAGCGCGACGAGGTGCATCAAGAGCGTGGCGCCGATGCTTTGCGCATGTGAGCTTGGCAGGGAGACCCAAAACTCGATCGAGCGGTCTTGCACGTCGCGCCGCGCCAGGCCAGGCGACATCAAGAGGCTCGCGCCGCAGGCAAGCAGCAGGGTCAGTGTGGTCACGGCCATCGTCATCATCAGCGTACCGGCGATGACGCCGGGTTGCTCGCCGTCGGTCTCGATCTGGAAGCCGGCGAAGACGCCCGCGCCCATCACCAGCACCCAGGGCAGTGCCAGCAAGACCAACCAGCCACGCCGGTGCTGCATCCACTCGCGCTGTAAGAGTGTGGCAAAGCGCTTCATGATGTGGCCTCCTCGAAATGGGTGCGGTTCTTTTCAGGGGCTCGCGTCAGCGCGATAAAGAGGTCGACCAGGCTGGGGCGCACGCGCGCACCCATGGCCATCAACTCGTCAGGAGGCGCACCGTCAAAGAGCGAGGCACTGCCGCCTTGCACGCGGTAGCGCAGAAGAGGGTGCGCGGCGGCCATCTGCTCGGCGACTGCGGCGTCGTGACTGAGTGCGACGAAGCGGCGGTCGATGTCTTCCAGGCTGAGGTTGAGCACGAGCTTGCCTTCGTTGAGCATCAGCACGTCCGACAGCAGTGCCTCGATTTCTTCGACCTGGTGCGTGGAGATGAGCACGCTGCGCTGGCCGTCGCACCACTCGTCGATGAGCATCTCGTAGAAGGCTTTGCGCGAGATCACGTCCAGGCCCAGCGTGGGCTCGTCCAGGATCATCAAACGCGCGTCGATCGAGGCGATCAAGGCCAGATGCACTTGCGCCACCATGCCTTTGGAGAGCGTGCTTATCTTGGACGCTAGCGACACGCTGGTGCGCTTGAGCAGCTCACGTGCGCGCTCACCTGAAAAGCGCGGATGCAGCCCGCCCATCAAGGTGATGAGCTCCGACACGCGCGCCCAGCGCGGCAGGATCGCCACGTCGGGGATGTAGCACACGGATTCGAGCAACTTCACGCGCTCGTGCCGTGGGTTCAAGCCCAGCACGTCGAGGCTGCCCTCCGTGCCGCACAGGCCGACCAGGGCGCGCATGAGCGTGGTCTTGCCCGCGCCGTTGTGGCCCAGCAGGCCGACCACGCGGCCTTGCGGGATGCTGAAGCTGACGTCGTCGACAGCGGCCTTTTGCCCATAGCGGATGCGCAGGTTCTTGGCCTGCACCAGGGTTTCACTCATTTCACGGCCTCCCAGTTGAGTTGTTCGGCGCCTATGCCCAGGCGGCGCAAGCGGTCGCGCAGGCGCGGCCATTCGAGTTCGAGAAAACGTTGGCGCTCGGTCCGGCGCAGGCGCTGCGCGGCGCCCACGGCCACGAACATGCCGATGCCCCGGCGCAGCTCGATCAAGCCTTCGTCGCCCAGTGCTTGCAAGGCGCGGTTGACGGTGAGCGGGTTGAGCAAATAGCGGCTGGCCAGTGCGCGCACCGAAGGCATGGGCTGGCCTTCGGGCGGCTCACCATCAAGCAGCTGCGCGGCCAGGATGTCGGCCAGCTGCTGATAAATCGGTGTCTTGGCGTCCCAGGTCTGCATATGCATCACCAAAGGTGTGTTGTCGATGTAGCACACCATAACCAAAGCACCTGCGCTGTGCGAGCGCGCTGCGACCAGGTGCAGCGACGGGCGATGAAATGCAGCGCTGCGTTTGCAGCCGATTTACGGGCTACATGGCCGCTTCAAGCATCGCGCGGTAGTCCTCGCGCGTGGCGATGCGGGGGTTGCTGAGGTGGCAGTGATCGGCCATCGCGCCGTCGATGATTCGTTCAAACATGCTGCGCGTTACACCCATTGCCGCCAGGCCCGTGGGCAGGCCCAAACGTGCGTTCATGGCCGTCAGCGCCTGCGCCACTTCATCACCCTCACGGCCGCAGTAACCGATGCCGATGGCCTGCGCGATGCGTTGCAGGCGCTTCTCGCGCTGCATCGACTCCGCCGCTGCATTGAAGCGCACAACCGCCGGCAAGAACATCGCGTTGAGCGTGCCGTGGTGCAAGCGCGGGTCGGCGCCGCCCAGGCTGTGGCTGAGTGAATGCACGCAGCCCAGGCCCTTTTGAAACGCCATCGCGCCTTGCATGCTGGCACTCATCATGGCCCAGCGCGCATCGCGGTCTTGGCCATTGCTCGTGGCGCGCTCGATGTGCGCCCAGCCGCGCGCCAGGCCGTCGAGCGCGATGCCGTCGGCGGGCGGGTTGACGGCCGGCGCCATGAAGGTTTCCAGGCAATGCGCGATGGCGTCCATACCTGTCGCCGCCGTCAACATCGGCGGCAAGCCCAGCGTGAGCGCAGGGTCGAGCAGGGCGGCCTTAGGCATCAGGTGCCAACTGTGAAAACCCAGCTTGCGGCCGTCAGTCACGATGAGGATGGCGCCGCGCGCGACCTCGCTGCCGGTGCCCGCCGTGGTGGGCACGGCGATGAGCGGCACCACCCGCTCGCTGATGCGGGCGCTGCCGCCTTCGATGGTGGCGTAGTGCGCCAGCGGCCCTTCGTGCGTGGCGGCTATGGCCACGCCTTTTGCCAGGTCGATGCTGGAGCCGCCCCCCACGGCGATGAGGCCGCTGCACGCCTGGTCGCGGTAGACCTTGGCGGCGACTATCACGGCGGCTTCGGTCGGGTTGGATGGCGTTTGGTCGAACACGGCGTAGGGCAGGTCGCCCAGTGCGGCGAGCGCAAGGTCGAGCACGCCGGCAGCGCGCACGCCCGCGTCGCTGATGACCAGCGGCTTGACGATCCCGACACGCCGCGCTTCTTGCGGCAAGAGATTGATGACGCCGAAGTCGATGTCGATCTGGGTCAGGTAGAGGATGCGGGCCATGGGCTTGCTGGGGGTGGTGGAGGGCAGCTGAAAGTATGCTCGCTGCACCATGTACGCAAGCGACCCCACACGATGAAGCGCCAGAACTTTCGATTTTTCGAGCGCCTGCGCGTGCGCTGGTCTGAAGTCGACATGCAAAAGATCGTCTTCAACGGCCACTACCTGATGTACTTCGACACGGCGGTCGCCGGCTACTGGCGCGCGCTGGCCATGCCCTATCACGAGGTGATGGAGCGACTGCGAGGCGACCTCTTTGTGCGCAAGGCCACACTCGACTACCTGGGCTCGGCGCGCTATGACGATCTGTGCGACGTGGGGCTGCGCTGCAACCATATCGGCACGTCGTCCCTGCGCTTTGTGGTCGCGCTCTTTCGGGGTGAAACGCTGCTGGTGCACGGCGAGTTGGTCTACGTTTTTGCCGACCCCGTGGCGCAAACCAGTAAGCCTGTGCCGGATGTCTTGCGCGAGCTCTTTTTGGGCTTCGAGCGTGGTGAACCCGTGCTCGACATCAAGCTCGGCGGCTGGGCCGAGCTTGGCGCTGCGGCGACGGCGGTGCGCCAGGCCGTGTTCGTTGACGAGTTGATGATCGCGACGGACATGGCCAGTGATGCCGAGGACGCCAGCGCCATCACGGCGGTGGCCGTCAACCGCTTCGACATGCCGGTCGCGACGGGCCGCTTGTTGGCGCACGCGTCCGGTGTCATGAAGCTCAGCCGTTTGGCCGTGCTGCAAGCCGTGCGCGGCAGTGGCATCGGCGCCCAGGTGCTTGACGCGCTGGTGCAGCAGGCGCGCGTCAGCGGCGCGAGCGGGGTGATGCTGCATGCGCAGCCGAGCGCCGTGGGGTTTTACGTGCGTGCCGGCTTTGCGCCCACGGGGGTGGCGTTTGAAGAGGCCGGCGTGGCCCACGTCGAGATGCAGCGCGTGCTCTAGGACCCGCGCAGTGCTGGTGCATCGGCGCTCCACTTTGGAAAGCCCGCGCACCAAAAAATAGGCCTCCATGCCGCACGAGGCGAGATGGAGGCCGAATCAACGGGTACGACCCCGCTGAGGAGACAAACGACGCGCCCTTGCGGGCGACACACCGTGGCTTGAGCAAGCGGTGTGCCAGCTTTGCGCTTGCCCTGCGCTTGCCCCGCCAACCGACCCTAAACTCCGCCGCCTCATGAACATCCTCGGCATCGAATCCTCATGCGACGAAACCGGCGTGGCCCTGGTGCAGCTTGACGCGTCAGGCCACATCAAGCTTTTGGCGCAAGCACTGCACAGCCAGGTGCAGATGCACGAAGCCTACGGGGGCGTGGTGCCCGAGCTGGCCTCGCGCGACCACATCCGCCGCGTGGTGCCGCTAACGCGTGAGGTGTTGGCACAAGCTGGCTGCCACGTTGACCAAATCGATCTCGTGGCCTACACACGCGGCCCCGGCTTGGCGGGGGCGCTGCTGGTGGGTGCGGGCATGGCCGTGGCGCTGGCGGCCGCGCTGGGCTGTCCGTCGCTCGGCATCCATCACCTGGAAGGGCACTTGCTGTCGCCCTTTCTCGCCGACGAGGCGCCGCAGTTCCCGTTTGTGGCGCTGCTGGTGTCGGGTGGCCACACGCAGCTGATGCAGGTTGACGGCGTGGGGCGCTACGCGCTGCTGGGCGAAACCATTGACGACGCCGCCGGTGAAGCCTTCGACAAATCGGCCAAGCTGCTGGGCCTGGGCTACCCCGGCGGGCCTGCCCTGGCGCGGCTGGCGGCCCAGGGCAATGCGGCGGCCTTCAAGCTGCCGCGCCCGCTCTTACACAGCGGCAAGCTTGATTTTTCGTTCGCCGGTTTGAAGACGGCGGTGATGCTCAAAGCCCAACACATCACCACCGACCTTGAGCGCGCCGACCTGGCGGCGGCCACGCAAGAAGCCATCGTCGACGTTCTCGTCGCCAAGTCGCTGCGCGCCTTGCTCGAGGCGGGCACCAAGCGCTTGGTGGTCGCTGGGGGCGTTGGCGCCAATCTGCGCTTGCGCGAACAGCTCAATGCCGGCGCGGCCAAGCTCGGCGCACGTGTGCACTACCCGCCGCTGGCGCTGTGCACCGACAACGGCGCCATGATTGCGCTGGCAGCAGCCATGCGCGTGCGCGGTGGCCTGGCGCAGACGGCCAGCACGGGTGCCTTTGACGTGCGCCCGCGCTGGCCGCTGGCCGAGCTAACGTCCTAGCTAACGACCGAACTAACGCCCAAACTAACGCCCGAACTCAGTTGACCACGATGCGCGCCGGCTGCGCGGCGGCGGGCTTGGGCAGTGTCAGCACCAGCACGCCGTGCTCAAGCTTGGCCACAGCCTGCGCTTGGTCCACGGCTTTGGGCAACTGCACCGTGCGGGCATAGCGCACGCTGGTGCGTTCGCTGTAGAGCATCTCTCCAGCCGGGCTGGTTTCTGCGGCCGTGCGCACAGGGGCCTGCACCGTCAGGCGCCGGCCTTCGACCGAGACCTGCACGTCTTCTTTGGCCACGCCGGGCATGTCCAGCGTCACGATGTAGGCGCTATCGGTCTCAGCCACATCAATGGCGGGGCTGCGCGTCTCGTTGAGTGGTTCGCATTGGCCGGCAAACAAACGCTCAACTTGGCGTGACAGTTCAGCACTGCGGCGGGTGACGGGAAGTACAAACATGGTGGGCTCCTACAGTCGGTGGGCTGACGCCGTGTGACAGGACATCTGTCGTTCGCGCCATGGCACTGAAGATGGCCGCCGGTCTCGGCCTTTCAAGCCCACGAGCTGAGAATGCGCGGCAAATTTTCATCTCCACCGAGCCCTTGAAATGTGACTGACCCCACCCCAATTGCATCAGGGCTTGGGCGCGCATGGGCGTCGCAGGGCTGCAACCGACGCTGCATCTATAATGCGCAGGCCAGTTGCCGTGGTCACTCGTGTCCACGAACGTCTGGGTTAGCAAAGCAGCACGGCACCGGTCGGTTTCACTGGTGTTCGCAAGTCGTCAACGGAAACCGCTCCTGGGCCGGCCCAACTCTCTTTGGGCCGCCCGCAGGCAAGGCGGTTTCCATGTTTCCTAGGAAATCTCATGTCCCTGCAACTGGCCGTCAAGGCCGAAGTCGTCAAGAACAACGCTCGCGCCGCCAACGACACCGGGTCCCCCGAAGTCCAGGTCGCCCTGCTCACCGCTCGCATCAACGAGCTGACCCCCCACTTCAAGACGCACGCCAAAGACCATCATGGTCGCCGTGGCTTGCTGAAGATGGTCAATTCGCGCAAGCGTCTGCTTTCCTACCTCAAGGAAACCAGCCCTGAGCGCTACACCGCGCTGATCGCCAAGCTGGGCCTGCGCAAGTAAGTTTCCCGTAGCAAAGTGGTGCCATCCCGCACCACTGCGCCCACACGCCGGACGAGCCCCCGCACAAGAGCGATGCTGTGTCATTCCACCGACGCCACGAACGCCCTTCCGTTCTGGGTTTCATTGGAATGGCATCACGCTCAAGAGGTGCAGCTCCTCCGCCTTTAGCCATGTAAGGAGAACACCGCATGAGTATGTTCAACAAAGTCACCAAGACCTTCGCCTGGGGTCAACACCAGGTCACGCTCGAAACCGGCGAGATCGCGCGCCAGTCCGGCGGCGCTGTCATCGTCAACATCGACGACACCGTGGTGCTTGCCACGGTGGTCGCCAAGAGCACGGCCAAGGCCGGGCAAGACTTCTTCCCGCTCACCGTCGACTACATCGAGAAGACCTACGCCGCCGGCAAGATCCCCGGCAGCTTCTTCAAGCGTGAAGGCCGCCCCAGCGAGCTGGAAACACTGACGAGCCGTTTGATCGACCGCCCTATTCGCCCGCTGTTTCCTGATGGCTTCTTCAATGAAGTGCAGGTCGTCATCCATGTGCTGAGCTTGAACCCCGAGGTGCAGGCTGACATTGCCGCACTCATCGGCGCCAGCGCCGCCTTGGCCATCAGCGGCATCCCCTTCAGCGGCCCCATCGGCGCCGCGCGCGTGGGCTACATCGACGGCGCGTATGTGCTCAACCCAGGCCAGACGCAATTGCTGAACAGCAAGATGGACCTCGTGGTGGCGGGCACCGAAGCCGCCGTGTTGATGGTCGAGAGCGAAGCGCAGCAGCTGTCTGAAGAGATCATGCTGGGCGGTATCGTCTTCGGCCACGAGCAGGGCAACATCGCCATCAAGGCCATCCATGAGCTGGTGCGTGACGCCGGCAAGCCGATGTGGAGCTGGCAGGCACCCGCCAAGGACGAGCCCTTCATCGCAAAGGTCGGCGCGCTGGCTGAAGAGCCCCTGCGTGCGGCCTACCAGATTCGCAGCAAACAGGCGCGCACCGAAGCTTGCCGCGCGGCCTACGCCACCACCATGTCGGCCCTCAAAGCTGAGGGCGTGGTGTTTGACAGCGTGAAGGTCGAAGGCCTGCTCTTCGAGATCGAATCGCGCATCGTGCGCAGCCAGATCTTGGCCGGCGAGCCGCGCATCGACGGCCGCGACACGCGCACCGTGCGCCCCATCGAAATCCGCTCGGGCGTGCTGCCGCGCACGCACGGCTCGTCGCTCTTCACGCGTGGCGAAACGCAGGCCCTGGTGGCCACCACGCTGGGCACCGCGCGCGACGCGCAGCGCATCGACGCGCTGGCCGGTGACTATGAAGACCGCTTCATGCTTCACTACAACATGCCGCCCTTCGCCACCGGCGAAACCGGCCGCGTGGGCAGCCCCAAGCGTCGCGAAATCGGCCACGGCCGATTGGCCAAGCGCGCGCTCATTCCCGTGCTGCCGAGCGCGGAAGAGTTCCCCTACACACTGCGGGTGGTGTCTGAGATCACCGAGAGCAACGGCTCGTCGTCGATGGCGTCGGTGTGCGGTGGCTGCTTGAGCATGCTCGACGCTGGCGTGCCTTTGAAGGCCCACGTGGCCGGCATCGCCATGGGTTTGATCAAGGAAGCTAACCGCTTTGCGGTGCTGACAGACATCCTGGGCGACGAAGATCACTTGGGCGACATGGACTTCAAGGTGGCCGGCACGCAAGGCGGCATCACCGCGCTGCAAATGGACATCAAGATCCAGGGCATCACCAAAGAGATCATGCAAGTCGCATTGGCCCAGGCCAAAGAAGCGCGCTTGCACATCCTCTCGAAGATGGTCGACGCCGTGAGTGGCGCCAAGACGGAGGTCAGCCAGTTCGCGCCGCGCCTGTACACGATGAAGATCAACCCGGAGAAGATCCGTGACGTCATCGGCAAGGGCGGCGCAGTGATTCGCGGCTTGACCGACGAGACCGGTTGCACCATCGACATCGGCGAAGACGGCACCATCACCATCGCCAGCACCGACGCCGATAAGGCCGAGTTTTGCAAGCGCCGCATTGCTGAGATCACGGCCGAAGCCGAGATCGGCAAGATCTACGAAGGCCCGGTCACGAAGATCCTGGACTTCGGCGCGCTCGTGCAAATCCTGCCCGGCAAAGACGGCCTGCTGCACATAAGCCAGATCGCGCACCAGCGTGTGGAGAAGGTTACCGACTTCCTTACCGAAGGCCAGATCATCAAGGTCAAGGTCATGGAGACGGACGAGAAGGGCCGCGTCAAGCTCTCGCTGAAGGCCCTGCTTGAGCGCCCTGAAGGCTACGTTGAAGAAGAGCGTGCACCGCGTGAGCGTTTTGATCGTGGTGACCGCGACCGTGGTGGCCGCGGCCGCGACGACCGCCCGCGCCGCGAGCCGCGTGAGCACCGTGATGCGGCACCTGCCGACGGCGCTGCGCCGCAAGCTGATGCACCCGCCGCGAACAGCGGCGAGACACCGCGTCAAGAGTAAGCAGGCCAAGCATGCGCGCGATCGAGATCAAGGGCTTTGGTGGCCCCGAGGTGCTGGTTGAGGCGCAGCGCCCGGCGCCTGTGCCCAAGGCCGGCGAACTCTTGATCGCCGTACAGGCCTCGGGCATCAACCGCCCGGACGTGCTGCAACGCAAGGGGCTGTATCCGATGCCCCCGGGGGTGTCGGATTTGCCGGGCCTTGAAGTCGCTGGAACGGTCGCGGGTGGTGATGCAGCCGAACTCGCGGCGGCTGGCTTCAAGCTCGGCGACGCGGTGTGCGCGCTGGTCGCGGGTGGTGGTTATGCCGAGCTGTGTGTGGCCCCTATCGGGCAGACGCTGCCGGTGCCCAAGGGCTTGACCATGGTCGAGGCGGCGAGCCTGCCCGAGACGTTCTTCACCGTCTGGCAGAACGTCTTTCACATCGCGCGCCTGGCTGCGGGTGAGACGCTGATGGTGCAGGGCGGCTCCAGCGGCATTGGCGTCACAGCCATTCAGCTCGCCAAGGCGCTGGGCGCGAAAGTCATCGTCACCGCGGGCAGCGACGACAAGTGCGCAGCCTGCGTGGCGCTCGGCGCTGACCACGCCATCAACTACCGCACGCAAGACTTCGTCGCCGAGGTCAAGCGCTTGACGGACGGCCACGGCGTCGACGTCATCCTCGACATGGTGGCGGGCGAGTACATCGCACGCGAAGTCGAATGCCTGGCCGACGACGGGCGCATTGCGCTCATCGCCGTGCAAGGCGGCGCGCAAAGCAGCTTGAACGCTGCGACCGTGTTGCGCCGGCGCCTGAGCCTCACCGGCTCGACCCTGCGCCCGCGCAGCGTGGCCTACAAGACCCTGCTGGCCCACGCGCTGCGTGCGCGAGTCTGGCCGCTGCTGGAAAGCGGCGCGGTCAAGCCCGTCATCTACCGCACGTTTGCGGCAGCTGCCGCGTGCGACGCGCATACGCTGATGGAATCAAGCACGCACGTCGGCAAGATCGTGCTGACCTGGTAAGCCTTGGAGGACTGAGATGCGTCGCAAACTCGTCGTCGGCAACTGGAAGATGCATGGCAGCCGTGTGGCCAACGCTGAGCTGTTGGCCGCCATGGTGCAGGCGCGGCCCTACGCAGCTGACGTGGCGGTGTGCGTGCCCTTTCCCTTCATTGCCGACACGGCGTTGACCCTGGCCGCGACCGACATGCGCTGGGGTGCGCAAGACCTCTCGGCGCACGAGCAGGGTGCTTACACCGGCGAGGTCTCGGCGGCCATGCTGTCAGAGCTTGGTTGTCGTTATGTCATCGTGGGCCATTCCGAGCGGCGCGCGTTTCACGCTGAAGACGACACGTTGGTTGCAGCCAAAGCGCAAGCGGCCTTGGCACGTGGCGTCACGCCTATCGTGTGTGTCGGCGAAACGCTGGCGCAGCGCGACGCCGGGCAAACTGAAGAGGTCGTCAAGCGCCAGCTCTCGGTGGTCATTCATCTGCTTGCTCATTGCGCCGGCGAGATCGTGGTTGCCTACGAGCCCGTGTGGGCCATCGGCACCGGCCGCACGGCCACGCCCGAGCAGGCGCAGCAGGTGCACGCGGTGCTGCGTGCGCAGCTGCAAGCAGCCACGGGCCACGCCGAGACAATGAAGATCATTTACGGCGGCAGCGTCAAGGCCGACAACGCCAAGCTGCTGTTTGCCATGCCCGACATCGACGGTGGCCTCATCGGGGGTGCGTCGCTCAAGGCGGCGGACTTCATCACTATCTGCCGCGCTGCTGAGTAGCGCACGAGCCCATCCCTTCTTTGAACCTTGAACGGCGGCGCTCGCGCTGGCCATCTGGAGCCCCCACACCATGCAAGTCTGGAACACCTTGATCCTTGCGCTGCAACTGCTTTCGGCGCTGGTGATGATCGGCCTCGTGCTGATTCAACACGGCAAGGGCGCCGACATGGGCGCGTCGTTTGGCAGCGGCTCGTCGGGCAGCCTTTTCGGTGCTACCGGCAGCGCCAACTTCCTCTCGCGCGCCACGGCCGCGTGCGCCACGCTCTTCTTCGTCTGCACGCTCGTGCTGGCCTACCTGGGCAACACCAACGCGCTGCGTGGCGCTGCGGGTGGAAGTGTGCTTGACGGCGCTGCGCCAGCAGCCAGCGCCGCCGCGTCGGGTGCTGCGCCGGGGGTGATTCCTGGTGCCATTCCGAGTGCGGCGCAAGCGCCTGCCGTCGCCGCATCGGCTGCGCCCTCCATGCCCGCAGCACCGGCCGCACCGGGTGCCATTCCCACCAAGTGATGGGCCTTTCGCGAGCCGGTCTCGCGCACAAATGCAGCTAGAATCTTCTGTTGTTCGGTGGGGTCTTCCTCGGGCCTTTCGAACCGCTGCAAGCACAGTGTTCAGCGAGTGAAATTCGTCAAGCCGACGTGGTGAAATTGGTAGACACGCTATCTTGAGGGGGTAGTGGCGAAAGCTGTGCGAGTTCGAGTCTCGCCGTCGGCACCATCGAACATATACGCTGAAAATAACTGGGCTGCAAAGAGCACCAAGCACGCAAGCCACGAACCGAAACCAACAACGCATGGACCTGCAAGCCTATCTGCCTGTGATCCTCTTCATCCTGGTCGGGGTCGCAGTGGGCGTGGTGCCGCAGGTGCTCGGTTTTGTCTTCGGCCCGAACCGCCCCGACGTCGAAAAGAACAGCCCCTACGAATGCGGCTTCGAAGCCTTCGAAGACGCGCGCATGAAGTTCGACGTGCGCTACTACCTGGTGGCCATTCTCTTCATCCTGTTTGACCTGGAAATCGCCTTCCTCTTCCCCTGGGCCGTGGCCCTGCGCGAGATCGGCCCGGCCGGCTTCTGGGCCATGATGCTTTTCCTCGCCATTCTCGTGGTCGGCTTCATCTACGAATGGAAAAAAGGCGCCCTCGATTGGGAATAGAACTATGACCCCCACGCTCACTTCGTTCGCTGCCGCCCAAGGGGGCTCAGCCTCTTTGAGGCGGCTCTGCAGAGGCTGATATGGGCATAGAAGGCGTACTCAAAGAAGGCTTCGCGACCACGTCGCTGGACACCCTCATCAACTGGTCCAAGACCGGCTCGCTGTGGCCCATGACTTTTGGCCTGGCGTGCTGTGCCGTCGAGATGATGCACGCCGGCGCCGCGCGCTACGACATCGACCGCTTCGGCATGCTCTTTCGCCCCAGCCCCCGCCAGAGCGACCTGATGATCGTGGCCGGCACGCTGTGCAACAAGATGGCGCCGGCCCTGCGCAAGGTCTACGACCAGATGGCCGAGCCGCGCTGGGTGCTGAGCATGGGCTCCTGCGCCAACGGCGGCGGCTACTACCACTACAGCTACTCGGTGGTGCGCGGCTGTGACCGCATCGTGCCGGTGGACGTTTACGTGCCGGGCTGCCCGCCCACGGCCGAGGCGTTGCTCTACGGCATCTTGCAGTTGCAGTCGAAGATCCGTCGTGAAAACACCATCGCGCGCTGAGCCAGTGATTCAAACCGTGCCATTCAAACGTTAGCGCACTGAGCCCATGACGCAAAAACTCGACACGCTACAGGCGGCACTGCAAGCCGCACTGGGCGACGCGCTGGTGAGCTTGGAACGCGCGCGCGGCGAGATCACCGTCACCGTCGCATCTGAGAACTACCTCACCGCCGCCACCACGCTGCGCGACCACTCCACACTCGCTTTCGAGCAATTGATCGACGTTTGCGGCGTCGACTATTCCAGCTACAAAGACGAAGCCTGGGCGGGCCTGCGCTATTGCGTCGTCTCGCACCTGCTGTCGATCCAACACAACTGGCGCGTGCGCCTCAAAGTCTTTGCGCCCGACGATGAGCTGCCGGCCGTGGCTTCGCTCGTTGAGCTGTGGAACTCGGCCAACTGGTTCGAGCGCGAGGCCTTCGACATGTTCGGCATCATTTTCGAAGGCCACCCCGACCTGCGCCGCATCCTCACCGACTACGGCTTTATCGGCCACCCCATGCGCAAAGACTTCCCCGTCAGCGGCCATGTCGAGATGCGCTACGACGCCGAGAAGAAGCGCGTGATCTACCAGCCGGTAACGATCGAGCCGCGCGAGATCACACCGCGCGTGATCCGCGAAGACAACTACGGTGGCTTGCATTGAGCCGCAGGCGACTCGACACTCTTTATGGCTGAGATCAAAAACTACACGCTGAACTTCGGCCCGCAGCACCCGGCCGCGCACGGCGTGCTGCGCCTGGTGCTCGAGCTCGACGGCGAAGTCATCCAGCGTGCCGACCCGCACATCGGCCTCTTGCACCGTGCCACTGAAAAGTTAGCCGAGAGCAAGACCTACATCCAGTCGCTGCCCTACATGGACCGGCTGGACTACGTCTCGATGATGGCCAACGAGCACGCTTACTGCCTTGCCATCGAGAAACTGCTGGGCGTGGATGTGCCCGAGCGCGCGCAGTACATCCGCGTCATGTTTGCCGAGCTCACGCGCGTGCTCAACCACCTGCTGTGGCTGGGCGCGCACGGGCTGGACTGCGGCGCGATGAACATCCTCATCTACTGCTTCCGCGAACGCGAAGACATCTTCGACATGTACGAAGGGGTGTCGGGTGCGCGCATGCACGCGGCCTACTTTCGCCCGGGTGGTGTGTACCGCGACCTGCCTGAGAGCATGCCGCAGTACAAGGTCAGCCGCATCAAGAACGAGCGTGCGATCAAGGCGCTGAACAGCAACCGCCAGGGCTCCTTGCTCGACTTCATCGACGACTTCTGCGCGCGTTTCCCGGCCAACGTCGACGACTACGAAACCCTGCTCACCGACAACCGCATCTGGAAGCAACGCACCGTGGGCATCGGCGTGCTGACGCCTGAGCGCGCGATGAATCTGGGCTGCACCGGTCCGATGCTGCGCGGCTCGGGCATCGCTTGGGACCTGCGCAAGACGCAGCCCTACGACGTCTATGACCGCATGGATTTCGACGTGCCCGTGGGCGTGAACGGCGACACCTACGACCGCTACCTCGTGCGCATCGAAGAGATGCGCCAAGCCAACCGCATCATCCAGCAATGCTCGGCCTGGCTGCGCACCAACCCGGGCCCCGTCATCACCACCAACCATAAGGTGGCGCCGCCATCGCGGGTGGAGATGAAGTCGAATATGGAAGAGTTGATCCACCACTTCAAGCTCTTCACCGAAGGCATGCATGTGCCCGAAGGCGAGGCTTACGCGGCGGTGGAGCACCCCAAAGGCGAATTCGGCATCTACATCGTCAGCGACGGCGCCAACAAGCCTTACCGGCTGAAGATTCGCCCGCCGGGTTTTGCCCATTTGGCGGCACTGGATGAGATGTCGCGCGGCCACATGATTGCCGATGCCGTGGCCATCATCGGCACCATGGACATCGTGTTTGGAGAAATCGACAGATGAGTTCGGCCCCGCAACTCAGCGCGCCCACCCTGGCGCGTTTTGCCAAAGAAGTGGCCAAGTACCCGGCCGACCAAAAGGTCTCGGCGGTGATGGCCTGCCTGGCCATCGTGCAACTCGAACAAGGCTTTGTTTCGCGCGATGCTGAAGACGCGGTGGCAGCGTATCTAGACATGGCGCCGATCGCGGTGCATGAGGTCACGACCTTCTACAACATGTACAACCAAGAGAAACTTGGCGCCTACAAGTTGAACGTCTGCACCAATTTGCCCTGCCAACTACGCGGCGGCGACAAGGCGCTGGCGTACCTGTGCAGCAAGCTCGGCGTCGAGCCCTACGGCACCACGGCCGATGGCGTCTTCACCGTCCAGCCCAGCGAATGCCTGGGAGCCTGCGCCGACGCGCCCGTGATGCTGGTGAACGACCGCCAGATGCTCAGCCTGATGAGCCACCAGCGCCTGGACGAATTGCTCGACACCTTGAGGTCTGCCGCATGACGCCTGACCTGTCGAAGTTCAAGGCCAGCGGCCATGAGACATGTTTCCATGATCGCCATCTGGGCGCGCAAATCGTTGCCGGACTCAATGGCAAGAATTGGCGCCTGGCCGACTACGTGCAACGTGGTGGTTATTCGGCACTGAAGAAGATTCTCGGCAAAGCTGACGGGGCTGAGCCCAGTGCAGGCATGACGCCCGACCAGGTCATCGCCGAAGTGAAGCTCTCTGCCCTGCGTGGCCGCGGCGGTGCGGGCTTCCCTACCGGGCTGAAGTGGAGCTTCATGCCGCGCATGTACCCGGGCCCCAAATACCTCGTCTGCAATTCCGACGAAGGTGAACCGGGCACCTGCAAAGACCGCGACATCCTGGCCTACAACCCGCACATCGTGATTGAAGGCCTGGCCATTGCCGCTTTTGCCATGGGCATCAAGGTCGGCTACAACTACATCCACGGCGAGATCTTCGAGGTCTACGAGCGCTTTGAAGAGGCGCTGGAAGAGGCCAGGGCTGCGGGCCTGCTCGGCGACCGAATCGCGGGCTCGGACTTCAGCTTTCAGCTGCACGCCTTCCACGGCTTCGGCGCCTACATCTGTGGTGAAGAAACGGCGCTGCTCGAATCGCTCGAAGGTAAAAAAGGCCAGCCGCGATTCAAGCCGCCATTCCCCGCGAGCTTTGGCCTCTACGGCAAGCCCACGACGATCAACAACACGGAGACTTTTGCAGCGGTGCCGTGGATCATCAGCCACGGTGGCCAGGCGTATCTCGAATGTGGCAAGCCGAATAATGGCGGCACCAAGATTTTCTCCATCGTCGGTGATGTCGAGCGCCCCGGGAATTACGAAATCCCGCTGGGCACACCATTTGCCAAATTGCTGGAATTGGCCGGTGGCGTCAAAGGCGGCCGCGCACTCAAGGCGGTGATTCCAGGTGGATCCTCAGCGCCCGTATTGCCGGCCAAGACCATGATGGACATCACCATGGATTACGACGCCATCGCCAAAGCCGGCTCGATGCTCGGCTCAGGCGCGGTCATCGTGATGGACGAGACGCGCTGCATGGTGAAGAGCCTTCTGCGCCTGTCCTACTTCTACCAGCACGAAAGCTGCGGCCAATGCACGCCCTGCCGCGAAGGCACGGGCTGGCTGTGGCGCATGGTGGACCGCATCGAACATGGCAAGGGCCGCGCGGACGACTTGGCCTTGCTTGACTCGGTGGCTGACAACATCAAGGGCCGCACCATTTGCGCCTTAGGTGATGCCGCGGCGATGCCGGTGCAAGGCATGCTCAAACATTTCCGCGATGAGTTTGTGCATCACATTGAGCACAAATCCTGTCTGGTGCCGCAGCATGCGTGAGTTGGCCGATCGTGCACTTCACCCCTATCCCCAGCCCTTCCCCCTGCCAGGGGGAAGGGAGCGTTGTGAGCCGCTGCGCGGCTTGAATCATGATTGAAATTCAACTCGACGGCCAGAAGGTCAGCGTCACTGAAGGCAGCATGGTCATGCATGCGGCTGATGCTGCGGGCGTGTACGTGCCGCATTTTTGCTATCACAAGAAGCTGTCGATCGCGGCGAATTGCCGCATGTGCCTGGTCGATGTCGAGAAAGCGCCCAAGCCGATGCCGGCCTGCGCTACGCCAGTCACGCAAGGCATGGTGGTGCGCACCAAGAGCGACAAGGCCATCAAGGCGCAGCAGTCGGTGATGGAGTTCTTGCTCATCAACCACCCGCTCGATTGCCCCATTTGCGACCAGGGCGGCGAGTGCCAATTGCAAGATTTGGCCGTGGGCTACGGCGCGTCGGCCTCGCGCTACCAGGAAGAAAAGCGCGTCGTCTTCCACAAAGACATCGGCCCGCTGATTTCGATGCAGGAAATGAGCCGCTGCATCCATTGCACGCGCTGCGTGCGCTTTGGCCAAGAAGTTGCCGGCGTGATGGAACTCGGCATGCGCCACCGTGGCGAACATTCCGAGATCACCACGTTTGTCGGCCGCAGCGTCGACAGCGAGGTCTCGGGCAACATGATCGACATCTGCCCGGTGGGCGCGCTCACCAGCAAGCCGTTTCGCTACAGCGCGCGCACCTGGGAGTTGTCTCGCCGCAAGAGCGTGAGCCCGCACGACAGCACCGGCGCCAACCTGGTGGTGCAGATCAAAGGCCAGCGTGTCATGCGCGTCGTGCCGCTGGAAAACGAAGACGTCAACGAATGCTGGATCGCCGACCGCGACCGTTTTTCGTACGAGGCCGTGAACAGCGACGCACGTTTGACGCAGCCGATGATCAAACAAGGCGGCCAGTGGGTCACTGTGGACTGGAACACGGCGCTGGGTTTCGTGGCGGATGGCTTGAAGCGCATCAAGGGCGAGTTCGGCGCGGCGGCCATCGGAGCCTTGGGCAGCGCACATTCAACCGCTGAAGAGCTGCACCTGCTGGCCAAGCTCGTGCGTGGCTTGGGCAGCGAGAACATCGACCACCGCACGCGCCACGCTGACTTCAGCAACGTCGCTGAAGTCGGCCAGGCGCACTGGCTGGGTACCTCCGTCGCGTCGCTGTCGCAAGTGAATCGCGCGCTGGTCATCGGCTCCTTCTTGCGCAAAGACCACCCGCTCTTTGCCCTGCGTCTGCGCCACGCCGCGCGCCGCGGCGCCAAGGTACACAGCCTGCACGCGCTGCACGACGACTGGCTGATGCCCATGGGCACGCAGATGACGGCGGCACCGTTGGCGTGGCTGAACGCGCTGGCTGAGATTGCAGCGGCCGTGGCGGCCACACAAGGCGTTGAGGCACCCGTGGCCGTGGAGCCCAGTGAACAAGCCCGCGCCATCGCCGCGTCGATGCTCACCGGTGAGCGCCGCGCCGTGCTGCTGGGCAACGCCGCCGCGCAGCATCCGCAAGCCGCGCAACTGCTGGTACTTGCGCAATGGATCGCCGAACACACAGGCGCCACCTGCGGTTATCTCGGCGAAGCCGCCAACAGCGTCGGCGCGCAACTCGTCGGGGCCATGCCAGGGCAGGGCGGGCTGAACGCCGGCCAGATGCTCACGCAGCCGATGAAGGCGCTGTTGCTGCTGAATCTGGAGCCGATGCTCGACAGTGCCAACGCCCAAGCCACGCGCGCGGCAATGGCCGACGCCGGCCTGGTCGTCGCACTCACGAGCTTCAAAGACGCGGCGGTCGACAACGCGGACGTGCTGCTGCCCATCGCACCGTTCACCGAAACGGCGGGCACCTTCGTCAACGCCGAAGGCCGCGCGCAGAGTTTCACCGGCGTCGTCAAACCGCTGGGCGATACGCGCCCGGGCTGGAAGGTCTTGCGCGTGCTGGGCAATCTGCTTGGCCTGCCGGGCTTCGAATTTGAATCCAGCGACGACGTGCGTGCCCAAGCGCTGGGCGACTTGGACACGTTGCCTGAGCGGCTGAGTAACGCGAGCAACTCAACTAACGCCCAAGTGACGCTGAGTGCAGGCATTGGCCACAGCGTCGGCCTGCAACGCATCGCCGACGTGCCCATCTACGCCACCGACATGCTGGTACGCCGCGCCACGTCGCTGCAACTCAGCGCCGACGCGCGCTCACCCGTCGTCAGCGTGCCCAGCCAACTCTGGCAACAACTCAAGCTTGAAGTCGGCGGCAAGGTACTCGTGGCGCAAGGCCAGGCCGCCGTGGTGCTGCCCGTGCGTGAAGACAAAACATTGGCACCCGACGCCGTGCGCGTGGCCGCAGGGCACCACGCCACGCTGGCGCTGGGGCCGATGTTCGGCGCCATCACGGTCGAGAAGGCTTGAGCAGCATGTTCGACGCCTTGCACCTCTTTGCCAACGGCTTCTTCGGCCCCACCTTGTGGCTGGTGCTCTGGAGCTTGATCAAGATCGTCGCCGTGGTGCTGCCGCTCTTGGGCTGCGTCGCCTACCTCACGCTGTGGGAGCGCAAGGCCATTGGCTGGTCGCAAATCCGCCCGGGCCCGAATCGTGTCGGCCCCTACGGTTTGTTGACGCCGATTGCCGACGCGGTGAAGCTGATCTTCAAGGAGATCATCCGCCCCACGGCCGCGAACAAGGGCCTCTTCTTTCTCGCGCCGGTGATGACCATCATGCCGGCACTCGCGGCGTGGGCGGTGGTGCCCTTTGGGCCCGAGATTGCGCTGGCCAACATCAACGCCGGCTTGCTCTTCCTCATGGCGATCACGTCGCTGGAGGTCTACGGCGTGA
Source organism: Rubrivivax sp. (assembly GCA_031418855.1). Taxonomy (GTDB): domain Bacteria; phylum Pseudomonadota; class Gammaproteobacteria; order Burkholderiales; family Burkholderiaceae_C; genus Rubrivivax. Next base: position 26,584 of record JANOJR010000563.1, read on the forward strand.
TCATCGCCGGCTGGGCTTCCAACTCGAAGTACGCCTTCCTTGGCGCCTTGCGTGCTTCAGCGCAAATGGTCAGCTATGAAATCGCGATGGGTTTTTGCCTCGTCGTCGTGCTCATGGTCTCGGCCAGCATGAACCTGTCGCAGATCGTCATGCTGCAAGGCAAGGGCATCTTTGCCGACATGGGCGTGGGCGTGCTGTCGTGGAATTGGCTGCCGCTGCTGCCGATCTTTCTCGTCTTCTTCATCTCGGGCCTGGCCGAAACCAACCGCCACCCCTTTGACGTCGTCGAAGGCGAATCGGAAATCGTCGCCGGCCACATGATCGAATATTCGGGCATGTCGTTCGCCATGTTCTTCCTGGCCGAGTACGCCAACATGATCCTCGTCTCGATGATGACGGTCTTGTTGTTCCTCGGCGGTTGGTTGCCGCCGTTTGCGCTACTCGACTTCATTCCCGGCTGGATCTGGCTGGCCATCAAGGTCTTCGTCGTGGCGACGATGTTCCTGTGGGTGCGCGCCACCTTTCCGCGCTTTCGCTACGACCAGATCATGCGTCTGGGCTGGAAGATCTTCATTCCAGTGACGCTGGTGTGGCTGGTGGTGGTGGGTCTGTGGATCCAGTCGCCGCTGAACATTTGGAAATAGAGCGATGTCTGCCATCTCCGCCGTTCGAGACCTGCTCTCGCCCTTCATGCTCACCGAGCTTTGGAAAGGCATGGCCATCACCGGCCGGCATTTCTTCTCGCGCAACATCACCGTGCAATTCCCCGAAGAAAAAACGCCGCAGTCGCCGCGTTTTCGTGGACTGCACGCGCTGCGCCGCTATGAAAACGGCGAAGAGCGCTGCATCGCCTGCAAGCTGTGCGAAGCCGTGTGCCCGGCCCTGGCCATCACCATCGAGAGCGAAGTGCGCGACGACGGCAGCCGGCGCACCACACGCTACGACATCGATTTGACGAAATGCATCTTCTGCGGGTTCTGCGAAGAAAGCTGCCCGGTCGATTCCATCGTCGAGACGCACATCTTCGAGTACCACGGCGAAAAACGCGGTGACCTCTACTTCACCAAAGACATGCTGTTGGCCGTGGGCGACCGCTACGAAAAAGAGATCGCTGCGAGCCGCCAGGCCGATGCGGCCTATCGCTGAAGTGCGACTGCGTTCATGAACACGATCACCGCACTCTTCTATGTCTTCTCAGCCGTGCTGCTGGGCGCGGCATTCGCCGTCATCACGGCGCGCAGCACCGTGCACGCTGCGCTCTTTCTGGTGCTGGCTTTCTTCAGCGCCGCGTGCATCTGGATGCTGCTGCGCGCCGAATTCCTGGCCATCACTTTGGTGCTGGTCTACGTTGGCGCGGTGATGGTGCTCTTCCTCTTCGTGGTGATGATGCTCGACATCCACAGCGACGCGTTCCGCGAAGGCTTCTGGCGCCACTTTCCACTGGCCGGCATTGTGGGCGCGCTTATCGCGTTAGAAATGGCGCTGGTACTGATGCAGGGGCACCGCCAAAGCGAAGCGCCTGCGGCCACCGCCTATGCCTTGCAAATGGGCAATACCAAGCTGCTGGGCATTGAGATCTATACCAAGTACTTGTACCCGCTGCAAATTGCCGCCGTGCTCTTGCTGGTGGCCATCGTGGCTGCGATTGCGCTGACCCTTCGCAAACGCAAGGACAGCAAGCACATGGACGCCAGCGAGCAAGTCAAAGCCAAGAAGGCCGACCGCGTGCGCCTGATCAAGATGCCGGTGACGAAGGAATTGCCGTCGCTGCCGAAGGAAGGGCCGGCCGTATGAGCTTGGGCCCGATTACCTTAGGTCACTACCTGTCACTGGGCGGGCTGCTCTTCGCGCTGTCGGTCGTCGGCATCTTTCTCAACCGGCGCAACCTCATCGTGCTCTTGATGGCGATCGAGCTGATGTTGCTGGCGGTGAATCTGAACTTCATTGCCTTCTCGCATTTCCTCGGCGACATGGCCGGCCAGGTGTTCGTGTTTTTCATACTTACCGTGGCAGCCGCTGAGTCGGCGATTGGCCTGGCCATCCTGGTCGTGCTGTTCCGCAACCGCGAGTCGATCAACGTCGAAGAGCTCGACGAGCTCCGAGGCTAAACATGGCGGCGACACTTTCACAGAACCTCTTGTTGACCGTGCCTTTGGCGCCGCTGGCGGGTGCCTTGCTCGCCGGCCTGGCCGGTAAATGGATTGGCCGGCGTGGCTCACACATCGTCACCATCCTGGGCGTGCTGATCTCGTTCATCTGCTCGATGGTCGTGCTGCGGGCGGTGGGCGGCGAGGGCGCACGCTTCAACGCCACCATCTACGAGTGGATGGTCGTTGGCGGCCTGAAGATGGAGATCGGCTTCCTCGTCGACGGCCTCACCGCCATGATGATGTGCGTGGTGACGTTTGTGTCGCTGATGGTGCACGTCTACACCATCGGCTACATGGAAGAAGACGACGGCTACCAGCGCTTCTTCGCCTACATCTCGCTCTTCACCTTCAGCATGCTGATGCTGGTGATGAGCAACAACTTCCTGCAGCTCTTCTTCGGCTGGGAAGCGGTGGGTCTGATCTCGTACTTATTGATCGGCTTCTGGTTCAAGAAGCCGACGGCGATCTTCGCCAACATGAAGGCTTTCATCGTCAACCGCGTCGGTGACTTCGGCTTCATCCTGGGCATCGGTTTGATCCTGGCCTACACGGGCACGCTGAATTACAGCGAGGCGTTTGCCAAAGGGCCCGAACTCGCGAAGATGATCTTTCCGGGTACGGACTGGATGCTCATCACCGTCGCCTGCATCTGCCTCTTCATCGGCGCCATGGGCAAGAGCGCACAGTTCCCGCTGCATGTATGGCTGCCTGACTCAATGGAAGGCCCGACGCCTATCTCGGCGCTGATCCACGCGGCGACGATGGTGACGGCAGGTATCTTCATGGTGGCGCGCATGTCGCCGCTATTTGAGCTGTCGGACACTGCGCTGAATTTCGTACTGGTGATAGGCGCCATCACCGCGCTCTTCATGGGCTTCCTGGGCATCATCCAGAACGACATCAAACGTGTCGTCGCCTATTCAACGCTGAGCCAGCTCGGCTACATGACGGTCGCACTTGGTGTCTCTGCCTATTCGGTCTCAGTCTTCCACTTGATGACGCATGCCTTCTTCAAGGCGCTGCTCTTCCTGGCCGCAGGCTCGGTGATCATGGGCATGCACCATGACCAGGACATCCGCAACATGGGCGGTCTGCGCAAATACATGCCGCTGACATGGCTCACGGCTTTGATCGGCTCATTGGCCTTGATCGGCACGCCGCTCTTCGCCGGCTTCTATTCCAAAGACAGCATCATCGAAGCCGTGCACGCCAGCCAATTGCCTGGCGCCGGCTTTGCACTCTTTGCGGTCACAGCGGGCGTCTTCGTCACGGCGTTTTATTCCTTCCGCATGTACTTCCTGGTCTTCCACGGCGAAGAGCGCTTCCGCCATAAACCTTTTCCACCCAAGGACGCAGGCGAGCACGACCACGCAGGCGAGCATGGCCACGCACACGTACACGTGCCGCACGAATCCCCCTGGGTTGTCACCGCACCTTTGTTGCTATTGGCGGCGCCCTCGGTCGTGATCGGCTTCCTGGCGATCCAGCCCATGCTCTTTGGCGACTTCTTCAAAGACGCCATCGTGGTCGACGCCGCCAAACACGGGGCGATGAAGGCGCTGGCCGCCAACTTCCACGGTGCGGCGGCGATGGCCTGGCATGGCCTCTCGACGCTGCCGTTCTGGCTGGCCCTGGGTGGTGTGGCCACGGCCTGGTGGTTCTATCTGAAGCAGCCGTCGATACCTGCTGCCATCGACGCGCGCTTGGGCCCAATTCGCACGCTGCTCGAGAACAAGTACTACATGGACTGGTTCAACGAAAACGTGCTGGCACCCGCCGCGCGCGGCCTGGGCCGCGGGCTGTGGAAGGGCGGTGACGGGATGATCATTGACGGCACCATCAATGGCTCAGCGCGCGGCATCGGCAGCTTGGCGGGCCTGTTGCGCCAGCTGCAAACCGGCCACCTGTATTGGTACGCGCTCGTGATGCTGCTGGGCATCTTCGGTTTCATGACCTGGCGGCTGTGGCCTTTCCTGGCCGGCCACGCCACGTGATCGGCGTGATGCGCGTGACTCGTGAATTAGAAAAGAGATAGGAACAATGGGTTTGTTGAGCGTCGGAATCTGGCTGCCTATTGCATTTGGCGTGCTCCTGTTGGCTATCGGCCGTGATGAACAGGCCGGCATGGTGCGCATCGTCGCCCTCATTGGCGCGGTGGCCTCCTTCCTCGTGACCATCCCGCTCGTCACCGGTTTTGACAACGCCGCAGTGACCATGCAGTTCGTCGAGAAGCTACCCTGGATCGAGCGCTTCAACGTGTACTACCACCTGGGTGTCGACGGCATCTCGGTCTGGTTTGCGCTGCTCACCGCGTTCATCACGACCGTCGTGGTCATCAGCGCCTGGGAAGTGATCGAAGAGCGCGTGGCGCAGTACATGGGCGCGTTCCTGATCTTGTCGGGCTTGCTGGTGGGCGTGTTCTCGGCGCTCGACGGCTTGCTCTTCTATGTCTTCTTCGAAGCCACCTTGATCCCGATGTACATCATCATCGGCGTCTGGGGCGGCCCCAACCGCGTCTACGCAGCGTTCAAGTTTTTCCTCTACACGCTGCTCGGTTCGCTCTTGATGTTGGTCGCACTGGTGTACCTGTACTTCAAGTCGGGTGGCAGCTTTGACATCCTCACCTGGCACAAGCTGCCGCTGCCGCTGCCGGCGCAGACGCTGCTCTTCTTCGCCTTCTTCGCCGCCTTCTCGGTCAAGGTGCCGATGTGGCCGGTGCACACCTGGCTGCCTGATGCGCACGTCGAGGCACCCACCGGCGGCTCGGTCGTGCTGGCGGCGGTGATGCTCAAGCTCGGCGCTTACGGCTTCCTGCGCTTTTCACTGCCCATCGCGCCCGACGCATCGCGTGAATACGCCTGGTTCATCATCGGCTTGAGCCTCATCGCCGTGGTCTACATCGGGCTCGTGGCACTCGTGCAGCAGGACATGAAAAAGCTCGTGGCTTATTCGTCCATCGCGCACATGGGCTTCGTCACGCTGGGCTTCTTCGTCTTCAGCGAGCTTGGTGTTTCCGGCGCCATCGTGCAAATGATTTCGCACGGCTTTGTCTCGGGCGCCATGTTCCTGTGCATCGGCGTGCTCTACGACCGCGTGCATTCGCGCGAGATCGCGTCGTATGGCGGCGTGGCCAACACCATGCCTACCTTCGCGGCCTTCGCCGTCTTCTTCGCCATGGCCAATATCGGGCTGCCGGGCACAGCTGGTTTTGTCGGCGAGTGGATGGTCATCCTGGCCGCCGTGAAGTTCAACTTCTGGCTCGGCCTGCTGGCCGCCACCACGCTCATCTTCGGTGCGGCCTACACGCTGTGGATGGTCAAGCGCGTGTACTTCGGTGATGTCGCCAATGACGATGTGAGAGCCCTGAAAGACATCAACGGCCGTGAGTTCACGATGCTGGCTTTGTTGGCCGCGGCGGTGCTGTGGATGGGCGTCTACCCCAAGCCTTTCACCGATGTTATGCATGTCTCGGTTGAGCAGCTCTTGCAGCATGTCGCTAAACCAAAACTAAATTGATGGCAGCAGAGAACACATCCCGATGAACTGGCTCGTCATCTATCCCGAAATCTGGTTGCTGCTGGCCGCCTGCGCCGTGCTGCTGGTCGACCTCTTCAGCAACGACGCACAGCGCCGCACCACCTTCTGGTTGACGCAGGCCAGCATCGCCGTCTTCTGCGCGCTGCATCTGTACTACTTCAACAGTGGTACCACCGCCTACGGCATGCAAGGGCTGGTGGTGGTCGACCCGATGGGGCATCTGCTTGCTTTCTTCGCCGGCATCGCCACCATGATCGCCATCGCCTACGCCACACCCACACTCGCGCCGCGCGACATGCTCAAGGGCGAGTACTTCACGCTCACGCTCTTTGTGCTGCTGGGCATCTCAGTCATGTGCTCGGCCAACAATTTCCTCGTCGTCTACCTGGGCCTGGAATTGATGAGCTTGTCGCTCTACGCGCTCACCGCCCTGCGCCGCGACCACGCCATCGCGACCGAAGCCGCGATGAAGTACTTCGTGCTCGGCGCGCTGGCCAGCGGCTTCCTGCTCTACGGTTTGTCGATGATGTACGGCGCCACCGGCTCGCTGGAGATTCCGAAGGTCTTCGAGAGCATCGCCGGCGGGCGCATCAATCAGGCTGTGCTCGTCTTCGGTGTTGTCTTCGTCGTCGCCGGCCTGGCCTTCAAGCTCGGCGCGGTGCCCTTTCACATGTGGGTGCCCGATGTCTACCAAGGTGCGCCCACGGCGGTGACGCTGCTCATCGGCGGCGCGCCCAAGTTCGCGGCCTTCGCCATCACCATCCGCTTGCTGGTGGAAGGCATGCTTGGCCTGTCGGTGGACTGGCAGCAAATGCTCATCGTGCTGGCCATCGGCTCGCTGATCATCGGCAATGTCGCGGCCATTGCACAAACCAACCTCAAGCGCATGCTGGCCTATTCGACCATCGCGCAAATGGGCTTCATGTTGCTGGGCTTGTGCTGCGGTGTGGTCAGCGGCAATACGCTCTCTGCCGCCAACGCTTACAGCTCGGCGATGTTCTATCTGGTGGCCTATGTGCTCACCACGCTGGGCACCTTCGGCATGATTCTCTTCCTGTCCCGCCAGGGCTTCGAGTCCGAGCGCATTGACGACTTTGCCGGCCTGGGCAAACGTGCGCCGTGGGCCGCGGGCGTGATGGCCGTCTTTATGTTCTCGCTGGCCGGTGTGCCGCCGATGGTCGGCTTCTACGCCAAACTGGCCATCCTCCAGTCGCTTGTTAGCACGAACCAGCCCTTCTTCATCGGCCTGGCCGTCTTTGCGGTGCTGATGTCGCTCATCGGTGCCTTCTACTACCTGCGCCTGGTCAAGATCATGTACTTCGATGACGCGATCGAGGTCGAGCCAATTCGGCGTTCGCAAGGTGTGACGGCACTGCTGGCCTTCAACGGCGCGGCGGTGCTCGGCCTGGGCCTGCTGCCCGGCGGCCTGATGGCCATGTGCCGCGACGCCATCATCAAAGCCCTGGCTAGCTGATCTGGTGGCGGCGCCCGATTCGCACCTGATCGAAACCAGCCGCGGTGGCGAAGTGCTGCTGCGCGGCAACTTCCTGCATGTGCGCCGCGACGAGGTGCTGCTGCCTAGCGGCAAGACCGCCACGCGTGAATACATCGTGCACCCCGGCGCGGTGGCCGTCGTGCCGCTGCTCGACGACGGCCGCGTGCTGCT
>JANOJR010000564.1:0-3536 GCA_031418855.1 Rubrivivax sp.
GTGGCGGGGTAGAACGAGTTGGGCCGGGCCCTGATGTGCGCCCCGAGGCATCTCGTCATGAATCTTTTGACAATACACATATTCATGCATACGATGGTGCGATGCGCTACAGCTTCGATGCGGCCAAACAGGCGAGCAACCTCAAGAAGCACGGCTTCGATCTGGCCGACGCTCACAACGTGATCGAGTCTGGCAAGACCGTGACCTTCGAGGACCACCGCTTCGACTACGGTGAAGAGCGCTTTGTGACGTTGGGCCCACTGGGCGATCGGCTCGTGGCTATCGCGACCGCAGAGACCGAGGACCACATCCGCATCATCTCGATGCGCAAGGCAGACCGAAATGAACAAGGCATCTACCGCGAATACCTCACCTGAAGACGTGCCGCTGAGGCGTGGCGACATCGCCGCAGGAAAGCTGGTGCTGCGCAAGCGCCAGGCCGCAGGCGCCGTGCTGCCGAACAAACAGCGCGTGAACATCTTCCTCGACGGCCTCGTCGTCGCACACTTCAAAGCCAAGGCTGGTGAACGCGGCTACCAAACGCTGATCAACGAGACCTTGAAGCTGGCGATCCAGGCCGAGAGCCTGGAGGGCGTCGTTCGCAAGGCCATACGCGAGGAGTTGCGCCGCAGATGAGCGACGCAGGCACAGCAGTCGCCTGCACGCCCGCGCGGCCTCGAGCACCCATGTCAGCCACCGGCGATTTGCGCCTCGACACCCCACGCCTCCTGCTGCGCCCGCTGCGCGAGAGCGACGCACAAGTGCTCTTCGCGATGCACGGTGACCCGCAAGTCATGCGCTACTGGAGCACACCGCCGTGGACCGACATCGCACCGGCGCACGCCATGATCGCCACCGACGCTGACCCCGCCAACCATGGCCGCCACCTGCGCCTGGGCATCGAGCTGAAGGCCGACGCGTCGCTGGTGGGCACGTGCAGCCTCTTCGCCGTCAACGCGCTCTGCCGCCGCGCCGAAATCGGCTATGTGCTGCGCGCCTCGGCCTGGGGCCAGGGCCTCATGCACGAAGCCCTGCAAGTGCTGCTGCAACATGGTTTCGGCACGCTGCAACTCAACCGCATTGAGGCCGACGTCGACCCACGCAACGCGGCTTCGGCCCAGACGCTCGAGCGTCTGGGCTTCACCAAAGAAGGCCACTTGCGCGAACGCTGGATCGTCGGCGACGAGGTTTCGGACACAGCGCTCTATGGCTTGCTCGCACGTGAATGGCAGGCCGCACGATGAACACCGACGCGCGCCGCCACAGCCCCGCCGCCGAGCGCAACCGCGGGCCGATCCTGGCCGAATTGCAGCGACTCTTACCCACGCGCGGCGTGATGTTGGAAATTGCCAGCGGCACGGGCCAGCATGCCGCGCACTTCGCCGCCGGGCTGGGCGGCTGGCGCTGGTGCCCGAGTGACGCCGAGGCGGCGACGCTGCCATCGATCGACGCCTCATGTGCTGGTCTCTCGAACGTTAGCAAGGCGTTCGCTCTGGACGTGCAAGACAAGGAATGGCACGGCGCGCCGGCGTTGGTGGACGCCATCTTCAACGCCAACATGCTGCACATCTCACCCTGGGCCACCTGCGCCGCGCTGATGCACGGTGCGGCGCGGCATCTGGCGCCGCGCGGGGTGCTGCTGCTCTACGGCCCCTTCATCCTGGACGACGAAGCCACAGCGCAGAGCAATAGGGCCTTCGACGCCGACCTGCGTGCGCGCAATTCGGCCTGGGGTATTCGGCGCCTGGCCGACGTGCAGCAGCAGGCGCAAGCCGTCGGCCTGCGCTGGCAGGAAACGACACGCCTGCCCGCCAACAACCTGATGCTGGCGTTTGCGCGCGGCGCCTGAACGTTGGTGGCGCGCGCCTACAGCCGCAGCACCTCGCCCTTCAGGCTATAGAGGATGGCCACGACCTCGCCCACTTCGGTCGCACCGATACCCTGGCCTTGCAGGGCGGCCACGATGTCGTCGATGGCGGCCACCAGCTCCTGCTCGTTGATGTTCATGCCGGCGTGCGCCGTGCGCATGTCGCGGCCCTCGTAGTGCGCAGGGCCACCCGTGCCCATGCTGAAGAACTGTGTGGCCAGCGCTTTCAGGCGCGGCAGGTCTTTGCCGCGAAAGCGCGGCTCCAGGAGCGGGTTGACGGCGTGGCGGTCGAGCGCGTCGTCGACCACGGCCGCAATGCGCGGCGTGCCGCCCAGGCGTTGGAAGAGGGTTTCGGTCATGGTCGTCTCCATGTCAATGCGTTTGCGCGGCCCAGGAATCGAACTCGATGGCGCCGGGGTCGCTGCCTGCGCGGTCACCAAAGTCTTTGCGCAACATGCGCACCAGGCGGCCCAGGTCGTGTTCGAGCCGGTTGACGTCGGCCAAGGTGATGTGCGGCGGCAGCGTCAAGGTGGCCGCGCCGCTGTCAGTGAGTGGGAAGGTGGTGTGTCGTGGTGTCATGGCGTGCTCCGGGTGGTGGGAAGGGCAGAAAAGTTCTGCCTGGGTGCAGCATCCGGCTTGGGCGTTCCTCAATCGTTCCTGGCCGCACAGCCGCTTGTGCGCACCTGCCCCCAGGCCACACACTGCCGCCACCATGAGCCACGCCGACGTTCCCGACATCCCCGCGCACGCCGCGCCGCTGACGGTTCGCTTGCTGGGCGACTTCGCGGTCAGCGTGGGCGGCGAAGCACGACCCGCCCAGAGCTGGCCCAGCCTGCGCGCCATGCACCTGGTGCAGCTGCTGAGCCTCGCACCTCGGCACCGTTTGCCACGCGAGGCGGCCATCGACGCGCTGTGGCCGCAGCTGGCACCCGACGCCGGTGCGGCCAACCTGCGCAAGGCCGCGCATCACGCGCGCCAGGCCTTGGGCCGGCAAGACGGCGTGGTGCTGCAAGGCGGTGACGTGTCGCTGTGGCCCGGGCGCCCCGTGCAGGTGGACGCGCAGGCGTTCGAACAACAAGCCCGCCGCGCGCTCGCGCAACACGACGCCAGCGCCTGCGCGCAGGCCGCCTTGGCGTACGCGGGTGAGCTCTTGCCTGGCGCGCCTTACGAGGCCTGGGTCGAGCCCGCGCGCGAGCGCCTGCGCGCCTGCTTCATCGAGCTGCTGCGCGCCAGCGCGCAGTGGCAGCGACTGGCCGAGATCGAACCCACCGACGAGCCGGCGCACCGCGCCTTGATGGCGCAGGCGCTGGCACGCGGCAACCGCGCCTCGGCCATACGCTGGTATGCCAGTCTGCGCAGTGCCTTGCAGCAGCAGCTCGGCGTGATGCCCGAGCCCGAGACCGAAGCGCTGTACGAGCGCTGCATTGCCGGCTTGCAGCATGGCGGGCCGGCCTATGTGGGGCGCGCGCTGGCACGCGCGCAGCTCGCCGCGTGGTTGGCGCTGGACGCGCGCGAACGCCCCGCCGGCATCGTTTTGCGCGGGCCCGCAGGCATCGGCAAAACGGCCCTGTGCCGTGAGCTTGAAACCCTGGCGCGCGCGCGTGGCTGGTGCGTGCTGCGTGTGGGCGCCGTGCAGCCCGGGCATGCCCATGCCGTGATGGCGGCATTG
>JANOJR010000565.1:0-6019 GCA_031418855.1 Rubrivivax sp.
TTCGGCCTTGGGCTCCAGGCCATGCTTGATGGCGTTTTCCACCAGCGTCTGGATCATCATGGTCGGGAACTGCGCCGAGTGCAGGCCTTCGGGCACGTCGATGGTCGTGACCAGGCGCTCTTCCATGCGCACCTTCAGGATTTCAAGGTAGGGGCGGATGACGGCCAGCTCGCGGCCCAGGTCGCGCGCGCCGCCGTCGCTGGCTTCACGCATGGTGGGCATGCTGGCGCGCAAGAGCGCGATGAGGTTCTTTTGCATGATGCTGGCGCGCGCCGGGTCGGTCTCGATCAGGTGGTCAATCGAGGCCAGTGTGTTGAAGAGAAAGTGCGGCTCCACCTGCGCTTGCATCGCCGCCATGCGTGCTTCCACGACCTGGCGTTTGAGCGACTCGGACTCCGCCGTCTCGGCGGCTTGCGCGGCCTTCACCTCGGCCTGCATCTGGCCTTTGTAGGTGATCTTGATGATGGCCGAGCCCAGCACCCACAGCAGCGAGAGCTCGACGAGAAAGTCACCCCAGTGAATGCGCCGCGTGCGCTGCGTGCTGCCCCGGCGTTCTCTGGCGGCCTCGCGCACGGCGGCGGCAACTTCTTCCTTGGCCTCGGCGGCGACGCGTGTGGCCTCAGCCTGGGCTTCGCGCTGGGCTTGCACGGCGTCTTGGATGGCGCCACGCGCGTCTTCAATGGCGCCACGAATGGCGTCGCGCACTTCTTCCTTGGTGGCGTCGGGCGGCAGCGAGATCGAGATGCCGCCGCTGCCGATGTCCACCGAGGCGATGTTGCCCGCCCCCGAGGCCGCGCTGGCGGCCAGGGCGGCCTTGCGCGGGGTGATGCGGATGCCGCTGCTGTCGACACTGATGTCCACGCCACTGGGCGCGCTGGCGCCGGGCTTGCTGCGTTCGATGCGCACGCTGGGCTCGGCGGCGGGCGCGGCCTCCTTGGGCGGCTTGGCAGGTTTCGGCGGCTTGGGTGGCTTGGACGGGCGTGGGTCTTCGCCGCCGATGTGGTCGATGGTTTCGGTGACGCGCCAGCTGAAGGGCGGCAGCTGCTGCAAGATGTTGGCCAGGATGATGAGCAGCACCGCCAGCACGGCAAAGCGGCGCCAGGTGATGCCCACCAGCCAGTTGGCGTAGCGGTGAAAGGCGCTCACCACCGCCTTGGCAAAGCGTTGCCAGCGTTCGTGCCAGGTGGGCGGGTTGGGTGCGGCGGGGTTCATGGTGGGGCGGGGGAGGCGCAGGCGAAGCTGATCAATGGCCGCCATGGTCGCAGCTTCCACACCCGCGTTGCCAGCGTGAATCGACGCACCGCGCTTGCCAGTGGACCAGATGCCGCCATCACGGACAGGGCGAACCCGACCCCTGGGAACTTTTCATGCGCCTCGCGCCCATGCAGGGATGCCCGCCCACCACGCCACCCCGCCGCCGCCATGAGCAGCTTCGCCCCTTGGCAAGCGCCCGAGCGCGATGCCGATGTGGCCACGCTGGTGGCGTGCATCGCGCGCGGCGAGCGTGCGGCGCTGGAGGCTTTGTACCGCCGCGAGGCCGGCGCGGTGTACCGCTACGCGCTGGCCCTGAGTGGCAACGAAGCCTGGGCGGCCGACGCCACGCAAGACGCCTTCGTGGCCTTCGCCCAGCGCCCGGCAGCGTATGACGCGCAGCGCGGCAGCCTGGGCGCCTACCTGGCCGGCGCGGCGCGCCACACGCTGCTGGCGCTGTGGCGGCGGGCGCGTGCTGAGCTTGTGCTGCAAGACGCTGACTTGGACGCTGACGCTGACGACGACGCCCACGCCGAGCGGGCCCACGACGTGGCCAGCCCCGAGCAGCTGCTGGTGCGCGTGCAGTCCACGCGTGAGCTGTGGCGGGCATTGGCCGCCCTGCCCTTCATCTACCGCGAGCCGGTGGTGCTGGTGGACTTGCAGGAGCGCAGTTACCTGGAAGCCGCGCGCATTGCCGGCGTCGAGCTCAACACCTTGCGCACACGGCTGCACCGCGCGCGTTTGCGCCTGGCAACCCTGCTGAGCGCTGGAGTCAACACATGAACATTCGCGATCCCCAACACGGCGAGCTGCGCCCGCTGGCGTTTTGGCTGCACGCGGCCGCCGCCGAGCTACGCGCGCGGGTGCCGCCGCCGCTGGCGTCAGCGCCTGCGTCTTCGTCTGCGGCTGAGTCAACGCCGGAATCAACACGCGAAGCAACACGTGAACGCGCGAGCAAGCCCGCCGCCCCGCGCATCACGCCCCCGCCCGCGCGCTCACCCATTCGCTGGCCCTGGCAACGCGGCGCTTGGGCGCTGGCGTCCCTGGCCTGCATCAGCGTGCTGGTCGCGGTTTTCACGGGCTCGCAGCCGGCGCCACACAGCCACGAGTTCGTGGCCGTGGCCGGCGCCGAGCGCTGGCTGCGCTTGGATGCGCAGCCCGCAGCCGGGCAGGCTGCCGACACCGGCGCCACCGCCTGGCTGGTGCAGACGGAGATGCCGCAAGAGCGGCTCGCGGCCTTCGGCCTGCCCTATGACCCCGGCCGCGCGGCCATGCCCGTGCGCGCTGAGCTTTTGATGCGTGCCAGCGGCGAAGTGCTGGCGCTGCGCATCGTCGACTGAACCGCCACGCTGAAAGGAAACACCTCATGCACCGTCGTCACTATCCGCACCGTCTTCACTACGTAGCCCTCGCCGCCATCGCGGCCACGGCCACGCTCTGCACCACCGCCTGCGCGCAAGCCACCGCCACGCCCAATGTGATGATCGAGAGGCGCATCACCGCGCCCGAGGCCCTGGCCAGCAGCCAGTTCTTGAACAGCATCAGCCTGGCCGGCGAGCGCACGGTCAAAGGCGCGCCCTACTGCGCCGACGCCGTGCGTGAAAGCGTGCAGTGGCTGCCCGACGCAGCCGGCGCGCCGGCCAACCGTATCGTGCAGCGCCAGCTCACCAAGCTGTGCCGCGACGGTGAAGGCCGCACGCGCCAGGAAGTCGAGCACGACGGCAAGAAGCTCGTGCACCTGAACGACCCCGTGTCGCGCGAGCGCTGGGTGCTCGACCCGGAGCGCAAGTCGGCCCGGCGCAGCATCCACCTCGGGTCGGCCAGCGCCGAGGTCATGGCGCACGACTGGCGCGAGTTCGCCACGCGCATGCGCGACTGGGCGCGTGGCCAGGCGGAGCGTGTGCGCGCACCGGGCGCGCCGGGTTCACCCGTTGCGCCCGTGCCGCCCGAAGCACCGATGCCGCCCATGCCTGCCCTCATCACGCCGAACCCGGCCGAGTTGCACCACGCCATCCGCGAGGTGCAAGTGCGCGTGCTGCGTGGCCCCGACGCCGACATGCTGGCCACCCCGCCCGAGGTGAGCTTTCGCACCCAGCAGTTCGCCCCGCGTGGCCCCGGCGTGGTGACGGCGCTGCCGGCGCAAGACATCGAAGGCCATCGCGCCGTTGGGGAGCGCACCACGTGGACGGTGGAAGCCGGCAAGCTTGGCAACGAAAAACCCATCGTCAGCAGCCGCGAGGTCTGGACCTCGCCCGAGCTGATGCTCACGCTGCGCAGCGTCGAGATCGACCCGCGCCGTGGCGAGACGCACTACAAGCTGCAAAACCTCAAGCGCGGTGAGCCTGACGCTGCGCTGATGCGAGTGCCCGCTGACTACAGCAAGCCGCGCAGCGCAGGCACGGCCGGCGAGAAGCCGGCGTCGTGATCAACGCAGGCTGCTGGCCAGCGCCAACACCAGCGTGGCCAGCGTGGCGCAGCCGATCAGGCGCAAGAGCGCCCAGTCGGCGCGGTCGGTCAGCGCCATCTGCTCGAGCGGGTCGATGTCCACTGGCGCGGTGACGAAGGCGCCGGTGGCGCCACGCAGCACCAGCGTGTCGGCGAAGTCGTGGCGCGGTGCAAAAAAGCGGTCGGTCATGGCGGTCTCCCTGGGGCGGCATCAAGGCGTCTTGTTGACGCGATGACGGCAGTCTCGCAAGGCAGCGTGACGCGCGCGTTACAGCAGTTCAAGCCAGCGCAAGGCGAGCGTCAGCCGCCGTGCAGCAGCGTCAGGTTGACCGGGTTGCGCTGCAAGAAGCTCTCGCGGAAGTCCGCCGGCACGTCGTGCTCGCAGCGTGCGGCCAGCCACTGCCGCGCGCTGGCCAGGGCCATGTCGGCCTGGGCCGATGCGCCGGCCACGCGCAGGGCGTGCGCGGCATGCAGCCAGACCTCGCCGCTGTACATCAGCGTGGGCGCCACATGCTCGGCCAATGCCAGGGCTTCGCGCGCGGCCACGGCGCCGCGTGGCTCGGCCGCCGCCGCGAGCAACTGCGCACGGCGCACCAGCGCGGCCAGCACCGAGCCGCGCAGGCCGAAGCGCTGGGCGTGCGCCTGCACGGACTCGAGCTGCGCCAGCGCTTGCGCCAGCGGCATGTCGAGCGCGGCTTCGGTGTCGACGATGAAGGCGATCTCGGGCCAGCCGTGGCTGGGTACTTGCGTGCGTGCTTGAGCCAGCAGCACGCCCGTATCCTGGCCCAGGCGCCGCGCCAACTTGACGGCCAGCACGGCGTGGCGCGCGGCGAAGTGCGGCGCCAGCGGGCCGGGCGCGACGGCGGCGGCCAGCGCCTGGCTGGCGCGTGCATGCTGGCCCAGGTCGAGCCAGCAGTGCGCCAAGTGCATCTGCACCACGGGCAGGCGCGCGGGGTTGCTCTTCGTGAGCTCGGCATAGGCCTCGTCAGCAGCGGCCAGCGCCTCGCCGTACGCGCCCATGGCACGCGCGCACTGCATGCGCAAGACGGCCACAAAGCCCACCGTGCTGCCCTGCATCTCGTACGCGGCGATGACCTGGCGCGCCTGCACCAGCGCCGCGTGCGCCTGCGCCGCGTCACCCACATTGAGCCGGCTCACAGCGTGGTTGGCGAGCTGCGAGACTTGCTGCGCGGGGTCACCCGTCAAGCGTGCCGCCTCGATCGAGATGCGCCGGTGCGTGGCCGCTTTTTCGGGCTGGCCCAGGTTGTCGAGCACGGCGGCAAAGTTGCCGTGGAATTCGGCACCCTGCTCACTGCCGAGCAGCTGGTCGACCTCGGGCAGCAACGCCTCAAAGTGCGCCAGCGCTTCGTCAAAACGTCCGGCCTGCGCCAGCGCGGTGGCCAGGCGCTGGCGGATGACGGCGGTGAGTGCGGCGTCGCCCAGCGCGCTGGCCAGCACCAGGGCCTCTTGGCCGTAGCGCAGGGCGCCTTCTTCGTCAGCGATCTGGATGCAGTACCAGGCGCGCCGGCCCATGGCCTGCGCGCGCTGCGCCGGGCTGTGCGCCAGCGCGTCCAGCCTGTCGAGCAACGGGTAGCCGCTGGCCTGGCGGATGGTGTTCATGTGCGAGTCGATGGCACGCGCGACGCTGTCGAAGGCGGCATCGGTGTCGCCGCTGACTTGGGCGATGTCGGCCGCGCGCAGCAAGAAGTCAATGCGTTCGTGCTCGCGCAAGGCGGCATGCGCGCGCTCTGCCGCCAGGCGCAGGCTGGGCAGCGCGCGTTCGCGCTGGCCGGCAGCTTCCCAGTGCGCGGCCACACGTGCGGGCTCGCCCTGCGCAGCCGTCAGATGTTCGGCCAGCTTGGCGTGCAGGTGGCGCGCGATGACGGCGGGCACGCCCGCCAACACGGCCTCGAAGATGAGGTCGTGCGCGAACTCATCGCCCACCAGCACTTGTTGGGTCTCAAGCTCGTGCCAGGCGTCGGCCAGCTGCAAGGCGTTTTGCTGCGTCAGCTGCTCGGCCAGCGCCAGCTTGAAGTCGACACCGGCCACCGCCGCCAGCCGCGCCAGCATCAGCGCGCCCGCACTCAGCCGTGCCAGCTGCTGGCCGATGAGCTGCGCCAGCGAGGTCGAACGCGGCAGCTCGGCCTGCGTGGCCAGCGCGCCCTCGGCCCACGCCAGCTTGAGCCTAAGAACCGCAGTTGACCCAATGCAATCCTCGGGAAAGTCAGCACTGGCGCGGGTTTGATGGCATTTGGCAAACTCACCCGATGGGTGAATTCATCGAGCAGAAGAAAACCGTGTTGGCACAAGCCAGCGAAGACGC
>JANOJR010000566.1:0-1743 GCA_031418855.1 Rubrivivax sp.
CGCCCTCACTCAACACCCACCCACGCACATGCAACTCCACTCTTTGGCCTGCGCCGCTGCGCTCTTCTTTGCCCCGGCCGCCTTTGCCGGCACCGTCACCGGTGCGAGCTTCATCAACGGCATTGCGCTCAGCGGCAGCGCGCCAGACGCATCGAGCGGCACCGCCGCCGAGCGGCGCCTGGGCTACTTCTCCGACATCTACTACGACGGCACGCGCAACGAGTGGTGGGGCTTGTCCGACCGCGGCCCCGGCGGCGGCGTGCTCAACTACGACACGCGCGTGCAGCGCTTCAGCATTGACTTCAACGCCAGCGGTGCGATCTCCAACTTCAAGGTGCTGGAGACCGTGAAGTTCAGGGACGCCGGCGTGGCGATGAACGGCATCGCGCCCAACCCCGGCAACGTGCTGGGCCGCGCGCTCGACCCCGAAGGCATCGTGGTCAATCCGCAGAGCGGCAACCTGTTGGTCTCTGACGAGTACGGCCCGTCATTGATCGAGTTCGACCGTGCGGGCAACTTGCTGCGCCGCTTCACCACGCCGGCCAACCTGGTGCCACGCAACGCTGCCAGTGGCACGCCCAACTTTGCCGGCGACACCGGCAACACCGCCGGCAAGCGCATCAACCGCGGCTTTGAAGGCCTGGCCATCAGCCCCGACGGCCGCACCAGCTACGCCATGCTGCAAAGCGCGATGCTCGACGAAGGCGGCGGCAATGGCCAGTACGCGCGCATCGTCAAGTTCGACAACCTGACCGGCCTGGCGGTCGCGCAGTACGCCTACCGCATGGACACCGCAGGGCAAGGGCGTGGCATCTCCGCGTTGGTGGCGCTGGGCAACGACCGCTTCCTCGTGCTGGAGCGCAACAACCGTGGCCTCGGTGTCGGCGCCGCAATAAGCCCTGCCGACAAGGCCGTTTACGAGATCGACCTCACCGGTGCGTTGGACGTTAGCAACCTCACGCTGCCGAGCACGGGCGCCTTTGTCGGCGCCGTGACCAAGGGCGCGAAGGTGATCGACCTGGACGCCAACACGCTGGCCGCGCTGGGCAACAAGTCGCCCGAGAAGTGGGAAGGCCTGACGGTCGGCCCCCGGCTCGCCGACGGCCGCTACCTGATGCTCGCTGGCACCGACAACGACTACAGCGTGACGCAAGGCGGTGGCGGCGAGCAGTTTGATGTCTGGTTTAACTTCGGCCTCGCCGACCCCTACGCCAATTCGATTCAATGCCCGATCGGCAGCACCACCATCTGCTTTTTCACCAACGGCGGCGCGGGTGCCACACTGAGCGGCAGCTACGCGCTGCTGCCGGGCGTGCTGCATGCCTATGCCGTGGGCATTGACGGTTTTGTGGCGCCCGTGTCGGCACCGGGCAGTGCCGCGCTGGCCCTCTTGGGGCTGGGCGCCTTGGTGGCGCGCCGCCGCAAATGAAGCGCTGATGAAGACCGTCGACCTGGTGTACTTCAACGCCGGCGGCGGCCACCTTGCCGCCGCGCGCGCGCTGCAACAAACCATCGCGCTGCAACGCCGGCCTTGGCGCGTGCGCTTGGTCAACCTGGCCCAGGTGCTGGACCCGCAGGGTCGCTTCGAGCGTGTCACCGGCCATGCACCCGAGGCGCTCTACAACAAGCGCTTGCAGCGTGGTTGGACGCTGGGTCTGACGCAGGAGCTCAAGCTGCTGCAAGGCGTGATCCGCATGGCGCACAAGCCCATGCTCGCCGCGTTGCAGCGGCACTGGGCGAGCA
>JANOJR010000567.1:0-13523 GCA_031418855.1 Rubrivivax sp.
ACGTGGTCCAGCATGCGGCGATGCACGCGCGCCACCTTGGCCGCGCAGCGCGGGCAGGCGAAGTTCGTGCTGGCTGAGCGTGGCATGTGCGCGGCGGACTTGGGCTCGACGGTTTGTTGCAGCTTGGTCCACAGCAGGACGGTCTCGCGCTCATCGGTCTTGGGCGCGACCTGCGCGGGCGCAGGCCACGCAGGCGCGCGCACGAACACGCTGGGCACGGGGCTATTTCTTGCGGTCTTTGCCATGCTCGTTGCTGTCATCGCGATCTCTTTCACGCTGTTTGCCGCGGTCTTTGTCACGGCCTTGTTCACGGTCGTTGTCGCGCGCGCGACCCTGCCCGCGGTCTGGATCGTTGGCCTGCCCGGGGCCTGGGCGTGGCGCCTGCGCTTGCGGCGGCGCGCGCGGTGACACCTCGTCGCGCGGCTCGTGGCGGTAGTAGCGCCTTTGCAGCTCACGCTGCTCGTCGACGCGCGGGTAACGGTCCCCACCGTGTTGGCGCTGGTAAACCGGCAGCGGTGCCGGCCGTGGCATGGCGCGGCGGTCCCATTGGTCCCAGCCCCGGTGCTGCTGCGCCCAGTCGTTGCCCCAATGCTCGCCCCAGCGCGGCGGCGCATCACGCTGCCAGCCGCGAAAGTGCGACGGCGGGCTGCGGTAGTAGCGCACTGGAATGCGCAAGACGTACAGCGGCACCGATTGCGGCCCGACCTGCGACCACGGGCCGTCGTACCACGAGCTGGCGTACCAGTTGTCACCCTGGTAGACCCAGTACGAACCGTCGTAGAAGAAGTAGTTGCCCTGCACCTGCGGCGCGTAGTACACGGGGTAGTTGGGCACCTGCACCAGTTGCGGGTAGAGCGGCAGGTTGATGCCGATGCTGACGCCCGGCAGCGTGACGCCCAGGCTGACCTGGCCCGTGGCCACGCTCCCCCATGACATCAGGACCACAAGTGCCACGCTCGCGAGAGACTTGCGAAGATTTTTCATGCGCCATCTTGGCGCAGCGCGCATGGGTAATCTGTGCGTTGGCACACGCAGCGCCGATGAAAAGGCAAGCGGCGCGATCGTCAGGCCCCGGCTACTGTTCGCCATGCCGCCGTCCTTGATCAAACAGCACACTCAAGCCCAGCGGAATGAAGCTGCCCAGGCACAGCGCGGCAAGCACATCCGACGGCCAGTGCACCCCCAGCACCAGGCGCGACAAGGCCACCGCACCGGCCCAGGCCCAAGCCAGCAGCATCGCCCCGGTCGCGCTGGGTGGCCACAGGCGCGCCAGGCACAGCGCGGCGGCGCTGGCGAAGGCGGCGGTACTCAGCGTGTGGCCGCTGGGAAAACTCGACCCCCAGTACCACTGCGTGTCCCACAGCGCAGGGCGTTCGCGGCCGACGATGGCCTTCAGGGTGTAGACCAGCAGCGACGCGCTGAGCATCGACGCGCCCATCAGCAGCGCCTCGAAGTGCCGCCGCGCCACGA
This sequence comes from Rubrivivax sp., assembly GCA_031418855.1. GTDB lineage: Bacteria > Pseudomonadota > Gammaproteobacteria > Burkholderiales > Burkholderiaceae_C > Rubrivivax. The sequence continues at coordinate 1,471 of JANOJR010000567.1, forward strand.
GCAGCACCAGCACCAGCGTCACGCTAGCGGGCAGCAAGACCCTGGCCGAGCCGCTTTGGGTCAGCACGGTGAAGAAGGCGGCCAGCGTGGCCGGCGTGTGCGCATGCAGCCACCACAGCACGGCCGTGTCGACGGGGCCCGACTCCAGGCTCAGCACGTCTTCCATGACCTTGATGGCACTCATCATGAGCGTTAGCATGCCCAGCACGGCCAGCCGCCTGCGCGTTAGGTACGCCGCCCAGTGCGGGCTTCGCCGCCGCGTGTAGGCCATCAGCACGGCGTACGTGGCGGCCACGAAGAGCGTCAGCTTGGCCAGGTCAGCCAGCACGTCCATGAGCATGTCGGCGCGCAGCCGCGTTGGCAGCGGCGCGCCGGGCCGACGTCAGTCGCCGCTGTAGGGCGTGCCGTAGAAGGTGTGGATGCCGCCGGCCCAGGTCTTGTCCGACATCGACGGCCAGTTGTCCTTGTCGAACCCAGGCGCGTCCTTCAGGGTGTCCTTGGGCACATCCAGCGTGAAGCGCTTGTGCACCGCGTCGAGCTTGAGCGCGGGCCAAGGCACGGCGAAGAGCTTGTCGCCCATGCCGAGCACGCCGCCGAAGGACAGGACAGCGTAGGCGACCTTGCCCGAGTCGATGTCGATCATGAACTCCTTGATGTCGCCCAGATCCTCGCCGTCCTTGTTGTAGACGTCATTGCCGAGCAGCGTATCGGCGCCCATCAGCTTCGAGCCGGGGCCATTCTTCTTGGCATACATGCCGAAGTTGTCGCGCGTGACGTAGTTGGTAGTCATGTTCGTTCCTTGGGGGGTTGAGGGTGGGCGCCGGCACAAAACCCAAGCGCCACACCGACCCTACGCAGCGGCGCAAAGGCGGTCTGTGCGCTGGCGGACACAGCACTGGGCGCTCGCGCTCGACCCGTAGCCGTCAACCCCGCCCCCTTACTGCCCGCGCCACCCTGTAAGTCACCGCCTACAACACAGGGGCCCCTCGGCCGATGGTGCGGGCGACGACCAGCGCACACCATGCGTCTGAGCGAATGCCCCACCAGACAAACACAACGAAAGCGCGACGATGGATATGTTGAACATGAGTTGGAACGTGCTCGCCACACCCGGCACCCCCGGCGAGCGGTCGATCCTCTCGCTGCGACCGTGGCCCGCGCTGGCCATCGGTGTCACGCTCTTGTCGCTGTTCGCGGCCTACTTCTTGGTCGTGCGCGATATCACCAAAAGCGGCGAGCTGCGCCGCGCCGCCGTCGCCGCGCACTCCGACGCCATGTGGCGTTGCCAATCCATGCCTGGGCGCACAGCCCGCGAGGCGTGTGTACTCGAACTTAATGGCGGCGACAGCCGCGCCTTGACCCTTGTCAGCGCACCTTAGGAGTTAGCCATGAGCCATTGTCCAACCCGCGCCATCCGCCCAAGCCACCTCGCACTTTTCAACTTGGCGTGCGGGGCTTGCCTGCTCAGTGCGGCAGCCATTGCCGCCGAGCGGCCAGCCGCACCCGACGCGCAGCGCCGCTACCAGCGTGAAACCGCGCAATGCATGAAGCTGCGTGTGGATGACCGCTCCGACTGCCTGAGCGAAGCCAGCACCCGCCTGGCCAGCACCCTGCCCTCGCGCGCCGACGAAGCGCCAGACCTGCTGGCGCGCAACGCACTGCGCCGCTGCGAGCCACTCTCCGAGCCCGACCGTAGCGATTGCGTGGCACGCATTCGCGGCCAGGGCACGACCAGCGGCAGCGTCGCTGCGGGCGGCATCTACCGCGAACTGGTGACGCGCGAGGTCGGGGTCGCTCCGGCGCCGGCAGCGTCGGCCGCGCCCATCAAATAGCACGGCGGCGAGCGCTTGCGAGATGGCGCCTTTGCCGCTTAACCCCGCAGCGTTCGAGCAGGCGGCGCCCGACACTTTGCGCTTGTCGGGCTTCTGGACCGCCTTTGGTCTGGGCGTGATCCAGCACCAGCTCGACAACCTACGCCTGCCGGGCAACGCGCCGGCCACCGTCGACGCGGCACGCATTGAAGCGCTCGACACCGCCGGCGCATGGACGCTGCAAACCCTGCTCGTGCAGCTGAGGGGCACGCTCGGCGCGGAAGCGCATACGGTCACGCTGCAAGGGCTCAAGCCCCAATTTGCCAAGCTGCTGGCGGTGGTGGACAAGCAGTTTGCCGAGGCCGGCACGCCGACCGCCGCCACAACGCCGCCGTCGTTGTTCGAGCGCGTCGGCCGCAGCATCGTCGCACTCGGCCTCCAGGGGCTGGCCTTGCTCAGCTTCGTCGGTGAAGTGGCCATGGCCCTGGCCACCTGCCTGCGCCACCCGGCACGCCTGCGTTGGCGCCCGATCCTCTTCAACATTCGTAGCGCTGGTGTCGACGCCCTGCCCATCGTCGGGCTGCTGTCGTTCCTGCTTGGCGTCGTGGTGGCCTACCAGGGTGCGGACCAATTGCGCCAATACGGCGCCAACATCTTTGTCGCCGACCTGGTGGGGCTGTCGATGCTGCGCGAGTTCGCGCCGCTCATCACCGCCATCATCCTGGCCGGGCGCTCGGGCTCGGCCTACGCCGCACAGATCGGCACCATGGCCGTCACCGAAGAGATCGACGCCATGCGCAGCCTGGGCATCACGCCGCAAGAGCTGCTGGTGCTGCCCAAGCTCATCGCGCTGATGATCGTGATGCCGCTGTTGACGGTGTTCGCCGACGTGCTGGGCGTGGCCGGCAGCATGCACATGGCGCAAGTGCAGCTCGACGTGAGCTTCATCGAGTTCTTCGACCGCTTTGTCAAAGCCGTCAGCCCCACGGCCTTTCTCATCGGTGTGCTGAAGGCGCCGGTGTTCGCCGCCATCATCGCCGTGGTGGGCTGCTACCAGGGCTTTGGCACCAAGGGCGGCGCCGACAGCGTGGGGCGCCAGACCACACGTGCCGTTGTGCAGTCGATCTTTCTCGTGATCGTGGCCGACGCCTTGTTTTCCGTGGCCTTCAGCGCGCTGGATCTTTGACATGACGGCCGCCACGAGTGCAGACCCCGTGATCAGCATGCGCCAGGTGTCCACGCACTTTGGCAGCCATGTCGTGCACAAGCACATCGACCTCGACGTTCAGCGCGCGGAAATCTTTGCGCTGGTGGGTGGCAGCGGCTCGGGCAAGTCGACCTTGCTGCGCGAGATGATGTTGCTGCACCGCCCGAACGCGGGCTCGGTGCACGTGCTCGGCGCCGAGCTGGCCACACTGGGTGACGACGACGCTCGCGCCCTGCGCCGTCGCTGGGGCGTGATGTTCCAGCACGGTGGCCTCTTCGGTGCGCTCACGGTCAAAGACAACGTCGGCTTGCCGCTGCGCGAGCACACCGAGCTCGACGACGCGCTGATCGACCAGATCGCCCAGGCCAAGCTGACCATGGCCGGCCTGGGCAGCGAGGTGGGCGCGCAGTACCCGTCCGAGCTCAGCGGCGGCATGATGAAGCGCGCGTCGCTTGCGCGGGCCCTGGCACTGGACCCCGAGCTGCTGTTTCTGGACGAGCCCACCGCCGGGCTGGACCCGCTCAGCGCGGCGGGTGTCGACGAGCTCGTGCTGAGCTTGCGTGAGCTCTTCGGCTTGACCATCGTGATGGTCACGCACGACCTGGACCTGCTGTGGCAGGTGGCCGACCGCGTGGCCGTGTTGGCCGACGGCGTGGTCAAGTGCCTGGGCTCGATGCCCGAGCTCGCCGCGATGGACGACCCCGCCGTCAGGCCCTACTTCGAGGGCGCGCGTGGCCGCGCCGCCCGCCCCAAGGAGCCAGCATCGAAACCAAGGTGAACTACACGCTGGTGGGTGCCTTTGTGCTGGGCTTGAGCGTGGTGCTCATTGGCGTCGTGCTGTGGCTCGCCGCAGGCGGCGCCTGGCAGAAGCGCTACACGCTGTACCTGGCCATGGCCGACGAGTCGGTGGCCGGGCTCAACGTCAACGCGCCGGTGAAGTTCAACGGCGTGGATGTCGGCAAGGTGCGCGACATCACGCTCGACCCCACCAGCCACGCCCGTGTGCGCTTGACCTTCGCCATCGAGCGCGGCACACCGATCAAAGAAGACACGGTGGCGGTGCTCAAGACCCAGGGCCTGACCGGCATCGCTTATGTGGAACTGGCCGGCGGGGCGATCGACTCGCCGCCGCTGTTGGCCACCGCGGCCGAGCCCTACCCGGTGATCCGCACCAAGCCCTCGCTCAGCGCGCGGCTGGAGAACGTGCTGGGCTCGGTGCTGTCCAAACTCGACCGCACCTCCAGCAACATCGACGCCATCTTGAGCGACGAAAACCGACGGGCCTTCACCAGCGCACTGGCCGATGTCGCAACCTTGACGCGCACGCTGGCGCAGCGCAAAGACACGATTGACCAGGCCATCGCCAGCGCCGCGCGCACCCTGGCCCACAGCGAGCGCATTGGCGCCCAGCTGGGCCCGGTGGTGGCGGGCATCGGACGCAGCGCCGAGTCACTCACTGTGATGGGCCAGGAAACTGCCGCGGCCAGTGCGCTGGCAGGCAAAGCCGCGCAGGCCGTGGGTGCCGACGTGCAGCGCTTCGGTGCCGAGACCCTGCCCGAAGTGCAGCGGCTGCTCGGTGAGATGGGCGTGCTGTCGGCGTCCATGCGCCGCTTGAGCGAACAAACGGAGCGTCACCCGGCGGGCCTGCTCTTTGGCCGCCAACCCGCGCCGCCCGGGCCTGGCGAAACCAAGCTCACCGTGAGTGCACCATGAAACTTCTGCACCTCCCACGCACCTTGCGCGGCTTGTCTGTGAGCGTATTTGCAGTGTTAGTGTCGGCCTGCGCCGGGCTCTTGCCCAAGGCGCCGCCACCGCCGGCGTTTTATGTTTTGGGCGGCGCACCAGCGCCGGCGCCTGCCAGCGCCGCCGCACCGGCCACCATGCCGCGCGCCTTGAGCGAGCGCCCGACGCTCATCGTCAACCCCCCGCATGCTGCGGCGGGTTTTGACAGCGCGCACATGCTCTACATACGTAAGCCCCATCAGCTTGAAGCCTTCACGCAAAGCCAGTGGGTCGATACGCCCGCGCGCATGCTCGCCCCGATGATGGTGGCCGCACTGCAGCGCAGCCCGGCATGGCGCGCGGTGCTGGCCACGCCCAGCGCGTCGGCAGGCGAGTTGCGGCTAGACAGCGAGATCGTGCGCCTGCAGCAAGACTTCACCGTCTCTCCCAGCCGTGTGCGCCTCACCCTGCGCGCCACGCTGGTCGACAGCGCCACGCGCCGCGTGCTGGCATGGCGTGAGTTTGACGAGAGCGCCGTGGCGCCGGGTGAAGACGCCTATGGCGGCGTGGTCGCCGCCAATGCAGCGTTGCACGCTTTGCTGGTGTCCTTGGTAGCCTGGAGCGACGACGCCGCTGGCCGTTGGCAGCCGCCGCCGCCGCGTCCTTGACGCGGTGGCGGCGAACAGGTCTCAATTGAAGCGCATGCCGCCCGCACCGAAGAGGCCAACGAGGCCGATCACGATCAGGTAGATGGCCACGATGTAGTTCAGTAGTCGCGGCACCACCAGGATCAAGATCCCGGCCAGTAGCGAGATGATGGGCGTCAAGGCCAGATGCATGTTCAAGGTGATCTCCTGATGGTTTGAATCGGCTTGTGTCTCGGCAAGCGCGCTAACCCACGCGGCGACCGGTGATGACCTGGAAGAGCACCATGACGACGGCCACCACGAGCAGCACGTGCAGCAGTCCGCCTGCGGTGAATGAAGTCACCAAACCCAGAATCCACAGAACCAGAAGCACCAATGCGATGGTGTATAGCATGTTGTTCTCCAAGGTGTTCGGCCGGCGAGTGCAACATGCAAGCGCCATCGAGCGCTTGCAGCATCCGCCATGCGCTCAGCGCGCGTAAGCAGCGAAGACGCCGCCGGCGTGTAGGAGCTTTCTCACTGCCTTGGCGCGTCGACGACGCGGCGCGCGAGCTGCGCCTCGCGCAAGAAGAGAAAGAGTGCGAGTCCACAGCCCGGCCCCAACAAGACGGCTGCGGCAAGGCAGCCCAGCAGCCGGCGCCAACCGAGCGATGCCGCATCGGCCCACATGAACACGCCGACCACCGCCGTGGCCGACCAGACCGCAGGATGAGCCCACATCGCGATAGCCAGCAGCGGTGCGAAGACCAGCAGGATCAGCGGCACGGCTCCGGTCAATACCGCCAGCGCGAGATAGATCCAAGCCTTGGCCTTGAGCTGCGACGGTGCAAGGGTCGCCGTCGGCAACGCGTGTGGCAGCTCGCTTTGTGCGCGCGGGTCCGCCGCAGACTCGGCTGGAGTCTCTGCCACGTCCTCGGCCACAGCTTGTTCCGCCACCTCGCGCTCCAGGCACGCGCGCATGAAGCGGCCGATGCGCTGCGTGGCTGCGCGCGCTTCGGGCAGGAAGGCGAAGCCCGGGAAGACATGCGGCATGCCGTGCCACACCAGCAGCTGCGCGCCGGCGCAGCGCTGCGCCACGCGCACGGCATCGTCCAGCAGCAGCTCGGTACTGCCCACGATCAAGAGCAGCGGCCCCACACCGGTGTAGTCACCAAACACCGGCGAGACATAGGGGTGGCTGCACAGCTCGGGCGTGCCCAGGTACACCGGCACCAGGGCCTCCATCTTGGCGGCAGTGAACATGTCGTCGACACCGTCGTTGCGCCGCACCGACTCGCCGCTGAAGGTGAAGTCGGCCACCGGCGACAAGGCCACCGCACCGGCCGGCATCGCCAGCCCTTCATCGCGCGCCCGCAAGAGCAGGGCCAGCGTCAGGTTGCCGCCAGCGGAGTCACCGGCGACGATGATGCGACGGGCCTCAAAGCCCTGCGCGAGCAGCCAGCGGTAGGTGGCGATGCAGTCGTCTAACGCCGCAGGGTAGCGGTGTTCCGGCGCCAGCCGGTAGCTCAGCATCAAGCCGCGTGCACCGGCCTCGCGGCAGATGCGCGCGAGCAGTGCCGCGTGGAACTTGGGCGTCTCGGCCACGAAGGCGCCGCCGTGCAGGTACAGCACCACGCAGTCTTGCCTCGCACCGGGCACGTCCAGCCACACGCCCGGCGCACTGCCGGCCGTCACCGCCGTGGTGCGCAGATCGGCGTCGTGCGGGCCCAGGGCGTCGGCGCGCGCGGCCATTGCGCGCAGATGCAGCGGGTTGGAGATGAGCCTCATCTGCGCGCGCATCAGGCGCAGCGCCGGGAACAACATGGCCCGGCCGATGACTTGTCGCAGTGGGTTCATAGCGGCCTTCGAGAGGATGACGCCGGGCCTGCGCAGCGCGGCGCGCGCGCAGGTTCAGCCCGCCGCCACTTCGTCGGTCCAGACCTTGAAGCTCTGTAGCGTATTGGGGCCAAAGGTACTGGCCAAGGCCACGTCACAGGCGTCGCGGCCGCGGGCGATGAGGATGCGGCCGATGCGCGGCGTGTTGTTGCGTGCGTCGAAGGTGTACCAAGCGTTGCCGAGGAAAGCCTCGAACCAGCCGGCGAAGTCCATCGGCCCGGGCAAGGGCGTGACGCCGATGTCGCCGAGATAGCCCGTGCAATAGCGCGCCGGGATGTTCATGCAGCGGCACAGCGCGATGGCCAGGTGGGCATAGTCGCGACACACACCCTGGCGTTCGTTGTAGGCCTCCCAGGCCGTGCGCGTTCGGCGCGCATGGTGGTAGCCGAACTCGATGCGCTGGTGCACGAAGTCGCAAATCGCCTGCACGCGCGCCCAGCCTGTGGGGCCGCTGCCGAAGTGCTGCCAGGCGATGTTGGAGAGCTGATCGGTCTCGCAGTAGCGGCTGCCCAGCAGGTAGACCAGGGTCGACTCGGGCAGGTCTTGCACCGGCACCTGCACGGCCCCCGGGAGCACCACTTCAGGCGCGCCGTGGTCGTACACCAAGGCGTCGGTCTTCACCACGAAGGTCCCCGCCGGCGCCACCAGCCGGCTGCACCAGTTGCCAAAGAGGTCGTGGTAGGCGGTGAGCGGCACGGCTGGAACGGTGATCAATTGGTCCACGCGCACCAGGTCGGCGGCGCGCGAATGGTGGATGTTCAAGGCCAGGATCATGGGCGTCGGGCCGGGGCAGGCGTAAGACATCTCAAAGCCGACTCGAATGTGCATGGCGGTGTCTTTCGTGTCGGTCAGGGTTGCGGCAGACGCGCTTCACGGCAGCGGGAACGGGGTGCGCCCGCCCAGGCCCATGGCGTTGCTGAGGGACGCACGGCATAGCTCATGCGCCCACTGCGCATGCCGAGCATGATTTCCTTGTGGCGCGCCAGTGACGTGCCGAGTGGGTTCGATACATGCATTGGACGTCGCGGCCTTCGTAGTTCATGCCGATCTTCGGTACAGGGTGGGGTGCGCTAGCCGCCAAGCATGCTAAAGCGGCGCCTCGCGCGGCTCTGTGCGGTGGCATACAGACGCGCGAAAAGCACGGATGGCCGTCTTGCCGCTCAACGCTTCGGTGATGCTGGCTTTGATGGGTTCGGACACCGCCGGCAAACCGAGGCCGCCGTCAGTCGTCGGCCATGCGCCGCTCCAGGCTGTCGCGTCGAGTAAGGATCAACTCGACGGTGGCATTGGCCATGGCTTGCAGGTCCGCCAGTTGCTCGGGCGAGACCTTGTGCGCCTGCGTGTCGTAAGCGCAAAGCGTGCCGATCGTTTGCCCGCTCACGCTCAGCCTGGCGGCGGCATAAAACCGTATGTAGGGCCGACCGGCCACCTTCGGATGTGATTCGAGCCGGGGGTCGAGCAGCGTGTCTTCGACCACGATCACGTTTTGCGTTGACGTGAAGAAGAGCTCGCAGAACGACGCCACCGAAGGCGACTCCGACTGTTGAATACCCACGCGTGACTTGAACCAATCGCGCTGCGCGTCAAGCATGTTCACCATCGTGAACGGCACGTCCAAGGTGGTGGCCAGCAGCCGCGTGATGTCGTCGAACGCACGCTCCGGGCCCGAATCGAGGATCAGGGTCCGACGCAGTTGCGCCAATCTATTCGCGTCCAGTCTCATGCGCACGTCCTCCCTAGGCCTGCGCTTGAGCTTGCTGGCGTACGCAAGCTCAGGCGCGCGGCTCACCCTGGCGGTTGACGGTAATCGTGGCGCCAGGCTGCGTCGTCATCTGCACGCGGTGCGTGGTGCCGCGGAAGTCATAGGTCACGTCCCAGTGGTGCGGCGGGCCGGTGTTGGCGACGGTGTCACAGCGCTGCACGTCTTGCATGCGGCCACCGCTCGAGCCGCGGTTGGTGTTGGCGCCGATGGCCGCTCCGGCGACCACGCCACCTGCGGTGGCGATGTCGCGCCCGGTGCCGCCGCCGACCTGGTGACCCAGGATGCCGCCGATCACCGCGCCGAGCACGGCGCCGGGCACGTTGGCGTCACCGCGTGTGGAGCCCACGTTTTCGCGCTCGGTCCAGCAGCGGCGTTCGGCCGGGCCGACCACGGCACGCACCGACGTCACCGGCGCTTCGAACAGCCGCTCGTTGTTGCGACGGCGCGAGTCGTAGTATGGGTTCACAGGCGGGGGTGCGTAGCGGTCGTCGGCATAGTCGGTGTTGCGGTTGACCATGCGCACGGACGACACACGATCGTTCAGCCCCATCGCCGAGAGCGAGCTGTAGCTGCCGGGCCGCAACACAACGCAGCGCCCTTCAAAACCCGCCGCCTCGCAGACTTCCCAGCGCTCGCGCGACTGCACCACCACCGACGAGGCGCGGTCGTTGAAGCCGAAGCGGTCGAAGTTCATGACGTTGCGCTCGGTGCTGAAGGTGCGGCCCTGGAAGCCGTCGTGCTCATAGAACGTGATCTGCGCGCTGGCTTGCGCGGCCACCATCAGGCAGGCCGAAGCCAAGAGGGTCTTGAATAGAGTGGTCATAAAAGCTCCAAGGGTTTGCAGTGGGCACGTCAGCTGCCACGGCCGGGGTCGGCCGCCGCGTCGATGCGACACGCCCACTGTGGCCGAGCGGCCGCGCTGTGCACATCAGCGCGCGCCGCGTTTCAGCGTCGTCGATGTCCTACGCGAGCAAGGCGGCGTAGGTCTGGCGATCGGCCGCATAACAAGTACACGCGGCCGCTTCGAGACCACGGCGGTCGAGCACCTGCAACTCACCGCGGTGGTAGGTGATGAGCCCCGCGCGCTGCAGGCTGCCTGCGGCCAGCGTGATGCCAACCCGGCGCACACCCAGCATCAAGGCCAGGAACTCATGGGTCACGACAAAGCGGTCGGCATGGGCGCGGTCTTGGCTCATCAGGAGCCAGCGCGCCAGGCGCGGGCCGATCTGGTGAAAGCGCAGGCAGGTGGCCGAGGCCGTGAGCTGGCACATCAAGACGTGCACGTAGCGCTGCAAGTGGGTGCGCAGCGCCGCGTTCAAGGCCAGTTCACGCCTAAAGGCCGCGCTGCCCATGCGCCAGGCGAATCCAGCGCCTTGCACCAAGGCTTTCTGCGGCGCTGCGGCCACACCCAGCATCAGGTGCGCACCCAGCATGCCCTCGCGCCCGACCATGCCGACTTCCAGGCCCGGGTGATGTTCGACGACGGCGATCAAGGAGACGAAGCCTTCGACGGGGAAGTAGACGTGGCGTATCGCCTGGCCCGGCTCGTACAGCACCTGTGACAACACCAGCGGCGCCTCATCGCACTGGGCCAATACACGCTGCCGGGCCTGGCGCGGCAGCAATTCAATCAAGTGGTTTTGTGCGGCTGCCAACGAACGCTTTCAGAAGTGCTGCGTAGGTGGCGCGTGTGCGGCGCGCAGCGATAGCGCAGTCTGCGCGCATGCCTGCGCCGCGACTGTGCGCTGGGGCGCATAGCGCGAGCCCAATGTGCGTGTTCAGGCGAACTGCGGGACGGGGCTGATGCGCGGTGCGTTGCGCGGTGACGGCACGGCAACAGGCATGCGCATGGGTGGCGTCAAGCGCTGCTGCTCGCGCTTCAAGGCGCCATAACACTCGCAGGTGCGCTGCTCAAGGCGGCCTCGGTCCAGCACTTCAATGTGCCCGCGGTGGTAGCGAATCACGCCGGCTTGTTGCAGCTTTGACGCAGCGGCGGTGACGCCTTCGCGGCGCACGCCCAGCAGCTGCGCGACGCCTTCTTGGGTCATCACCAGCTCGTCTGAACCCTGCAAGTCCAAGCCCATCAGCAAGCGGCGGCAGAGCTGTTGGTCGATCGAGTGGTGGCGATTGCACGCACCCGTCTGCGCCACCTGCGCGATGAGCGACTGCGTGTAGCGCAGGATCGTCATGAGCACCGCGCCGGCGCGCTGGACGTCGGCAATGACGGCGCGTGCGGGCAGCCTCCAAGCCCGGCCGGCGCTTTGCACCACGGCCCGGCTCGACGTTGCCAGGCCACCCATGAAGAGCGAGATCCCCACCACGCCGTCGTTGCCGACGACGGCAAATTCCGCCGAGCCGCCTTCTTCGGTGTTGTAGATCAGGGAGACCACCGCCGTGGTCGGGAAGATGGCGTGGCTGGGCGTTTGGCCGTAGTCGCTGAGCACCTGGCCGGCGCTGAGGTCCACGCACTCCAGCTGGGGCTGGCAACGCGCCCATTCGTGCGCCGGTAATGCCGCCAGCAGCTGGTTCTGGCGCGGGTTGCCGGGGGGGTGGTGGTCAAGGTATGGATTCAAAGCGCTCTCGGGTCGTTTGAAGAGCCTCCATGTTCGGTAACGCACGGACTAGGCGGAATCGGCCAGTGCCGGCTCGTGCTGTGGGCACTGTCCTACGCGGGTCCTGAGCGGCTTGCCCGCTGCGCCTAAGTTCGCTGCCGCACAGACCGAGTGCATGGGCGCGGCGCAGCATGGCGTTTCGAACATCACAGGAGAACCGATATGAAGACACGCACTGCACCCACCGCCCTCAAGTTCTTGACAGCGGCCATGGTCACTGTGGCCGCCTTGGCCACACTCACCGTCTCGGGTTGCGCCGTTACGCGCGGCCAGGAAACCGTGGGCGCCTACATCGACGACGCCACCATCACCACGCAAATCAAGGGCCGTTTTGTAGAGAACAAGGCCGTCGACGCCATCAGCATCCACATCGAGACGCTCAACGGCACCGTGTTGCTCAGCGGCTTTGCGAAGAAC
>JANOJR010000568.1:0-2739 GCA_031418855.1 Rubrivivax sp.
AGCGGCCAGGGGCGCTGTGTTCCGTTCATGTCCCCCGGGCCGGGAGTACCCGACCCTCCTCCTTTACTTCACTCCACACAGCGCCCCTGCCCGCCGCTCGCACCAGCTGTAGAGGCGCTCGTCGAGCACGAATGCAGCCCCGCCACAGTATTAGCTGCTGGCCGGGGCGACGGGTGACCGGCGCAGCGAAGTAAAGGAGGAGGCCGGGTACCCCCGGCCGGGGGACATGAGCGGAACCGCTCTGCCAACGCCCTCGCCAGCAACGCACGGACCTCAAGCGGCCGGTCTCGCGTGTCCACTGCCCTCAGGGCTTGATGTAGGCCGCGCCCAGCTTTTGCATTTTGGCCAGCCGCACCACACCCGAGGGTGTGAACTCCGCCTCCTGGATGAACTGGTCACGCTTCAGGTTGCGGTTGCGTAGCGTGATCTCGCAGATCTCGAACTTCACGCCGCGTGCGCTGAGTGCGGCCACTGGGCCTGCGAAGGCGCCGCCGCTGGGGTCCTTGGCACCTTCGAGAAGGAAGTCCACGCCCAGGGCGTGCGTCACGACGGTGATCTTCGCGCCGGGGTCGGTGTCGAGGTGGTTGCGAATATTGCGCAGGCCCTTGACGGCCTGCATCGACGTGTCGTCGATGTGATAGACCACGGCGTCTTGCGCCCAGCCCGCCGCAGCCGCCGCGAACAGCATCGCGCCGAGGGTGATTTTGCGAAGCAGATTCATCATGTCGAGCTCCTTATAGCGTTGGACGCTTGAGTGTGTTGCAAGACGGTAAGCGTCGTCTATCCGTCAATACGCAAGTTCACGCAAGTTCACGACGCGAACCCCGGATTGCCCTTCGTCCCCACCAGCCTGGGCGTGTTGATGGTGCGCGGCTTGATACGCCCGCCCTGCGCCTTGAACCAGGTCTCGACGTGCTCCCACACGGGCCTCACACCCGGCAGCGTGCGCGCCTCTTCAGCCACCGGCGCCCAGCCCGCCACCTTGTACTTCTTGGCGGCCTCGATGGGCTTGCCCTGCAGGCGCATCTCGCTGATGCGCGAGCCCATCTTCTCGGTCGGGCTGCACGTGTAGGCCAGGCCACCCACGCGCACCATGTCGCCGCCTTGCTGGTAGTACGGGTCGGGGTTGAAGAGGTTGTCGGCCACGTCTTCGAGCACGGTCTTGATGGTCTCGCCCGTCATCTCGGTCAGCGTGGCATACGGATAGGTCACGGCCACTTGGTCCATCAGCAGTTCGCGCGTGATGGTGTCGCCCGGCAGCAGCGACGTGCCCCAGCGAAAGCCGGGTGAAAACGCGATTTCTGCGCCCTGCACGTCCATCAATGCGTCGCAGATCAGCTGGTCCCAGCTGCCGTTGAAGTTGCCGCGCCGGTAGAGCAGGCCGTCGGTCACCGCGAGCTTCTCGGCAAGCTTGGCTTCATACGGCGCACGCACCTTGGTGATCAGCGCCTGCATCGCCGGGTCGGCCTTGAGCTGGTTGGCGAAGATGGGCATCAGGCGGTAGCGGAAGTCGGCCACCTTGCCGCCTTGGACGTCGAAGTCCATCACGCCCAGGAACTTGCTGTTGCTGCCGGCGTTGGTGACGAGCGTGGTGCCGCCGGCGTTTTTTACCGGCACGGCCAGGGGCACGCCATCGTGGGTGTGGCCGCCGAAGATGGCGTCGATGCCGCGCACGCGCGTGGCGAGCTTCAGGTCGACATCCATGCCGTTGTGCGACAGCAGCACCACCACCTGCGCGCCCTTGGCACGCGCTTCGTCGACGACCTTTTGCATGCCCTCCTCCTGGATGCCGAAGCTCCAGTCGGCCACCAGGTAGCGCGGGTTGGCAATCGGCGTGTACGGAAAGGCCTGGCCGACGATGGCGCAGGGCACGCCGTTGATCACGCGCATCACATAGGGCTTGAAGACCGGGTCGCCGAAATCGTTGGTCTTGATGTTTTGCGCGATGAAATCGATCTGGCCTTTGAAGTCTTTCTCGACGATCTCTTTCACGCGCTCCATGCCGTAGGTGAATTCCCAGTGGCCCGTCATCACGTCCACGCCGAGCAGCTTGCTGGCGTCGACCATGTCCTGCGCGTCGGTCCACAAGGACGTGGCCGAGCCCTGCCAGGTGTCACCGCCGTCGAGCAGCAGCGCGCCGGGCCGGCTGGCCTTGAGCTGCTTGACCAGGGTGGCGAGGTGGGCGAAGCCCCCCACCTTGCCGTAGCGCCGCGCGGCCTTCTCGAAGTCGATGAACGTGTAGCCATGCGCGGCGGCGCTGCCCGGTCGCACACGCGCGGCCTTCAAGAGCGCGTCGCCCACCAAGTGCGGCAACTGGCCCTGCATGCTGCCGAAGCCGAGGTTGACGCTGGGCTCGCGAAAGTAGATGGGCTTGAGCTGCGCGTGGCAGTCGGTCATGTGCAGGAAGGACACATTGCCAAAGGGCGCCACGTCGTACAGGCCCTGCTGCGCTTGTGTCGCGTCGGCGTCGGCCCAACGCCCCAAGCCCATGCCGGCAGCGGACGCGGCGCCGAGGATCTGAGTGAACTCACGCTTGCTTAAATTCATGCTTCAGCAATCTCTTATATGCGGATTCAAGAAAAGACCGCACTCACGCGGGCTGGGCTGCGGCGTCGCGGGTCGCCGCTCGCCGCTCGCCGCTCGCCGCTCGCGCCATGCTGCACTGACGCCTACTGGTTCACCGGCGACTTCGGGTCGAGCAGCAGCGCCATCAGGTCCTTGAGCTGCTTCTCGTCCAGC
>JANOJR010000569.1:0-3236 GCA_031418855.1 Rubrivivax sp.
CACTGTGGGTGTCGAAGCCACCCAGGCTCACGAAGAACACCTGGCGCCTCACGCCTGTGGCGCCCGACATGCCGGCGTCGACAAGGCGCGCCACCACCTGCAACTGCTGCGCCACCGCGTTGAACGAGGCCGTGCCGGTGAGCGGGTTCAGGTACTGGAGCTTGGGGTCGTTGGCGGGGTTGTAGCTTCCGCTGACGGGCGTGGTGCCGAAGGCGGCGTCGCTGGGCGGGCGCAGGGCGCTGCGCAGCGTGAGTTCGGCGTCGATCGAGCGCTGCGAGATGCCGGCGACATCAGCTTCAAAGGCATGGCCACCTTGTACGCTGCCGGCGACGCGGGCCAGCGCGCTGGCCACTGCGGCAGAGCCGTAGACCCGGCCACTGCTGTCGGAACCCAAACGCAGGGCACCTGCGCCGCCCACCTGGTACTGGCGCACGTTCTGGCCTGACAGCCACACCGCGCTGCCCGACGCAGAAATGGCGGTGAACACGGCCCGCGTGTTGGCGGCGGCCACGGCGTCGGCCATGCGCCCGCCCCAGCCCTGTGTGGCCCCTTCCGGCAGCATCGTCTGCCAGGTACTTTGCTGGTCGTTGTGCGAGAACAGGCGCGCCGGCCTTGGGTGGGTGCTCTGGGCGTACTGCGCCTTGGTGGTAGGCATGGTCAGCGGGCCGATGTTGGGCACGACGGCCAGCCGCCGATCGGCGTCGAACATCGTCTGCAACTGGCCCATCAAGGGGTGCAGCGCGAAGCTGCGGCCTTGGCCGTTGGTGGGCCTGATCGGCAACACGCCACCCAGGCGCGCCGGCGAGCCCGCTCGGGCGGTGAGGTCGGGTACGGTGCCCGGCGCCAGCAGCGCGATCGAGTCGGGCGCCTGGTTGCGCGTGGCGGTGTAAGCGGCCCAACTGGCGCTGTCGGTGGGCAAGACCATGTTGAACGCATCGTTGCCGCCGAACATGAACAGGCACACGACGGCGCGGTAGTCGGCTGCGCTCTGGGCTGCGGCCGAGCCGGCCGCCAACAGGTTGAGCGCCAGCGGTGCGCCAGCGCCAGCCACGAGCGACATGGCGCTGGCCTGGCGCAGGAACAGGCGGCGCGCTGCGCCGTGGTGGATGGCAGGGGCGCCGGCGATGACTTTGGGGTGGGTCATGGTTTGTTCCTTACTTCAGCACCACGAACTCGGGTGCGGCGACGGTCAACAAGATGGCCGCGTTGACGCGGTTGCGTTTGGCGGCGTCGATCTGCGTCTGGGTGCTGCCGGCCCCCGGGACGGCGATGGCGCTGACCGCGTTGATGATCTCGATGCGCCGCGCCGCGCCGATGGCGCCATAGGTCAGGCGTGCCGTGACGCGGTCCACCAGCGCTGGCACGTCGTTGGCCAAGGCCAACTCGGCGCTGTAGTCGCCCTGCAGATCGCGCCGGCTCAGCCCGTTGCCGGCGGAGAGGCCGGCGCCTGCGCTGATGTTGTCGCGCATGAAGTTCACGTAGCCCACGACGCTGGTCTCGTTGGCGATCTGCAGCTCTGGCGCCACCAGGTTGCGCGCCGCGCTTTGCGTGCCCGGTGCCACGTAACCCGGACGGTAGAAGTTGAACACCGAAGGCGCGCGCAGCGGCGTTTGGCCGAGCGCGGTGCCGGGGCTGTCGGTGTTGTCCACCTCGTACTTGCCAGACACGCTGCGGTGCGGGAAGGCGCGCAGGAAGGCCGAGGTGCGCAGCACCGGCTCGCGCACCTTGCCCGAGGTGTCGCTGACGACACGCGCCTCGGGGTGCATGAGCACTGCCTTGAGCACCGCCTTCATGTCGCCGCGCACACCGCTGCCGTTGTTGGCGAATGCGCGCGCCACGGCGCTGACGTAGGCCGGGCTCGGATTGCTGGTGGTGAAGCGCTGGATCAGCTGGCGGCCGATGAAGGGCCCCACGTTGGGGTGCGCTGCCAGGCGATCGAGCGCGACGCGCAGGCTCGCCGCCGGGTCGCTTTGGCTTTGTGCCGGGATGGTGGTGCCGAGAAAGGTCTTGGCCTCGGTGCTGTGGTACAGCGGATAAGCCACCATCGGCTTCAAGCCGCGGTCGGGGTCGCTGCGGTCGTTGTTGCTGCCACGGAAGAAGCAGTTCTTGTGGGGCCAATCAGGGCAGGCCCAGCTCCAGCCGGTGAACACCTTGGCCAAGCCGGCGACGTCGGTCGGCGTGTAGCTTTCAAGCGCCGCACCCGTCGTGCCGGTGCGCGCGGTGCCGTCCTGGTTGAGCTCGACAAGGCCGATGCTGAGTAGCTGCATCACTTCGCGCGCGAAATTCTCGTCGGGCACACGGCCAGTGATGGGGTCGGCCTTCTGATTGGCCATGTGCGAGAGATAGATGCCCATCATCGGATGCAGCGCCACGCGCTCGAGCAACTGGCGGTAGTTGCCAAACGACTGGTCGCCCAACATGTCGAGCCAAGCGGCCACCGCGCGATCGTCGTTGTCCACCACGCTGTCGACGAAAGAGATCACGAAGATCTGCGACAGCGCGTAGGCCATGCGTTGGCGCAGTTGGTCCGGCCCTGTCATGGCCTGCTTCCAGAACGAGTACCTGACCTCGCTCTCGCCGGCGGTGCCGCTGGTATTCGCCGCTTCGAAGTACGCCTGATGCGTGCCGCTGCGTGCGGTGGCGAATTGTTCGTCGATCCACGCCGAGTAGCCGATCGCCAGCACGCGGTCGATGTCGGCGTCCACCGGCCCGAAGGTGGCCTGGGCTAGAAAACGCGCGGCCGCGTTGCGCGTCGTGGTCCCTCCGGGCGGTGGCGTTGCGGTACCCACCAGCGTCAGTGTGAGCGTGGTCGTCGCACCGGCCGTGCCGGTGCCATTGGCAGCTGCATGCGGCCTGGCGTTGATGACGTAGGTGCCGGCGGTCGGTGCCCAGCTGTAGTAGACCGCCCCCTGGTTGCCCTTGTAGGCATACGGCGCGGTGTTCTCGATGCGGGTGCTGCTGGCGTCGATGAAGACGACGCTCTTGACGTTGCTGGCATTCGCGCGCACGTTGATCCTGGGCGTGCTGGCAATCGACACCGTGCCGCTGGAGACGAAGGTGGCGATGTCGGCACCGGTGTCGGCGTTGACCACCGTGAACGAGGCGACCGCTTGGGCCGCCACCCAGCTCGGCGCCAGGCAGACCGCCATGAATAGCGCCAGACGGCGCATGACGTTGGGCTTCATCAAGACTCTCCAGGGGTGACGATCAAACACAGGTGCCTCGGGCTGATGTCG
>JANOJR010000570.1:0-31006 GCA_031418855.1 Rubrivivax sp.
GCCCCTTTGGGCCGACCGCATCGGCGGCGGCGAACGACACGAGGCCGGTGCCGCAGGCCACGTCGAGCACCTGCTCGCCCGAGCGCAGCGCGGCCATGGCCAACAGTTCGGCCTGGGCGGGGCGCAACTGCGACTGCCACAGGGCTTCGTAATCAGCCGCCGCGAGATCCCAGCCATAGCGCTGGAAACGGCGTTGCAGTCGGGGCTGGGGATAGGAAGTTCAAACGCCCATGTTCGCGCCCCTGACCCCGCCCTTCATCGGTTGGCGTCGGCACTTTCCCGAAGATCGGCCTAGCCTCGCTGTGCCGGTACACGCCGTCCAGCATCAGGCAGGGCAGATGGATGTTCAAGTTGGCCGCCGACCCAAAGCGCTGGATCAGCGTGACCGCGCCGCGGTCGGCCTCGGCGCATGGGTGTGGTCGCAGAACTCCCGCGCCAGCAGCGCGGCCAGGTGTTCGGCTACCCGCGCTGTGCAGCAGTTCTCAACGAAGGCATGGCCGTGCCGGGTCGCGGCCGTTGAGTCAGTGCAAGCTGCACACCACCACGCTCATGACCGTTTCGGCCGTGTAGAGGGTTGGCTGCCACGGATTGCTTCAGCCCCAGGTGCCAAACGCGGCCTGGCGCCGAGAAGGAAGGTACTCAGAAACTTGCAAACTGAGATCAACCAGGCTCATACCCCTTCGACCTGATGATAGGAATAGCTACCGGCCCAGTAAGGAACTTGAGCAATTCCCGCGCCGCCTGCGGTTGCATGGCGCTGGCACTCACGCCCCCGGGAAGAACGATGTAGGTCTGCACCTCCGGCGGAAGGGGGCCGAGGAGCTCGACGCCCTGCACCGCCAGCAGTTCCGGAATGATGTGCGCGGCGAACTCTACGTCGCCGCGCGAGACCAATTCGGCAGGGCTCCCCGAGCCTGTGAGCGTCGTTTTCGGTCCCATGACTTCTGCGATGCCAAGCCGATCCAGGACCTTGTTCATGTGGAGGCCTGCCAAGCCTTCCTTCGGGTAGGTGATCGACTTTGCATTGACCAGGGTGCGCTTGAACGCCTCGGTCGAACTGATGTCGGGCTTGGGCGCGCCGGCACGCACCCCCAAGCCCATGCCGCCACGCGCGACGAGCACGCGCGTTTCCTCAACGATCTTGCCTTGCTTAATCAGATCATCCATGACAGGCACGGTCAGGATCGCGACGTCAAAACTTTCACCGGCGTCGATCCTTCGCTTCAACGCATTCGCCACGTCGAAGCTGATCGTCAATTTGTGGCCCGTCGTGCGCTCGAACTCGGGCCCAAGTTCCTGCATCACCGACCTGACGCCGATGGTGCTGAAGACCTTAACCTCGGCCGCGTTAGCAGCGCCCGCTTGAACCAGGAACAGCGCCAGGCTCAATCTCAAGATGCCGGCAAAGGCCGAACTGTTCTTCATGACCATCTCCTGCAGAGTTCCGAGGGCATATGGCCAATCTAGCGGCGGTTTGACATCTTGAATAATGAATCGTTAAGATGCCTGCGTTCCATTTTCGAGATATCGAACCATGGACTTGTTGACCCTCAGCACCTTCTCTGCAGTCGCCCGCCACGGTTCCGTAAGCGCGGCGGCGTCCGAATTGCACACCGTCCAGTCGAACGTCACGGTACGCCTCAAACAGCTCGAATCCGATCTGGGCGTGCCGCTGTTCACCCGCCACAGCCGCGGCGTCGCGTTGACCCGCGCCGGCGCCCGGTTGCTGGGTTACGCGCAGCGCGTCGGCGCACTCGTGATGGAAGCCGAGGCTGCGGTGCGCGACGACGGCACAGTCCAGGGCAGCTTGCGCATTGGGTCCATGGAAACGACGGCTGCGGTACGCCTGCCTGCTGTGCTGGGCCGCTTTTACAAGGCGCATCCTGCGGTGCAACTTGAAGTGCGCACCGCACCCACTGCGGAGTTGCTGGACCAGGTTCTGGCGCAACGGCTTGACGGTGCGCTCGTGGCGGGGCCGATCGACCATCCCGAGCTCACCTGCGAGCCAGTGTTCCGCGAGGAACTGGTGTTGGTGCGCGCGCGCGGCAGTGCCGACATTCGCCAGCGCATGACGCAAGGCGACTTGACCGTGATCGTGTTCCGCCAGGGATGTTCGTATCGCCAACGCATGGAGGCGTATTTCGCAGCGCGCGGCTGGCTGCCGTTTCGGCGCTTTGAATTCGGCACCCTGGAAGGCGTGCTCGGCTGTGTCGCGGCCAATGTCGGCTTGACCGTTTTGCCGCGCAGCGTTGTCGAAAGCTCCGGTTGCCGTACCGAACTGACGCTGGAGCCGCTCGACCCTGCACCGATGCTGGTGGACACCCTGTTCGTGCGCAAGACCGACGCTTATGCCGGTGCTACGCTGCGCGCATTTGTCGCGATGCTGGGTGTGGAGGGTTCGCGCTCCCGGGCGCCGCGAACGGTATCAGCTTGCGCGCTCATGACGGGTGGGGCTGCGTGAAGGGTTGGAGGCCACGCGCGGCCTCCAACCTTCCTCGCGTGCAATCTCGATGCGGCAGGGGGCAACTACTTCCAATTGAGATTGAGACGGAGTGCCAACGTCTTCAGAGATGGCCTTGAAATACTCGGTGACGCCGTGGAAATGCTGGGCGACGTTCTCCAGCGCGCCGACAAGCAGCCCCGCGACGATCGCTCCGGGCACGCTGTCCAGCCCGCCGATCACGGTGGCAATCAATCCCTTGAGGGTCAGCGGCCCGGAGATGAGGATCGACCGCGCCGACAGCGGAGCACACCAGCGTGCCGGCAATGCCGCCCAGCAGCCCGGTGTCGATGAACGTAATCGCTTCACGTGTGCGACGCGGATGCCGCAGAGCTGCGCGGCACCGGCTGCTGCGCCACGGCGCGGGTCGCAAGCCCGAGCCGCGTGCGCTAAAGCAGGGTAAGCAGCGCGGCGGTGCAGATGAGGCTGACGACGAACACCACCTTGAGGTCGCAGCGACAGTTCGCCCAGGCGTAGCATGTCGGCGTCGACGGCGGACGGATAGTTCTGCGGTGCACCCTGCGTGATTCGAGAGATGATCTCGTCGATCGACAAGCAACATGCCGACGGTCGACATCAGAGTCGCGTTCTCGTTTCTAAGCGGCGTGACGTGGAAGCAGATGACGTAGACAAGCCAGCCGAATACGGCGCCGGCGCAAAGCGACACCGCGAACACCGCCCACGCGCTCTTCAGGCCGAGCGCGCTGCCGAGCGCTGGACCCGCATATGCCGCGCCGATCGACGCCGCCGCGTAAGACATGTTGATTTTGTGCATCACGCCGAACACCAGCGTGAAGCCGATTCCGATCAGCGAATACGTCGTCCGGAAGGGGATGCCGTGGATTGTCGCAGCCCGGCACGGTGTCTTACGGCTCGGCCGGCAACGGCGGCTCGGCGCACCTCTCGTCGGCCCTGCTGGAAGTGCGCGGCGGCGCGAAGATGAACCACATCCCGTTTCGCGGCAACGCGCCGGCACTGACCGAGGTCATGGCCGGCCGCGTCGACACCATGTTCTATCCGATGATCGGCGTGGCCGAGCGTGTGACGGCCAAGCAGCTGAGGGTGATCGCCATCACCACCAAGCAGCGCCATGCCGACTTCCCTGGTGTTCCGACGATGGCCGAAGCCGGCTTTCCCGGCTTCGAGGATTACATCGGCCCAGTCGGCTTTCTGGCGCCGGCCAACACGCCGGCACCCGTGGTGGCCAAGCTGAGCACCGCTATCCGCGCCTCGCTGGCCAAGCCGGCAACGCAAGAAAAGCTGCGTGGCCTGGGCGCGGTGGTGGTGGGGTCGTCACCCGACGAGTACCGCGACTGGCTGGAGAAGGACCACGACCGCTGGGCGCAGCTGATCAAGGACGCTGGGGTCACTGCCGAATAACAGCGCAACACCGCCCAAGGCCACGACGGCGGGACGGACCGCTGTGCGCTTTTTCGTGGGTGGCGGCTATGTGCGCTGGGCCAGCGCCGCCAGCAGGCAGCACGGCGTCGAACTCGTCCTTCGAGCGCCACCAAGCCATTGCCCTTGAGGATCCCGCTTCCGGGCGCCCGCCTCAGGGTGTCAACGATGTCTGGGTGGCTCGCAGCAAATCGGAGCCGTAAGTCCGGGCCCTTGAACCGGACGGTCAAGAGCACCGGAATGCAACGCTGGCGTCGCTGAAGTCCACCAGCCGGCGGTGGGCACACGAAGGTAGGCGCCCACAGGTAGGCTGCCCCTGAGGGCGATTGCGACGCGGCGCGCGGCCTGAGAGCGTGCGAGGTCACCACTTCGGGAGCCTCGCGTGCAAGCCATCGGCCGGCAGCCCCAGCGGGCGCCGGATGGCGCCCCGGTCCACTACGAGCGCCACCGCCCGGAGCAGACCACGCTGTACCGCCTGGTGCAGCAGCACGCCGGGACCTTCATCGCCCAGACCGAAGCCGCCGCAGGTACCGACCTGCCGCAGTTCGTGAAGGACGAATTCGACGCCTTCCTCGAGTGCGGCATCCTGGCCCACGGCTTCCTGAAGCTGCGCTGCGGCGACTGCGGCCACGACAAGCTGGTCGCCTGCACGCCGCCGTGCGCTGCGCCGCCGATGACCGCCAGGCACTGGAGCAACTGTGCCGCTACATCACCCGCCCGGCTCTGGCCAACGAACGTGTGCAGACCAACGCCGCCGGGCAGGTGGTGCTGAGGTTGAAGACGCCCTGGCGCGACGGCACCACGCATCTGGTGATGTTGCCGCTGGAGTTCATGCAGCGGCTGGCGGCGCTGGTGCCCAGACCTCGGCTGCATTTGATCCGTTTTCACGGCGTGCTGGCCCCCAACGCCAAGCTGCGCGCCCAGGTGGTGCCGCAAGAGCCTGAAGCGCACGCCCAGGAAGCAAAGCCCGCCGACTGCGAGCGGTTACGGACATTCGCTGCGTGTATCTCGAACGTTTGCTGCCGGCCCATGGCTGACGTTCGCCCGCAGGCCCGCGAGGCACGGTGCATTCCAGCCGCACCGCCAGGGTGACCGCCCCTCGCGTACTGACATCCCCTCGGTCTAGCTAGATCTGCGTGGCGACCGCGAACTTGTCCTCGCCCATCTCGACCTCCCACTCGACCTCCTCCTCGTACCCCTTCTTGTACTCGGTCTCCTTGGTCACTTCGCCACCAACCTTGAGAACCTTGATCTCAAGTCCGACACTGCCTTTCATCTCAAGTCGGTCCGAAAGTTCCTCGAGAGACTTGGCCTTCTTTTTTACCGTCGTGCTCTTCTGGCTGAACTTGAACTGCAGGCCCTTGTCCTTGCCCGGCGTGAACTGGTACTTGGCGGTTCCAGTGCACATGAGTTGGTCTGCTCGATACACCGACAAGGCCAGCATGCCGACGGGCTGGAGGAAGACATCGTTGATGTTCAGGATCGTGCCGGCGGCGCTGACTTCCTTCTTGATGACCTTGCCTCCTCTTGGGGAGATCTCGACCTTGGCCCAGCCACCGTACATGGACTTGCCATCCCAGCGCTCGAGCTGGATCTGGATGTCCTGCTGGGTGCCCTCCTGGGCTCGCTCGGCCTTCTTCTTCTCCCATTCCTTTTGAGACGTCGCGACGCCATCGAGCAGCTTGCCGATGCGCTTGATAACGTCCGGGCCGGCCGCCTTGGCCTCCTTCGAACTCTTCAGCGTGGTACCCAGCTTCGCTAGGCTGGCCAACGCCTTCAGTGCGCCGTCGCACTCGTCCCTTGCTCTCGACTCGACGTAGTCCCGCATAGCGTCCTTCAATCCGTCGGGCTTCAGCTTGTAGGCATCCACCAGATCAAGCCAGTTCATGCTGTCTACTTTGGTAGCCATTTGATGCAGCTCCTTTCTTGGGGCTGTGAGGATCAACGAACGCGAGCGAAGTCCACTCGCGCACTGTCTTCCCGGGACTCCTGGGAGCCCAGGTCGATTCTTTGGCGCTCGGGCGGGTCGAACACTCCCACCGTCGGGCGACGGCACGACCAGCATGGGGCGGTCCTTTCGCAAGTATGCAGTCGGACTGACGGCGTGCACGCCGCGCCGGATGCTCCCCCTGATGGGGGGGGCGTCTCGCGGGGCCCTTTCCGAGGCCATGGCATCTCGCAGAGCAAGAGCTGAACTGACTTACCGGCGCTGGTGTCACTGCTCGTCGATGCAGAGGCCGACGGGCCTGCTCTTTGTCCTTGCGGTGTCAGCACCGGGTTCTATCTCGGCTCACATTCATCGGACAGTGTCGGATGGAGCTTCCGGGTTCAGTCTGACGGCCGGAACCCGGGATCCAACGCTTTTGACCTTGGGCCAAAACGGAAAACAGCTTCCCGTTGTGGGGCCTAAGCTTCGATGGAAACGCGGGCGCGCTGTTCATAGCCCTGTGCAGCGCGAACGGCGGCCATCATGAATTCGGCAATAAGCGATCGTCTCCAACCGCTGCACTCCGCGCTGACCAGTAGCGTCGCCGCCCCTCACCCAGCCGGCATCGGCATCGGCACCGGCGCGGTGTAAGCCGGCACCTGGTATCCGCGCTGCACCGCCGGTCGCTCGGCGATGCGCTCGTACCAACGGCGCACATTCCCGAACTCGAGGATGTCGACCTGTTGCCATTCGAAGCGTGAGATCCACGGCCAGATCGCGATGTCGGCGATCGAGTAGTCGTCGACGACGTAGTCGCGCCCTTCGAGCCGGCGGTCGAGCACGCCATACAGGCGCAGCGCTTCGTCGCGGTAGCGATTGGCGGCGTACTCGCTGACGCCGGGCTTGGCGCGCAGGAAGTGGTGTGCCTGACCAATCATCGGGCCGACGCCACCCATCTGCCACATCAGCCACTCGATCGTTCGCATGCGCGCGCCGCTGTCGCGAGCGAGCAGCCGCCCGTATAGATGGTTGCGTTTGATCGTCCTACCCTGATCGATGCGGGCATGTGCCCGCGCATCGATCCAGGAGATGAACATGACGCCCAAGTCGCACCGCCGGTGCGGCAGACCTGGAGCCTTCGCAATTGAAGGCTATTTCCGATCCCCCTGATCGTGATCGATGGGCGCGCTTGCGCTTCCTCGTCATCGGCCCGCTGATGGCCGCCCCGCCCGCACCGCGGCAGTTGGGCGCTGCGTTACTGGCCTTGGCGGCCAAGACCTGGCGCCACCCCGTCTCGGGCCTGGACGTGCGCGTCGGCGCGTCCACCCTGGAGCGCTGGTACTACAGGGCCCGCCGCGCGGCCGATCCGGTGGCCGTACTCAAGGACGCACAGCGCGGCGACGAGGGGTGCTTCCCGAGCCTGACGCCGGCGGCCATTGCGGCGCTGACGCTGCAGTACCGCGAGCATCCCGGCTGGACCGCCCAGTTGCACCTGGACAATCTGCGCGTGGCTTGCAAGGAGGCGGACTCGCCGGTGGCTTCCTACGCCACCGTGCGTCGTTACCTGAAGGCCCAGGGCATGCACCGGCAAGCGCGCCCGAAGCGAGCCACCGAGGGCGCCGTGGCGGCCCGCGATCGCCTGGAGCAACAGCGTGGCGCGGATGGCGTCGTTCTCAGCCACGCTGATCTGGCGCAGGCTGACATCTCCGAAGCCGCCAGGGACATCAGCATTCGTGCTCGTGCTCACCCCAACGAGGGGCGTCAGTAGGCACCCACAGGTAGGCGCCCGAGAGGCCGATTGCGACGGGTTGCGCGGCTTGAGACCGTCCGGGCTCACCACCTCGGGAGCCTCGCGTGCAAGCCATTGGCCGGCAGCCCCAGCGGGCGCCGGATGGCACCCCTGTCCACTACGAGCGCCACCGCCCGGAGCAGACCACGCTGTACCGCCTGGTGCAGCAGCACGCCGCGACCTTTTTCGCCCAGACCGAAGCCGCTGCCGGCGCCGACTTGCCGCAGAACGCCCAAGGACGAGTTCGACGCCTTCCTCGAGTGCGGCATCCTGGCGCATGGCTTCCTGCGGCTGCACTGCGGCGACTGCGGCCACGACAAGCTCGTCGCCTTCAGCTGCAAGCGGCGCGGGTTTTGCCCCTCGTGCGGCGCCCGGCGCATGGCGCAGACGGCGGCGCACCTGGTGGACCACGTCATCCCGCACGTGCCGGTGCGCCAGTGGGTGCTGTCGTTGCCCATCCCCCTGCGGCTGCTGCTGGCCGCGCAGCCCAAGCTGGTGACGCCCGTGCTGCAGGTGGTGCACCGCGTGATCACGCGCCACCTGCTCGGCCAGGCTGGGCTCAAGCCTGAGGAAGCCGACAGCGGCGCGGTCACGCTGATCCAACGCTTTGGCTCGGCCGCCAACCTCAACATACATCTGCACTGCCTGGTGCTGGACGGCGTGTACAGGCTCAGCGCCGACGGCACGCCCGAATTCGTCGAAGCCCCAGCGCCAACCGACCAAGCGCTGCAGTCGGTGTTGCACAAGTCCATGTTGCATTGACACGCGGCGCTTGGCGCGTTGACAGGGTGCGCCATCGTGAGCCAGCGCGAGCACGCCAGTGAACGAGCCCCACTCCTACAATGCGTGCCCTTTCCGGAGCCGCCCGCCTCACCATGCCTGTCAATCTGCGTACGCCCGAAGCCCACGAGCTTTTTCCCGTCGCCGGTGTGCGCATCGGCGTGGCCATGGCCGGCGTGCGCAAAGCCAATCGACGTGACCTCGTGGTATTCGCGCTCGACGAGCACAGCACGGTCGCTGGCGTCTTCACGCTCAACCGTTTTTGCGCCGCACCAGTGCAGGTGTGTCGCGAGCATCTTGGCCGGGAGAGTCTTGAAAAATCGGGCGCCATCCGCGCCTTGCTCATCAACACCGGTAACGCCAACGCCGGCACCGGTGAAGACGGTCTTATGCGGGCACGGCGCAGCTGCGAAAGCTTGGCCACGTTGATGCAACTGCGCAGCACGCAGGTGCTGCCGTTTTCCACCGGCGTGATCATGGAGACGCTGCCCATCGAGCGCATCGAAGCGGGTTTGCCCGCAGCCATCGCGGCGCTGAGAAGCGACGCCTGGCTTGACGCGGCGCACGGCATCATGACCACCGACACGTTGCCCAAAGCTGCCTCACGCCAGCTGCAAATCGGCGGCCACACGGTGACGGTGACGGGCATCTCCAAAGGTGCGGGCATGATCCGCCCAAACATGGCCACCATGCTCGGCTTTGTCGCCACCGACGCCGTGATCGCGCCGCACTTGATGCAGGCGCTGGTGACTGAAGCGGCCGATGCGTCGTTCAACCGCATCAGCATCGACGGCGACACCAGTACCAACGATTCCTTCATCGTCGTGGCCACGCAGCGTGCTGGGCATGCCGCGATCACCGACCTTGACTCAAGCGAAGGCCGCCAACTGCGTGCGGCCGTGAACGAGGTTTCGCGCCAACTCGCCCAAGCCATCGTGCGCGACGGCGAAGGTGCCACCAAGTTCATCACCAACGACGTCGGGGGCGGGCGCACGGTGGCTGAATGCCGCCAGGTGGCCTACGCCATAGCGCATTCGCCCCTCGTGAAAACGGCGTTTTTTGCCAGCGACCCCAACCTCGGGCGCATCCTCGCGGCGGTGGGCTACGCTGGCATCAACGACCTCGACCAGACCTTGATCGAGATGCACCTTGATAACGTTCATGTTGTGCGGCGTGGTGGCCGTCACCCTGATTACCAGGAAGCCGACGGCCAGCGCGTGATGAAACAAAGCGAGATCACCATCCGCATCGGCCTGGGCCGTGGGCCGGCCAGCGCGCAAGTGTGGAGCTGCGACCTGAGCGAAGAGTACGTGCGCATCAACGCCGACTACCGCTCTTAAGGTTTATCACCGCTTGCATTTCAAGCTCGCCCCCGACGACCTGCTGCGCGACCCGGCCTATCGCCGGCTGTGGACCTCGATCCTGATCAGCTCGTTCGGCGCGCAGGTGTCGATGCTGGCCGTGCCACTGACGGCCGCGGTGCTCCTGCACGCCACCCCCACGCAGATGGGGCTGATGACGGCCATCGCGCTCATCCCCTTCATGATCTTTTCGCTGCCCTCGGGCGTGTGGCTGGACCGTGTGCGCAAGCTGCCGGTGTACGTGGCCGGCGAAACGGTGGTGGCCTTCGCATTGGCGTCGATACCGCTGGCCTGGTGGCTGGGCGGCTTGACGATGGGCTGGCTCTACGTCGTCGAATTCATCATCGGCCTGGTGCACACCGTGTCGGGCAGCGCCGCGCAGATCGTGCTGACGCAAGTGGTGCCGCGCGACAGGCTGGTGGAAGCGCACGCCAAGAACGCGCTGGCCACCTCGGGCGCGGAAGTCGCCGGCCCCGGGGTGGCCGGGCTGCTCATCAAGCTGGTGGGCGCGCCCGTGGCGCTCTTGGTCGACGCCGCGTTGCTGCTCTACTCGGCACTGATCCTGCGCGGCGTGCAGGTGCACGAGCGCGTGCGGCTGAACACGAAAGGCCACTTCTGGCGCGACCTCAAGATCGGGCTGCGCTTTGTGGTGACGCATCGCTTGTTGATGGTGCTGGCCTTGGTCATGGGCGTGTGGCAGATGTGCCATCACGCGGCCATCGTGGTGCAGATCCTCTTTGCTACACGCACGCTGGGTTTGAGCGAGCAGCAGGTGGGCCTGTGCTACATCAGCGTTGGTGTGGGCACCATCGCAGCCAGCATGCTGGGCCACCGCATCAGCGCGCACATCGGCCCGGGGCCCTGCTTGACGCTCGGCATCGCTGTCAGCTCAAGTGCGTGGTTATTGCTGGCCAGCGCGCCACCCGGCGCCTGGGGCGTGGCGGCGTTTGCGGGCATGTTGATGCTCTTCTCCATCGGCGCCGTTTTCATCTTCATCAACTTCCTGGCGCTGCGCCAGGCGGTGACGCCGCCCAATTTGCTCGGCCGCATGACCAGCGCCATGCGTTGGCTTACCTTGCTCGGTGCCGGCCCCGGTGCGCTGTTCGGCGGCTGGCTGGGTGAACACATGGGGCTGCGCGCCGCGCTGGTCTTCGCTGGCGTCACCAGCCTGGTGCTGGCACTGGTGGCGTGGCGGGTGCCGACCTTGCGTGACTTACGCGCGTTGCCCAAGCTTGAGGAAGACGAGATGCAGGCGCTGGGGCCCGAGGCGGCGGTGCGGCCGCAGGGGTGAGCTTTGTAGCCGAGCGTCAGTCGACTTCGCGCAAGTCCAGACGGCGCTCGACGCGCTCGACACGGTCGCTGAGGCGGTCAAATCGCGCGTTCAATCCGGCGATGTCTTCATGCACCAAGGCCAATCCCTTGTGGACTTGGACGACCTGATTCTCAATTGACGACAGACGCGCCTTCACATCACCGACTTCGCGGCGCAGGTCACCCATGTCGGCGCGTATCGCCTTCAGGTGTTCAAGGACCAGGTTTTCAATGACTTCGGTCATGGTGGCGCATCATAGCTTTGCGGCCTTGCGCCGTGGTGATCCTGGCGTCACCCCGCCACCACCAGCGAGAACTTGTCCACCGCGTCGGTGATGATGCCGTCGATGCCCATGGCCAGCAGCCATTGCGCGGGGGCGGGTCACGGTCTGAGCAGACCAGGCAGGCTCGCAGCGTTGACGACGAAAGCGTCGGGCAGCCCCGCAAGGCCACTTGCCCGACGCTCGCCCCCACAATGATCGTCAACTGGCAAGCAAGGGATTTCGCTCACCAGGATTCACTCGCTGCAGTGGCTTACAAGGAAGACGGGGCCCGCATGAATCGACGCTTTGCGATGCTTACCTTTGTGGCTCAGGTCGTGCTCGCCTCATGCCCCGCGTACGCGCAAGCGGACAAACGCGTGCGCCGTATTGGATTCTTCGTGCTGACCAGCGCCAGTGGTAGCGCCGCATGGCTGGCCGCGTTTCGCGGAGGCATGGCCGAGTTGGGTTGGGTCGAAGGGCGTGACTTCGTGATCGAGGCGCGCTACGGCAACGGTGTCCTGCGCGACGGCCCTGCGCTGGCCGCTGAGCTGATCGCAACCGCGCCGGAAATCGTCGTCACGGGCGCGGAACAAGCGGTCGGCCTGCTTGCACAGAAGGGCAAAGGCATACCCATCGTCTTTGCCATCGGTAAAGATCCTGTGGGCATCGGCATCGCCGCGAGCCTGCAGCGTCCGGGTGGCAACGCGACCGGACTGACGGATTTGGCGCACGATCTCGGCGGTAAACGATTGCAATTGCTTAAGGATGCGATTCCGCAGCTTGCACATGCGCTTGTGTTGTTCGATCCGACCGACGTGGGCAGCACGTTTCAGGCCGGGGAAATCGAGGCGGGTGCCACACGGCTGCAAGTGCGTGTGACGCGCGCCGAAGTCCGGCAGCTCACCGACATCGAGAGCGCCTTCCAGCGCACAGCCGCGCTGCGCGCCCAGGCCGTGATGATCGCGGACGGGCCGTTCTCCAATCGCCATCAGCAAGTCATCGTGGATCGCATGATGTTGGCCAAGACGCCGACCATGTTCACCAATCGCCAAGCCGTCGAGGCGGGTGGATTGGTGTCCTATGGCCCTTCGCATGCCGACAACTTTCGCCGTGCCGCGGGCTATGTCGACAAAATACTCAAGGGCGCCAAGCCGGGCGATCTGCCTGTGCAGCAGCCAACGAAGTTCGAGCTGGTGATCAACGTCAGGACCGCCAAGGCCCTTGGCCTGACGATCCCGCAGTCGCTTTTGCTGCGCGCTGATGAGGTGATCTAGATGCAACGACGCAAGCTGCACAAGATGTTTTGCGCGGGTGCGCTGGCGTTGGTCGCCAAGGCCAGCCGAGCGCAGAAGAAGATCGCCAAGGTCGGATTTCTCGCCACCGGAAACCTGAGCGCCACGCCACGGATCTTGTCGAGCTTCAAGGAGCGCATGCATGCGTTGGGCTGGGTCGAAGGGCAAAACGTCCAGTACCTCGTTCTCAGCGCTGATGGTTACGTCGATCGGCTGGACGCACTTGCACGCAGGATGGTTGAGGAGAAAGTCGACGTGATCGTCGCCGGCCCGCCCAGCTCCGCCGTGGCCGCGCGCAAGGCGACCAAGCTAACACCGATCGTGATGGGCAACGTGCCCGATCCGATCACGCTCGGGCTGGCCGCAAGCTTGGCCCGGCCCGGTGGAAACGTGACCGGTGTTTCTAGCCAGACGTCGGTGCTGGTGGCCAAACAAATGGAGCTGCTCAAGCAGTTGCTGCCAGGTGCCAAACGAATCGGCATGTTGGTCAATGACAGCAACCCGAGTGCCGTCGCGTTTCGTGAGACCGCCGCCATGGCGGCCTCAGCACTGCAGATGACGCTCTTTGTCTCGGCGGCCAACCAGCCTCAAGACCTGGCTGTGGCGGTGCAGCGGCTGACGAGCGACGGCGTTCAGGCCGTGGTCGTGCCGGCTGATCCGATGTTTCTGGGCGCGCGCCTCGTGCTCAACGAATTGCTCGCGAAGGCGAACCAGCCTGCGGCGTTCGGCAATCGCGACCACGCACTCGACGGCGCACTCGTGAGCTACGCGCCCGACATCATCGAGAACTTCCGCATCGCGGCAGGCTACGTCGACCGAATCCTGAAGGGCGCAGACCCGGCGCAGCTGGCGATCGGCCAGTCCGACAAGATCGAACTGACTGTCAACCAGAAAACCGCAAAGGCGCTCGGTATCGTGATCCCGCAATCCGTCTTGCTGCGCGCCGATGAGGTCATTCGATGACGGGGTGTCACGCGGTCAGGTTCTCTTCGAGCGCAAATCGGACTGAGGGCCTCAGCCTACCGGCGAGAACTTGTCCACGGCGTCGGTGATGATGCCGTCGATGCCCATGGCCAGCAGCCATTGCACGGGGGCCGGGTCGTTCACCGTGTAGACCAGGCCGCGCATGCCAGCAGCATGCAGCCGCGCCAAAACCTCGGCGCTCATCACTTGGTAGTTGCTGACGACGGCCACACAGCCCAGTGACGTCGCCATCTCAAACCAACCCGGCCAAAGCGTGTCCACGAGCAGGGCGCGTGGCAATTCGGGCGCGGCTTCACGCGCGCCTAGCAGGGCGTCGGGTCGGAAGGACGACAGCAGCGGCGGCACGGCCGCACCGGCCCACAGTCGGCGCGCTTCAAGCGCGGGGACCTCGCCCGTGCGCTGCTCGCTGCCGGGTGTCGGCTTGATCTCGATGTTCAGCGAGTAGCCATTGCTGCGCACAAAACTGGCGATGGCCTGCAGGCTCGGTGGCGGCTCGCCGGCATAGGCGCGGCTGTGCCAGCTGCCCGCGTCGATGCGCGCGAGCTCGCTCCATGGCAGCGCGGCGGCCAAGCCGCGCGTGGACGTGGTGCGGTCGAGCGTGGCGTCGTGCAGCAAGAAGGGCAGCTCGTCGGCCGAGAGCTTCACGTCACACTCGAAAGCGCGGTAGCCGTGCTGGGCCCCCAGGCGAAAGGCCGCCAGCGTGTTCTCGGGTGCTAACTTGCCGGCGCCACGGTGCGCGATCCAGAGTGGGTACGGCCAGTCTTTCAAGGTCAGCCCAGACTGTTCAGCCAAGACGCTTGCCGCTGGCGGCGTCGAACCAGTGCATGCGCTCGGGCGGCACATGCAGCCGAATCTCATCGCCAGGTTTGGGCGGCGTGTCCATGCCGTCGATGCGCAAGGTGAAGAGCGCGTCGCCCAGGCGGCCATAGACCAGCCGCTCGGCGCCCAGCATCTCCAGCACGTCGACCTTCATCGTCCACTCAGCCTGGCTGCCTTGGGTGGCGATGGCCACATGCTCGGGCCGCACGCCCAGGATCAAGGCGCCGGCGCGAGGCGCGGCGGCGGGTAGGGGCAACGTGGCGCCGCCCACTACGAAACGCGAGCCGTCAGCCTGGCCGGTCATCAGGTTCATGGGTGGCGAGCCAATGAAGCCGGCCACAAAGATGCTGGCCGGCGTGCCGTACACCTGCTCGGGTGTGCCGATTTGCTCGATGCGCCCGCCGTTCATCACCAAGAGGCGCTGGCCCAGCGTCATGGCCTCGACCTGGTCGAGCGTGACGAAGAGCGACGTGACGCCGAGCTCGGCGTGTAGCTTCTGGATCTCTAACCTGGTTTGGGCACGCAGCTTGGCGTCCAGGTTCGACAGCGGCTCGTCGAAGAGAAACACCTGCGGCTGGCGCACGATGGCGCGGCCCATGGCCACGCGCTGGCGCTGGCCGCCCGAGAGCTGGCGCGGTGTGCGGTCGAGCAGGCCGCCGAGCTCCAGAATCTTCGCCGCCTTTTGCACGCGCGCGTCGATCTCGGCTTTGGGCTTCTTGGCGATCTTCAGCCCGTAGGCCATGTTCTCGTACACCGTCATGTGCGGGTACAGCGCGTAGTTCTGGAAGACCATGGCGATGTCGCGCTCAGACGGTTCGAGCTGGTTGACGACACGAGCGCCGATCTCGATCTCACCGCCAGTGATCTCTTCCAGCCCCGCCACCATGCGCAAGAGCGTGCTCTTGCCGCAGCCCGAGGGGCCGACGATGGCGATGAACTCACCATCAGTGATTTGCGCATTCACGCCGTGGATCACCTTCACCGCCTTCGGCCCCGAGCCGTAGGTTTTCTCGACGTCACGCAAAACAATCGCAGCCATGCTGTGCAGTCCCTTAGCTTGTTATTTTTCCGTGTCCACCAGGCCCTTGACGAACCACTTCTGCATCAGCAACACCACCAGCGCGGGCGGCACCATCGCCAGGATGGCGGTGGCCATGACGGCGTTCCACTCGGTGCCGGCGTCACCGCCCGAGATCATGCGTTTGATGCCCATCACCACCGGGTACATGTTCTCGTCGGTCGTGACCAACAGTGGCCACAGGTACTGGTTCCAGCCGTAGATGAACTGGATCACAAAGAGCGCGGCGATCGAGGTGCGCGACAGCGGCAGCAGCACGTCCCAGAAAAAACGCATCGGCCCGGCGCCGTCGATGCGCGCGGCTTCCACCAGTTCATCGGGCACGGTGAGGAAGAACTGGCGGAAGAGGAAGGTGGCGGTGGCCGAGGCGATGAGCGGCACGGTCAGGCCAGCGTAGCTGTTGAGCAGGCCGAAGTCGGAGATGACCTTGTAGGTCGGCAGGATGCGTACTTCGACGGGCAGCATCAAGGTCACGAAGATCATCCAGAACACCAGGCTGCGCCCAGGGAAGCGGAAGTAGACGACGGCAAATGCCGACAGCAGCGAGATGGCGATCTTGCCGATGGCGATGACCAGCGCACTGATGAGGCTGACGGTCAGCATCGGCGCCACCGGTGGGATCTTGCTGCCGTATTCGGTGACGCCGCCGAAGAGTGCGAGCTTGTAGCTCTGCCATGCGTTGGCCCCAGGCACCAGCGACATCGGCACGTTCTGCACGATCGCCTCAGCCGTTTGGGTGCTGGCCACAAAGGTGATGTAGATCGGAAAGGCGACGATCAGCACACCCAGTGCTAACACCAGGTGGGAGATGACAGTGGCCAGTGGCCTGTTCTCAACCATCAGTAGTTCACCCGTTTTTCAACATAACGAAACTGCACCACCGTCAGGGCAATGAGGATGACCATCAAGACCACCGACTGCGCGGCGGAGCCGCCGAGGTCGAGCGCCTTGAAGCCGTCGAAATAAACCTTGTAGACCAGGATGGCGGTGTCCTTGCCGGGGCCGCCCGAGGTGGCCGCGTCGATGATGGCGAAGGTCTCGATGAAGGCGTAGATGATGTTGATGACGAGCAGGAAGAAGGCCGTGGGCGTGAGCAGTGGGAACTGCACCGTCCAGAAGCGCCGCCAGGGGCCCGCACCGTCGATCGCCGCCGCTTCGATCAAGCTCTTGGGGATGGACTGCAAACCGGCCAGGAAGAAGAGGAAGTTGTAGGAAATCTGCTTCCACACCGCAGCCATCACCACCAGCACCATGGCGTGGTTGCCGTTGAGCAGGTGGTTCCACTCGAAGCCTGAAGCGCGCAGCCAAAAACTCACGATGCCGATCGACGGCGCGAACATGAAAAGCCACAACACACCGGCCACGGCGGGGGCCACGGCATAGGGCAGGATCAGAAAAGTCTTGTACCAGGTCGAGCCTTTGATGACGCGGTCGGCCATCACCGCCAACATCAGCGAGATGCTCAAACCCAGCCCGGCCACCAGGGCCGAGAACACGGCCGTGGTCTTGAACGACGCCAGGTAGCTGTCGTCGTTCCAGAGCTGCAGGAAATTCTGCCAGCCGACGAATTCAGAGCTCGTGCCGAAGGCGTTTTCCTGCAGCACGCTCATGTAGAGCATCTTCCCCGAGGGCCAGAAGAAGAACGCCAGGATGATGGCCATCTGCGGTGCGATCAGCACCCAGGGTAGCCACCAGTTCTTGAAGCGGACGCGCTTTTCAACCGCCACGGAGCATTAGCCTTTGTTCGCTTTTTGGAAGCGCTCCAATTGCTCGTCGCCGCGCTTCTTGGCAGCTTCCAGGCCTTCCTTGGCGCTCTTCTTGCCCGACCACACTTGCTCCATCTCTTCGTCGATGATGGCGCGGATCTGCACGAAGTTGCCCAGGCGGATGCCACGCGACTTGTCGGTGACCTTGCGGATCATCTGCGTCACCGAGACATCGGTGCCCGGGTTCTGCTTGTAGAAGCCCGACTTTTCGGTGATGCCGTAGGAGTCGCTGGTGATGGGCAGATAGCCCGTTTGCTGGTGGCTCTTGGCCTGCACCTGCGGGTCGGAGAGGTAGTTGAAGAAGGCGGCCACACCTTTGTATTCCTCAGCCTTGCGGCCAGACATCACCCACAGGCTGGCGCCACCGATGACGGTGTTTTGCGGTGCGCCGGTCACGTCGGGGTAGTAGGGCAGGGTGCTGATGCCGGCGGCGAACTTGGCGTTGCGTTTGATGTTGCCGTACAGCGCTGAGGAGCCGGTGGTCATCGCGCATTCGCCCGAGACGAAGGTGGCGTCGGCCGCGTTGCCGCGGCCTTTGTAGATGAACAGGCCCTGCTTGGCCATGTTGGCCAGGTTCTCGATGTGGCGTACGTGCAGCGGCGTGGTGATGTCCAGCCGTGTGTCCAGGCCGTTGAAGCCATTTCGTTTGGTCGCGAACTCGACGTTGTGCCAGGCGGAGAAGCTTTCTAGCTGCGTCCAGCTTTGCCAACTGGTGGTGAAGGGGCACTTGTGGCCACTGGCCTTGAGCTTGGCCGCAGCTAGCGCCACTTCGGGCCAGGTCTTGGGCGGTGACTCGGTGTCGATGCCGGCTGCCTTCAAGGCGTCCTTGTTGTAGTGGAAGACGGTCGTCGAGCTGTTGAAAGGCAGGCTCATCATTTCGCCATTTGGCGCTGTGTAGTAGCCGCCCACGGCGGGCACGTAGACCTTGGGGTCGAACTTCACGCCGGCTTCTTTCATCAGTGCGGTGACCGACTTGATGGCGCCTTTGCCCGACATCATGGTCGCGGTGCCGACCTCATAAATCTGCACGATGTGCGGCGCGTTGCCGGCGCGAAAGGCAGCCATCGCAGCGGTGTAGCTCTCGTCGTAGGTGCCCTTGAAGACGGTGGTGACCTTGTAGTCCTTCTGGCGTGCGTTGAAGTCGCTGGCCAGGCCGTTGACCCATTCGCCCAAAGCGCCGCCCATGGAATGCCACCACGTGATTTCGGTCTGGGCTTGCGCGGGCAATGAAAAAAGGGCCATCACGGCCAGCGGCGCGAGTTTGGTTTTGAGTGCGTACTTCATGCGTGCTCCATTGAATTTCGAGTGGCAAAGCCGTGCATGCTGGCGCAGCTTTGTGACAACTGCGTTTCTGTCATGGATGGCAGCCCTTGGGCACCGGTGAATACCCCGCTGGTGTTCCTGCCTTTATGTTGCACTGCGGTAGCATCGAGCGCTGCCTATGAATGCACCCACACCCCTGCTTGCGGCGCAGCGCGCCGACGAGCCCGGCCAGGCCTCGCGCCTGCGCGAAATCCCCTACAACTACACCTCGTTTTCTGACCGCGAGATCGTGCTGCGGCTGCTGGGCGCGCGCGCCTGGGCGCTCTTGCAGCAGCTGCGCGACGAGCGCCGCACGGGCCGCTCGGCACGCATGCTCTACGAGGTGCTGGGCGACATCTGGGTCGTGCAGCGCAATCCTTATCTCGAAGAGGATTTGCTCGACAACCCCAAACGCCGGCACATGCTCACCGACGCGCTGCACCACCGCTTGGCCGAAGTCGGCAAGCGCCGAACGCCAGACAGCGACGCGCAGCGTGATGTGTTGGTGGGCGAACTTCTAGAGGCCGCCTCCGCCGCCGTCGAAGCCTTCTCGGCGCACTTTCGCGCGGTGTGGGACCTGCGCAAACTAGCCAAGCGCGTGCTTGGGCGCACCACCGCCAAAGACAACATCAAGTTCGACGGCCTGTCACGTGTCTCGCATGTCACCGACGCCACCGACTGGCGTGTCGAATATCCCTTCGTCGTCTTGACTCCCGACAGCGAAGCCGAGATGACGGCGCTGGTGGCCGGCTGCATCGAACTCGGCTTGACCATCATCCCGCGCGGCGGCGGCACCGGCTACACCGGCGGCGCGGTGCCGCTGACGTGGAAGAGTGCGGTCATCAACACCGAAAAGCTCGAAGCCATGAGCGACGTGGAGTGGACCGACATCCCCGGCGTGGCGCACAAGGTAGCCACCGTGTGGAGCGAAGCCGGCGTCGTGACGCAGCGCGTTGCCGACGCCGCCGAGCGCGCCGGGCAGGTCTTCGCGGTCGACCCGACCTCGGCTGAAGCCTCGTGCATCGGCGGCAACATCGCCATGAATGCCGGCGGCAAGAAGGCCGTGCTGTGGGGCACCGCGCTGGACAACCTGGTGTCGTGGCGCATGGTCACACCCGAGGCCAAGTGGCTGGAAGTGACAAGGCTGAACCACAACCTGGGCAAGATCCACGACGCCGAAATGGCCAGCTTCGAGCTGAAGTACTTTGACGCCTCAGGACAAACGTTAGAACACACGGAAAGACTCGACATCCCCGGCAGCGTGTTCCGCAAAGAAGGCCTGGGCAAAGACGTCACCGACAAGTTCCTGGCCGGCCTGCCCGGCGTGCAAAAGGAAGGCTGCGACGGGCTCATCACCAGCGCGCGCTGGCTCGTGCACCGCATGCCACCGCATGTGCGCACGGTGTGCCTGGAATTTTTCGGCAACGCCAAAGATGCGGTGCCGTCCATCGTCGACATCAAAGACTTCATGTTCGCCGAGATGAAGCGCCCGGGCGGCGCCATCCTGGCCGGCCTCGAGCATCTGGACGACCGCTACCTCAAGGCTGTGGGTTATGCCACCAAGAGCAAGCGCGTCTTGAGCGGCAGCGGCTTGCCCAAGATGGTGCTGGTGGGCGACATCGTCGGCGACGACCCCGACGCCGTCGCACGCGCCACCAGCGAAGTCGTGCGCATCGCCAACAGCCGCCACGGTGAGGGCTTTGTGGCCGTCAGTGCGGACGCGCGCAAGAAGTTCTGGCTCGACCGCAAGCGCACAGCGGCGATTGCCAAGCACACCAACGCCTTCAAGATCAATGAAGACGTGGTCATCCCGCTGCCGCGCATGGGTGAGTACACCGAAGGCATCGAGCGCATCAACATCGAGCTGAGCCTGCGCAACAAGCTCGAACTCGTGGCGCGGCTGCACAGTTTTTTCGCGCACGGCAACTTGCCCCTGGGCAAGAGCGACGACGCGGGTGAGATCCCCAGCGCCGAGCTGCTGGAAGACCGCGTGGCGCAGGCACTGGCGCTAACGTCTGACGTACGCGTGCTATGGCAAGGCTGGCTGGATGGGCTGGATGACGTGCAGGCTGACAGTGGCCGCACGCTCTTTGCGCTGATCCAGGACGCGACGCTGCGCGCGTCGTGGAAGACACAGATCCTCAAGCCCTTGCAAACGCTCTTTGCCGGCGCGGCCTTCGCGCCCATCCTGGCGCAGTGCAAGGTCATCCACCAGGAAGTCTTGCGCGGCCGCGTCTGGGTGGCGCTGCACATGCACGCCGGTGACGGCAACGTGCACACCAACATCCCCGTCAACAGCGACAACTACGTCATGCTTCAAACGGCGCATGAAGCGGTGGCGCGCATCATGAAGCTGGCGCGCTCACTCGACGGTGTGATCTCGGGCGAGCACGGCATCGGCATCACCAAACTTGAGTTCGTCACCGACGACGAGCTCGCGGCGTTTACCGCCTACAAGCAGCGCGTCGACCCCGAAGGCCGCTTCAACAAAGGCAAGTTGCTGCGCGGTGTGGCGAGTGAGTCGATGGCCGCCGACTTGTCGGCCGCGTACACACCAAGCTTCGGCCTCATGGGACATGAGTCGTTGATCATGCAGCGCAGCGAGATCGGCGCCATCGCCGACAGCATCAAGGACTGCCTGCGCTGCGGCAAGTGCAAGCCCGTGTGCGCCACGCATGTGCCGCGCGCCAATTTGCTCTACAGCCCGCGCAACAAGATTCTGGCCACGTCCTTGTTGATCGAAGCCTTTCTCTACGAAGAGCAAACCAGGCGCGGCATCAGCGTGCAGCATTGGCAGGAATTTGAAGACGTCGCCGACCACTGCACCGTGTGCCACAAGTGCCTGTCACCCTGCCCGGTGAACATCGACTTCGGCGACGTCACCATGGCCATGCGCAACCTGCTGCGCAAGATGGGGCAGAAGAGTTTTCGCCCCGGCAACGCGGCGGCGATGATGTTCTTGAACGCCACCAACCCGCAGACCATCAAGCTCGCGCGTTTGGCCATGGTGGATGTCGGCTTCAAGGTGCAGCGCTTCATGAACGGTCTCTTAAGGCCGGCGGCCAGGAAGCAAACGCGTGCGCCAGGCGCGACGCTGGGTGCCGCGCCGATCAAAGAGCAGGTCATCCACTTCATCAACAAGAAGATGCCCGGCGGGCTGCCGAAGAAGACGGCGCGTGCGCTCCTGGACATCGAAGACAAAGACTACGTACCGATCATCCGCGACCCGCGCACGACCACGGCCGAGACCGAAGCGGTGTTCTATTTCCCGGGCTGCGGCAGCGAGCGGCTCTTCAGCCAGGTGGGCCTGGCGACGCAAGCCATGCTCTGGCGGGCCGGCGTGCAAACGGTGCTGCCGCCGGGCTATCTGTGCTGCGGCTACCCGCAGCGCGGCAGCGGCCAGTTCGACAAGGCCGAGAAGATCATCACCGACAACCGGGTGTTGTTTCACCGCGTGGCCAATACGCTGAACTACCTCGACATCAAGACGGTGGTGGTGAGTTGCGGCACCTGCTATGACCAGCTGCAGGGCTACAAATTCGAGGAGATCTTCCCGGGCTGCCGCATCGTCGACATCCACGAGTACCTGCTCGAAAAAGGCATCACGCTCGATGCGGATGCGCAGGCTGGCTATCTGTATCACGACCCCTGCCACAGCCCGATGAAGCAGCAAGAGCCGATGAAGACGGTGAAGGCGCTGCTGGGCCCGAACGTCTTGAAGAGCGAGCGCTGCTGCGGCGAAAGTGGCACGCTGGGTGTGACGCGGCCCGACATCGCCACGCAGG
Source organism: Rubrivivax sp. (assembly GCA_031418855.1). Classification (GTDB taxonomy): domain Bacteria; phylum Pseudomonadota; class Gammaproteobacteria; order Burkholderiales; family Burkholderiaceae_C; genus Rubrivivax. The sequence continues at coordinate 22,356 of JANOJR010000570.1, forward strand.
TGCGCTTTCGCAAGGAAGAAGAGCTGCGTAAGGACGAAGCCGCGCTGCGTGCCTTGCCTGCGTTGGCCGGTGCGGGCGCGAAAGCCAACGTCAAGATATTGACCTCGTGCCCGAGCTGCCTGCAAGGGCTGAAGCGCTTTGAAGACGACCTGACGAGCGGCCTGCTCGAAGCCGACTACATCGTGGTCGAGATGGCGCGAAAACTGCTGGGCGAGGACTGGCTGGAAGACTACGTGGCGCGTGCGAACCAGGGCGGTATTGAGCGCGTGCTGGTGTAGGGCGTTGTGCGCTGCACTTCGGTGTGGGCCCATCACCAAACCACCACCCACAGCAGGGTGTGTGTGACGACCCGCAGTAGGTGGCGACTAAACTCGATCACAGCCTTTGACGCACCCACGGGTGCCCCTCGCCCCATGAACACCCGCACGCAAGCCCCCAAGCCCACCAACCTCACCGTGCACCAGTCCTCGCGCGTGCTGGAGATTGGCTTCGACGACGGTGCGGCGTTCCGCATCCCCTTCGAGCTGATGCGCGTGTACTCGCCCTCGGCCGAAGTGCAAGGACACGGCCCGGGGCAGGAGGTGCTGCAAACGGGCAAGCGCGAGGTCAACATCACCGACCTCGAACCCGTGGGCCACTACGCCGTGCAGCCGCGTTTTTCCGACGGCCACGACACCGGCATTTTTTCCTGGGACTACCTCTACAAGCTGGGCGCTGAAGGGTCCGACATGTGGGCGCGCTACGAGCAGCGCCTGCGCGACGCGGGTGCCTCGCGCGACGCACCAATGTTGGCAAAGACGGCAGCCAAATCCGCTGCCGGCGGCCACGCCTGCGGCTCGCACTGAAAGGCACGGCGTGTCGCAAACCCACTTCGGTTTCGAGAACGTCGACGAGCAGGAAAAGGCCAAGCGCGTCGGCGGGGTCTTTGACTCCGTGGCCACGCGCTACGACCTCATGAACGACCTGCTCTCGATGGGCATGCACCGCGTGTGGAAGGCCTATACGGTGGCGGTGGCAGCGGTGAAGGCGGGCGACCGTGTGCTCGACATCGCCGGCGGCACGGGTGACCTCGCGCGCGCCTTTGCGCGCCAGGTGGGTGCCAGCGGCGTGGTGGTGCACACCGACATCAACGCGTCGATGCTGGCCGTGGGCCGCGACCGCTTGCTCGACGAAGGCCTGTCCCTGCCCACGCTGGTGTGCGACGGTGAGCAGCTGCCCTTCGGTGACGCCAGTTTTGATCTCGTGACGGTCGCGTTCGGCCTGCGCAACATGACGCGCAAAGAGCGCGCGCTGACTGAGATGGCGCGGGTGCTGCGCCCCGGTGGGCGGCTCTTGGTGCTGGAGTTCTCCAAGGTCGCGCCAGCCTTGCAAAAGCCTTATGACTGGTACTCCTTCAAGCTCATGCCGCTGATCGGCAAACTGGTGGCCAAAGACGAAGCGAGCTACCGCTACCTGGCCGAGTCGATCCGCATGCACCCCGATCAAGACGCCTTGAAAGCCATGATGAAGGCGGCAGGCTTCGGCCATGTCGACGTGCACAACATGGCCGCCGGCGTGGTGGCTTTGCACGTGGGCGTGAAGTGCTGAGCGACTACCGCCGACGTGCGAAATCGCTGCCGCAGGTCGCTAACGTCGTGCCCGACCTGGCCGGCTTGCTCGACGTGGCGCGCAAGAGCTTTCTGGGCCTGCAAGCCGCCTGGGACAGCGCCGACCTGACAACCTTGGCCGCCTTCACCACCGAGCCTTTGCTGGCCGATCTCACACGTCAACTCGGCCAGCGTGGCCCGGGTCCGAACCGCACCGAAGTCTTGCAGCTCGACGTCAAACTGCTGGCGCTGGACGAGCTGAGCGAAGCCTTTGTCGCCAGCGTCGAATTCAGCGGCGTTATCCGCGAGCGCGCCAACCGCGCCGAAGCCCCCTTCCGTGAGCTTTGGTTGTTAGCAAGCGTGAAGTCACAGGCCGACGGCTGGCGCTTGGCGGGCGTGCAGTCGTTGAGCTGAGCTGGGCTGAGCGCCGTGGCCCCTGCGCAGCTGCTCATCTTCGACTGCGACGGCGTGCTGGTCGACAGCGAACGCCTCAGCCACCAAGTCTTGTGCAGCATGCTCGCCGAGCTGGGTGTCGTGCTGAGCCTGGACGCGGCCATGCAGCGTTTCATGGGCACGTCGGCGCAGGAAGGCCTGCGCCGCATTGAAGCGCTGGTGGGGCGGCCCGTGCGCGCCGACTTCACGGCCGACTTCGAGCGCCGAACCTTCGACGCGTTTGCGCAGCACTTGACGGCCGTGCCGGGCGTGCATGAGCTGCTGGCCTCGCTGCCCATGCCCTGCTGCGTGGCCTCCAACGGGCCACACTTGAAGATGCGCTTCACGCTTGGCGCGACGGGCCTGCTGCCGCGCTTCACGGGCCGCATGTTCAGTGCCGACGACGTGGCCCACCCCAAACCCGCGCCCGACTTGTTCTTGCACGCCGCGCGCTGCCTGGCCACCGAGCCTGCCGCCTGCCTGGTGGTCGAAGACAGCCCCCTGGGCGTGGCCGCGGCGCGAGCTGCCGGCATGACGGTGGTCGGCTTCGCCGCGATGACCCCCGCCGCGCGCTTGCAGGACGCCGGTGCGCACGCTGTGGTGAGCAGCATGACTGAGCTGGCGCTGGCTATCAGGAGCACCACACCTTGAGCGTTAGAAAAATCACCGCGCACCGCCTGGGCACGCTGCTCGGCATGGCAACGTGGCTGGCCGCCACAGCGCTGCACGCCAGCGAACCGGCACCACCCAATGCCGCAAGCGCACACGCCAGCATGGCGCAGCTCGACACCCTCTTCGCCGACTTCGCGCGCCAAGCGCATGTGCCCGGGCTGGTCTACGGTGTGGTTGCCGACGGCCGCCTGATGCACGTTCGAGGTCTGGGCGTGCAGGACATCGTGTCGCGCCGGCCGGTCACGCCCGAGACCTTGTTTCGCATCGCCTCCATGACCAAGGCCTTCACCGCGCTGACGGTGCTGAAGCTGCGCGACGACGGCAAGTTGCAGCTCGACGCGCTGGCCGAGACCTACGTCGGCGAGCTGCGTGGCTGGAGCTATCCAACGCTGGACGCACCGCGCATCCGCGTGCGCGACCTCCTGAACCACAGCGCCGGTTTTGTGACCGACGACCCCTGGGGCGATCGCCAGACACCCATGCCCGAAGCGCAATTTACGCAGCTGCTGCGCGAAGGCGTGCCGCTCACGCGCGCGCCGGGCCTGCGCATGGAATATTCCAACCTGGGCTATGCGCTCCTGGGTCGCGTCATCGGCAACGTCTCGGGCGAGCCGTACGCGCAGACCATCACGCGCACGCTCTTGCAGCCGCTGGGCATGGCCGCGAGTGGCTGGGACGTTGACGCGGCGCCAGGCGCGCAGCGGGCCTTGGGCTACAGCTGGGAAGACGATGCCTGGCAGCTTGAGAGCGACATGGCGCACGGTGCTTTTGGTGCGATGGGCGGCTTGCAAACGAATGCCGTCGACTACGCCAAATGGGTGGCCTACCTTCTGGCGGCCTGGCCCGCGCGCAACGACGCTGACCCTGGGCCGGTGAAGCGCGCCAGCGTGCGTGAGCTTGCGCAAGGCTCCAACTTTGCCCAGCTGCTGCCACCGCGCGCGGGCCGCGCCAAGGCCTGCCATCGCGCTGTGAGCTACGGTATGGGCATGCTTGCGGTGGTCGACTGCGAGCTCGGCACCTACCTCAGCCACAGCTGCGGCTACCCTGGTTATGGCTCGAACCTCTTGCTGCTGCCCGAGCACGGTGTGGGCATCTTCGCGTTTGCCAACCGCACCTACGCCGGTGCCGGTGGGCCGGTGCTTGCGGCGGCGCACGTGCTGCGCGAGAGCGGCTTTCTGAAGGCACGAAGCCTGGCCGTGAGCGACGAGTTGGTCCTGGCCTACCGCTCCGTCGGGACCATCTATGCCAAAGGCGAGCTCGCGGCGGGCGGCGATGTGCTGGCCATGAACTTCTTGTTGGACCGCAGCGCGGCGGGCTGGGCGCGCGACCTGGCCAAGCTCAAGCGCGAGCTGGGCGAATGTGACGCCAGCGCCCCCATCATGGCCGACGGCACACTCTCCGGCCGCTTTACCTGGGCTTGCGCGAGCGGGCAGGCCAAGGGCAGCGTGCTGCTGGCGCCCACGCGTCCACCGCGCATCCAGGCCATGGAGATCGAGCGCGTGGCACCTTGAGGACGGCTGCAAACCGTGCTGCGTAGCTTGGGGGTTAGCTGCCTTGGCGCGGGCCGTGAAAGCTTGCAGCGCCGTGCCGTGAACTTTGCCTGCTTGGCCCGCGCGCCAGCCCCTTCGCCCTGCCTCGGCCGCAACCCCGGCAGGTACACTGCGCGCGCTTTGTGGGCCCGTGCGGCGCCCGCACTCGGCCACCCAATCCAACGAGGTTTCCCGATGAATCTGAACACGCCTACCCTGTTGCCCAAGGCGGGCACGCGCGTCGCGGTGCTGTGTCTGCTGGGCGCTGCGCTGGCGCTCACGGGCTGCGGCGAAAAGAAGGACGCGTCCACCACGCAGCCGGCGGCCAAGGTCAACAAGCAAGAAGTCACCACGCAACAGATCAACTTCGTCTTGCAGCAGCAGCGTGGCCTGCGCCCCGAGCAGACCGAGGCCGCCAGTCGCCAGGTGCTGGAGCGCTTGGTCGACCAAGAGCTGATGGTGCAAAAGAGCGACGACTTGAAGCTCGACCGCGACCCCAAGGTGATGTTGCAACTCGACGCCGCGCGGCGCGAAGTGCTGTCGCGCGCTTACCTTGAAAAGCTGGGTGAGGGCGCGGCCAAGCCCACCGCCGACGAGATCAAGAAGTACTACAACGACAAGCCCGCTCTCTTCAGCGAGCGCCGGCTGTACAGCCTGCAAGAAATCATGATCGAGGCCAAGCCCGAACAGAGCGAAGCGCTGCGCGCGCAACTTGGTGCCGCCAAGAACGTCAACGAATTTGTCGAAGGCATCAAGGCCGCGGGCATGCGCTACGCCGTGAACCAGGCAGTGCGCGCGGCCGAACAGCTGCCCCTGGCCAACCTCGACGCCTTCGCGCGCATGAAAGACGGCCAGGCCATCTTCAACCCCGGGCCTACCGGTGTGCAAGTGCTGGTGCTCGCGGGCTCGCGCACGCAGCCCTTGACCGAAGAGCAAGCGCGCCCGGTCATCGAGCAGTTCTTGCTGACCGAGCGCCGGCGCAAGCTGCTTGAAGACGATGTGAAGGCCATGCGTGCCTCGGCCAAGATCAGCTACGTCGGCAAGTTTGCTGAGGCAGCAGCCTCGGCAGCTTCGGGCGCTGCGGCCAAGCCGGCGACGCCGAAGTAAAGCCGCCGCGCACATGCCCGCCCTGGCTCCTGATGAGCGCATCTACGTCGCCGGGCACCGTGGCATGGTGGGCTCGGCGCTGGTGCGCCGTTTGCAAGCTGCTGGCTACACGCAGCTGTTGACACGCAGCCGCGCTGAGCTTGACCTGCTTGACCCGGCGGCGGTGGCGGCCTTCTTGAAGGATGAGCAGCCGGCGTACATCGTGGTCGCGGCCGCGCGCGTGGGAGGCATCCAGGCCAACAACGTCAAGCGCGCCGACTTTCTCTTCGAGAACCTGCAAATCCAGAACAGCCTGATTCACGGCGCGCACGAAGCCGGCGTGCAGCGGCTGCTGTTCCTGGGCTCGAGCTGCATCTACCCACGCGACTGCGCGCAGCCCATTCGCGAAGACTATTTGCTCACCGGCCCGCTGGAGCCCACCAACGAGCCCTACGCCATTGCCAAGATCGCCGGCATCAAGCTGTGCGAGAGCTACCAGCGCCAATACGGCCGCCAGTACATCAGCGTCATGCCGACCAACCTGTACGGCCCCAACGACAACTACGACCTTACGTCAAGCCACGTACTTCCAGCGTTATTGCGCAAGGCCCACGAGGCGCGTGAGCGTGGTGACGAGCAATATGTGGTGTGGGGCAGCGGCACGCCGCGGCGCGAATTCCTGCATGTCGACGATCTTGCCGACGCCTGTGTCTACCTGATGGAGCAGGGCTACGACGGCCCCCTGGTGAACATCGGCAGCGGCCAGGACGTGAGCATCGCCGAGCTGGCACAACTGGTCATGCGTGTCGTGGGTTTTCAAGGCCGCATCGAGTTTGATGCCAGCAAGCCCGACGGCACGCCGCGCAAGCTGCTCGACGTTTCGCGCCTGGCCGGCCTGGGCTGGCGCGCGCGCATTGCGCTCGAAGACGGCATTCGCGCGACTTACGCCAGCGCGCCGTTTCGGGGCTGAGCGGCGTCGGCTTTTCCTCTCCGGCGCAGCGACGCGGCTCGCCTCGACACAGGTCAACAATCCGACCAAAGTCGCCCAGATGTATAGGACCGACTGCAGCCCGGTTTCACGCCCGACCTTCGGTGCATGCCCTGCGCCAAATGGTCCAAAGCGGCTGGCACGATCAGCCACCTACCTCACGGAAGGCGCCCAGCGCCGCAGCAGCAGCGCGTTGCTCACCACGCACACGCTTGACAGCGCCATCGCCGCGCCCGCGATCACGGGGTTGAGCTGGCCCATCGCGGCCAGCGGGATGCCCACCACGTTGTAGGCAAAAGCCCAGAAGAGGTTCTGGCGGATCTTGGCGTAGGTGCGCCGCGAGATGTCGATGGCCTGCGCCACCAGTGCGGGGTCGCCGCGCATGAGGGTGATGCCGGCCGTGTGCATGGCCACGTCGGTGCCGCTGGACATGGCCATGCCGACGTCGGCCGCCGCCAGCGCCGGCGCGTCGTTGATGCCGTCGCCGACCATGGCCACGGTCTCGCCTTTGGCTTTGAGCGTGGTGATCAATGCCGCCTTGTCGGCCGGCAGCACTTCGGCATGTACCTCGGTGATGCCCAGCACCTTGGCCACGGCGTTGGCACTGCCGGGGTTGTCGCCGCTGAGCAGCACCGAGCGAATACCCATGACTGAGAGGCTGCGCACGGCGGCAGCCGCACTGGGCTTGACCTGGTCGCCAAACGCGAGCATGCCCAGCAGACGTGGCGGCGTGCCCAGCTCGGCCAGCCACGACACGGTGCAGCCGCGCGCCTGCCACGCCTCAGCCTCGGCGTGCAGCGCGCTCATGTCGACCGCCAGCTCCTGCATGAAGCGTGTGCTGCCCAGGCGCAGCTCGCGTCCGGCAAGCTGGGCGGCGACACCGCGGCCGGGCACGGCGCGGGTGGCGCTGGCGGCTGTTAGCGCCACTTGGTCGTTAGCGGATTCACGCTCGACTTCACGCTCAAACTCTCGCGACACCGCACGCGCCAGCGGATGCTCGCTGCCCGCCTGCAAGGCGGCACTTTCAGCCAGCAGCTGCGCGCGGCTGATGCGATGGGGCAGGGCCGCCAGCAAATCGGGCTGCCCCACCGTGAGCGTGCCGGTCTTGTCAAACGCAACGATCTTGATACGGTGCGCCACTTCCAGGGCCTCGGCGTCCTTGATCAAGATGCCATGCCGCGCCGCCACACCCGTGCCCGCCATGATGGCCGTGGGCGTGGCCAGGCCCAGCGCGCAAGGGCAGGCGATGACGAGCACGGCCACGGCGTTGAGGATGGCGGCTTCCCAGCTCCCTGGGCCCACCACGCCCAAGCCCCAAACCAGCAGCGTGATGAGCGCGATGACCAACACCACTGGCACAAACACGGCGCTGACCTGGTCGACCAAACGCTGGATCGGCGCCTTCTTCGCCTGCGCCGTTTCCACCAGCCGCACGATGCGCGCCAAAGTGCTTTCAGCGCCAACCGCCGTGGTGCGCACGAGCAGCAATCCTTCTTGATTGACGGCGCCGCCGGTGACAGCGCTACCAGCTTGTTTCACCACCGGCAGGCTCTCGCCGGTGATCAGCGATTCATCGACATGGCTGGCGCCTTCGGCCACCACGCCGTCCACCGGCAGCCGCTCGCCAGGGCGCACCACCACCAAGTCGCCCACGCGTACCTGGGCGATGGGCAACTCAAGCTCGACGCCTTCGCGGCGCACCCGCGCCGTGTCGGGCCGCAGCGCATTCAGCGCGCGGATGGCGGCGGTGGTCTGGCGCTTGGCGCGTGTCTCCAGCCACTTGCCTAACATCACAAGTGTGATGACAAGGGCCGAGGCTTCGAAGTACAAATGCGGCATGGCGTCGCTGCCCTCGCGCCACAGCTGCACCAGGCTCAGGCCATAAGCGGCGCTGGTGCCCAGGGCCACCAGCAAGTCCATGTTGCCGGCGCCCGCGCGCACGGCATGCCAGCCTGCTCGGTAGAAGCGCGCGCCCAGCCAGAACTGCACGGGGGTGGCCAGCGCCAGCTGCAACCAGCCATCGAGCATCCAGTGCTGACCCAACACGAGCCCCAACATAGGCAGCACCAGCGGCGCCGAGAGCACGGCGGCGATCACCACGCGCCAGCCTTCGCTGGGCACAGGCTCGGCCGGCGCAGGGGCTTCGGGCAGGCGTGCGTGGTAGCCGGCCTTCTCTACTGCGGCCATCAGCAAGCCAGCGTCCAGCCCAGGTGCAGCCGCTGTGATGCTGGCCACTTCGGTGGCGAGGTTGACCTCGGCCAGCGCCACACCCGGCACCTTGCGCAACGCGCGCTCGACACGCGCCGAACACGACGCGCAGGTCATGCCTTCGATGGTCAACTGGATCGGTGGCGCTTG
>JANOJR010000571.1:0-7355 GCA_031418855.1 Rubrivivax sp.
GACCAGGATGGCGTCGGGGTCCTCGCGCAGGGCCGAGCGCAAGGCGTTGGCGAAGCTCAGCGTGTGCGGTCCGACCTCGCGCTGGTTGATCAGGCACTTCTTCGACTCGTGGACGAACTCGATCGGGTCTTCCACCGTCAGCACGTGGCCGTACTCGTTCTCGTTGAGATGGTTGACCATCGCCGCCAGGGTCGTGCTCTTGCCCGAGCCCGTGGGGCCGGTCACCAGCACCAGCCCGCGCGGCTTGAGCGAAAGCTCGGCGAACACCTTGGGCGCGCCAAGCTGCTCCAGCGTCAGGATCTTGCTCGGGATGGTGCGGAAGACGGCACCGGCGCCGCGGTTCTGGTTGAACGCGTTGACGCGAAACCGCGCCAGGCCCTGGATCTCAAAGCTGAAGTCGCACTCCAGCGTGTCTTCGTACATCTTGCGCTGCGAGTCGTTCATGATGTCGTAGACCATGTCGTGCACCTGTTTGTGCTCGAGCGGGTCGACATTGATGCGGCGCACATCGCCGTGCACGCGGATCATCGGCGGCAGGCCGGCCGAGAGGTGCAGGTCGGAGGCCTTGTTCTTGACCGAGAAGGCAAGCAGCTGGGTGATGTCCATGCAGGGGGCGCTGGCGCGCAAGTAAGCTCGGGCCATTATGGGGAACATCGAAGGCAAGCTGCAAGAAGTGAAGGCGCGCATCGCAAGCGCTTGTCACGAAGCTGGCCGCAACGTGCAGGGCGTGCAGTTGCTGGCCGTGAGCAAGACCTTTGACGCGGCCGCCGTGCGTGACGCCGCCGACTCGGGGCAGTTGGACTTTGGCGAGAACTACGTCCAAGAGAGCGTGGCCAAGATCCTTGCCTTGCACGACCTGCGTCCAAGGCTGCGTTGGCACTTTATCGGCCCTTTGCAGAGCAACAAGACCCGCGCCGTGGCCGAGGCCTTCGACTGGGTGCATTCGGTCGATCGTTTGAAGACCGCACAGCGCCTTGCCGAACAGCGGCCTGCGCAGATGGCGCCGTTGCAACTGTGCTTGCAAGTCAACATCAGTGGCGAGGCCAGCAAAAGTGGCGTGTCGCTTGACGAGCTGCCGGCCTTGGCGGTGGCCGTGGCAGCGCTGCCGCGAGAGCGCGTGCGCTTGCGCGGCTTGATGTCGATACCCGAGCCCGCCGCAACGCTCGCCGAGCAGCGCAAGCCGCATCGGCGCCTGCGCGAATTGCAGCAGCAACTCAACGCCCACGGCCTGGGCCTGGACACGCTGTCGATGGGCATGAGCGCCGACCTTGAGGCGGCCGTGCTCGAGGGCTCGACGCTGCTGCGCGTGGGCACCGCCCTGTTCGGCGCGCGCTGATCGCACCACCTCGCGCGAGCTCGGAAAGCGCGAAATAGGCCCAGATTCACGGCCCATTTCGAGAACTACGCACTGGTCGCCACGCCTCACTTCGATCAACATGGCTGCCATGCCTCATCACAGGGGTGGCCCAGGTCAGCTGTGATGAAGAGAACTTCGCGGGGGTGGCCCATGAGCCAACCGCAAAGCTGCAAAGCGCGACATCGGCCCGGTGCTCGATGTTTCCTTTACCACCCACAGGACCCCCGCCATGACAACCTCATCCCGTTTCACGGTTCTCATCGAACGCCGCCGATTGCTCAAGCCGCTGCCGCTCACCCTCCTGGTGTTGGCCACCGTGGCCAGCGTGTTGATGGTCAAGCCAGCGCATGCGCAGGCGCTGAACATCACCAAGGAAAAGAAGGTCGCCGACGACCTTCACAAAGAGTTCGTCTCCAACAAAGCACAGCGCCCCATATGGTCGCGTGACCTCGGCAACGGGCGCACGGTGCAGGCCATCGTCGTCAGCAACGACACCGACCTGCAGATGACCGCCGTTCGCAACCAGGTGCTGCAAATGGGCGGCTCGGTGCACGCCGTCTTCCCCAGCCTGCGCTCCATCACGGTGCAGCTCAATGCGAACCAATTGAATAACCTGAGCAAGCGCGCCGATGTCGTGAGTGTCTCGCCCAACCGCGTCACGCAGCGCACCGTCAGCACGCTGGAGAGGATCACCGGCGTCGAAACGAGCAATGTGCGCACCAGCATCACCAAGACCGGCTACTCCGGGCTGGACGGCACCGGCGTCGGCATCGCGGTACTCGACTCGGGCGTGATGCGCGCCCACGAGGCCTTCCTCAACGGCAGCGGCGTGACGCGCGTGAAGAAAAACGTCACCATGCTCAACACCACGTTGGCCAACTGGGCCACCGGGGTCAACAGCGCGAACTCGCTGATGCCCGGCAGCGCGGCGCTGGCCAGCTACGACGCGGCGATCGAGAACGGCACGGCGCTGTTGCAAGACGGCTACGGGCACGGCACGCACGTTGCGTCGATGGCCGCGGGCCGCTCCAAGTACTACGGCAGCGGCACGCCCGAGACCACCGGCATCGCCCCCAACGCCGACATCTACGACGTCAAGGTGCTCAACGACCAGGGCTTCGGTACGGTGAGCGATGCGCTCGAGGGCATCCAGTGGGCGATCTACAACGCCAAGACCTACAACATCAAGGTCATGAACCTCAGCCTGGCCGCCGCGTCGACCGAGAGCTGGCAGACCGACCCGCTGTGCGTGGCGGTGCGCAGCGCGGCTGCCGCCGGCATCACGGTGGTGGTGGCGGCCGGCAACTTCGGCCAGCTCGTCACGGCCGAGGTCTACGGCACCATCGGCGCGCCGGGCAATGACCCGTCAGTGATCACCGTCGGCTCGGTGAATCCCAAAGGCAACATCCTGCGCAGCGACGACACGGTCAACATGTTCAGCTCGCGCGGCCCGACGCGCGGTGGCTATACCGATTCCACCGGCGTGGTGCGCAAGGACAACCTGCTCAAGCCCGATCTGGTGGCACCGGGCAACGCCATCGTCGGTGCGATGGCCACGGCGGCCTCGAGTACCACGCCCACGCGCAACTTTCTTGCAGCGATGTTCAACAGTCAGCTGGTGGTGCCGACCGGCGCCTCGCAGGCCTACGGCGAGACACAGATGCTGATGAGCGGCACCTCGATCGCCGCGCCCGCGGTGTCCGGCACGGTGGCGCTGATGCTGCAGGCCAACCCCGGCCTGACACCGCCGCTGATCAAGGCCATGCTGCAGTACAGCGCCCAGCCGCTGGCCAACTTCAACCTGCTGCAGCAGGGCGCGGGCAGCCTCAACGTGGCCGGTGCCATCGCGTTGGCCAAGCATGTGCGTACCGACCTGTGGACACGCGTGGTCGACGGCACCATCTCGGCCGGCAGCGAACTGCGGGCCAACAGCGCTAACTCGATGCCGACGACATCGACGGCGATCAATGGCGAGACGAATCAGTGGTCGCGCATGGTCTTCGTCGGCGGCAACCGCATCGTCAGCGGGTCGGCGCTGTTCCACAAGTACCAGCCGATCTGGAACCCGCGCATCACCTGGGCGGGCGACGTGGCCCGTGAGCGTAAGGTCGTGTGGTGGTCGGGCACGGGCATCACGAGCAACACCTATCCGCAGACCTTCACCGACACGGCGGCGCCCAACCAGACCCTGTTGACTTCGGGTGTCGTCAGCGCCAACTCGCTGGCCGGCACCAGCTCGAAGACGGGCAAGACCGGCGTGTTCATCCCCAACACCACGCTGTCGGGCTGGCTGGTCAGCGGCAGCGGCCTGGTGCTGGGCACCGGCCTCGTGCTCAGCGAAGGTCTGGTACTCAGCGAAGGGCTGGTGCTGAGTGAAGGACTGGTGCTCAGCGAAGGCCTCGTTCTCAGCGAAGGCCTGGTGCTCAGCGAAGGCCTGGTGCTGAGTGAAGGCCTGGTGCTCAGCGAAGGCCTGGTCCTCGCCGAGTAAGCCTCAAGCACAGCTTGCCCACCACAACGGCCCGGCGATGAACTCGCCGGGCCGCTGTCCATTTTTTTGGTGCCGGTGTCACGGCTTGCTGGCCTGCGGCGCTCAAGAAGTCAGCGCATCCAGCCGACATCAGGTCTGAGGCGCCCGAACGCCGCGCGCAAGGTCTGCGACGCGGCCAGGCCCCAGGAGAGCGATCGATGAAAGCCCCCGACGGCGTATCCACGGCTGCACCGCCCCTTCGCGGGTGGGCGCGGCTGCACCTTGCGTTGCTGCCCGACTACAACCGCAAGGCCACGGTCTACTGGTGGACGGTGGTGCTGCTGGGCGCACTGACGCTGGCCACAGCCCTGCACCATGTCGCCACGCTGGCGTTAGGCGTCTGGCTGCAGATCGCTGTGGGCACCGTCATCGCCATGCTGGCCGGCGTCTTTCCGGTGCGCATCCCCCAGTCTAAGAATTCGTTTGCGGCGGGCGAGATCTTCATCTTCCTGCTGCTGCTCATCCACGGCCCGGCCGCCGCCACGTTGGCGGCCACCGGTGAGGCGGCGATCGGCTCCTGGCGCACGTCCAAACGCACCAGCAGCCGCATCGTCAGTCCGATGATGGCGGCGCTGGCGATGTTCGGCGTGGGCTCGGTGGCGCAACAGGTGCTGGAGAAGGTGGCCGGCTCGGCCGGGCTGTTGATCTTCACGATGATGGCCTTCGCGATGGGCTACTTCGTCGCCAACACCCTGCTCGTCACCGCCGTGCCGCGCCTCAAGCGCAACGAGCGTTTGCAGTGGTCAGACCTGTTCGGCGTGTTTGGCTGGATCGGCATTGCCTTCGCCGGCAGCGCCGCCGTCGCCGTGCTGCTGTACCTGACCTACCTGCAATCGGGCAGCGGCGTGCTGATGGCCATGGTGCCGCTGCTGGCCACGATGCTGGCTGCACTGCACTACTTCTTTCGCCAGCAAGAGGCCAGCGAGGTTGCACGCGTGGCTGGGGCCGAAGCGGCCGAGCGCGAGCGCGAACTGGCGCAGCGCCACGTGCGCGAGCTCGAGGCCAGCGAGCGGCGCTTTCACAGTGCCTTCACGCATGCGTCCATCGGCATGGCCTTGCTGTCGTTCGAAGGCCGCATCCTGCAGGCCAACCCGGCGTTGCGCCTGCTGCTCGGGCGGCCCGACGATGCCCTGGTGCAGCAGTGTTTCCAGGACCATGTGCTGGACGAAGACCGCCGCCGGCTCGACGAGCAACTGGGGGCTGTGCAGCGCGACGGCTTCGAGGCCTTCGCGCTCGAGATGCGCTGCCGCCACCGCGAAGGCGAGGCGGTCTGGGTTTCCGCCCATTGCAGCTTTTTCTCCGAGCCCGGCGCGAGTGCGCCTTGCCTGATCCTGCAGGTGCAGGACATCACGGCGCGGCGCAAGGCCGAGGCCGGGCTGCACCACATCGCCTTTCACGACAGCCTGACCGGGCTGCCGAACCGGCGGCGCTTTCATGAGCATTTGACGGCGGCCGTGGCGCGTGCCATGGCCGAGCCCAAAGACGCGTTCGCGGTGATGTTCCTGGACTTCGACCGCTTCAAGCTCATCAACGACAGCCTGGGCCACAGCGCGGGCGACGAGTTCCTGGTGCAGGTCTCGCGGCGCATTCAGGAGAGTTTGCGTCCGCACGACATTGTGGCCAGGCTTGGCGGCGACGAGTTCGCCGTGCTGGCGCAGCACCTGGAACATGAACGTTATGCGGTGACGCTGGCTGAACGCATCATGGGCGCGATGCGCAAGCCCTTCCATGTGGCGAAGACCGAGCTCATGACCAGCGCCAGCATCGGCATCACCTTCAGTGCCCTGGGTTACACCAGCTCCGAGGACGTGCTGCGCGACGCCGACACGGCGATGTACAAGGCCAAGGCCCGGGGCAAGGCACGCTACGAACTCTTCGACGCCAGTCTGCACACGGAAGTGGCGAATCGGCTGCGCCTCGAAGGCGAGTTGCGCCGCGCCATCGACGAAGGCCAACTCTCGGTGGCCTACCAGCCGCTGATGGATTTGACCAGCGGCAGCATCAGCGGCTTTGAAGCCCTGGTGCGCTGGGTGCACCCCTTGGACGGCAGCATCAGCCCGGCGTCCTTCCTGCCTATCGCCGAAGAAGCCGGGCTCATGCTGCGGCTGACGGACTTCGTGCTGCACTGCGCCTGCCGCCAGCTGCGGCAGTGGCAGCAGCTGGACCCCGCGCTGGCGCAGCTGACGATGAACGTCAACATCTCCGGGCACGACATCGCGCACGCCGCACTCGTGGCGCGCGTCACGCGGGCCATCGTCGAAGCCGGGTTGCAACCACAGCACCTGTGCCTGGAGTTGACCGAGAACATCCTGATGACGCGGCTGGAAGGCGCGATGCCCATGCTGCGCGAGTTGCGCCGGCTGGGCGTGGCGCTGGCCATCGACGACTTTGGCACCGGCTACTCGTCGCTCAGCCACCTCTCGACGCTGCCCATCGACACCTTGAAGATCGACCGCTCGTTTGTCGCCGCGCTTGAAGTTGGCTCCAACGAAGCTGCCGTGGTGCGCTCGATCGTGCTGCTGGGCAGTGCCTTGGGCAAGACGGTGGTGGCCGAGGGCATCGAGACCGAGGCGCAACTCGAACAACTGCGCGAGATGGGCTGCACTGGCGGCCAGGGCTACCTTCTGGCGCGGCCAATGTCGCCGCAGGACGCCGGCTCGATGCTCGAGCGCCAGCAGCTGACGCGAATCAACGATGTGCCGGCACAGGCTTCTGTGACGCGTACCGGCGTGTTGCACTGACATGCGCGGCATGGACATCCTGATCATCGCAGTGTTGGGCGTCGCAGGGCTCATCGTGGCGCTGCATGGGCGTTGGCGGCGCATGGCACTGGAGCGGCGCATGGCACTGGAGCGGCACATGGCGCAAGCGCGCGCTGAGTCCGAGGGCACGCTGCGGGTCCTGTTCGATGGCTGCGGCGACGCTCTGATTATCTGCAGCGCTGACGGCCGCGTACGGTCGTGCAACCCCGCCGCCCAGCGGCTCCTGGCGGCCGATACCGCCAGCCTGGTGGGAAGCTCGATCCACGATCACATCGAAACCCTCGGGCGAGGCGCCGACCACGAAGGCCTTTTGCTCAACGCGGGCCAGCACAAGGCCAAACGCCCTGGTGCGCCGGCGATTGCCGTCGAAGTCGAGCTGCACCAGGTGCACCGTGGCGGCAAGCGCCACGACATCGTCAGATTGCGTGATCTCTCGGAGCGCAAGCACGCGCAAGACCAGCTCAAGTTCCTGGCCAACTTTGACAGCTTGACCGGCTTGCCAAACCGGGCGCTGTTTCGCGACCGGCTGGCGCAGGCCATGCAGCGCTCGCAGCGCTCGAACCAGCCAATGGCGTTGATGTTTCTCGACCTCGACCGCTTCAAGGTCGTCAACGACAGCCTTGGCCACGAGGTCGGTGACCGCCTGCTGTGCCACGTGGCGCAAACGCTCACGCGTTCGCTGCGCACGGTCGACACCCTGGCCCGCCCG
>JANOJR010000572.1:0-1875 GCA_031418855.1 Rubrivivax sp.
GCCATCTCGATGGCCGCAAAGGTCTCGGTCAGGGTGCCGATCTGGTTGATCTTGATCAGGATGGAGTTGGCCACCCCTTCGCGGATGCCGCGCTCCAGGATCTTGGTGTTGGTGACGAAAAGGTCGTCGCCCACCAGCTGAACCTTTTTGCCCAGGCGTTCGGCCAAGTGCTTCCAGCCGTCCCAGTCGCCTTCATGCATGCCGTCTTCGATGCTGATGATGGGGTACTTGTCGACCCAGGTGGCCAGGATGTCGGTCCACTCGGGCGCGCTGAGGCTGAGGCCTTCGCTGCCGAGCACGTACTTGCCGTCCTTGTAGAACTCGCTGGCGGCGCAGTCCAGTCCGATGGCGATTTGCTCGCCTGCGGTGTAGCCGGCCTTGTCGATGGCTTCCAGGATCAGCTGGATCGCCGCTTCGTGGCTCGCCACGTTCGGCGCGAAGCCACCTTCGTCGCCCACCGAAGTCGGCATGCCTTTGGCGTCGATGATCTTTTTGAGCGCATGAAAGACCTCGGCGCCATAACGCACGGCCTCGCGAAAACTCGGTGCGCCCACCGGGATGATCATCAGCTCTTGCAGGTCGAGGTTGTTGTTGGCGTGCGCGCCGCCGTTGATGACGTTCATCATCGGCACCGGCAGCTCTTTGGCGTTCATGCCGCCGAAGTAGCGGTACAGCGGCAAGCCACTTTCTTCGGCCGCCGCGCGCGCCACGGCCATGCTCACCGCCAGCGTGGCGTTGGCACCCAAGCGGCTTTTGTTGTCGCTGCCGTCGAGGTCGATCATGGTCTTGTCGAGGAAGGCTTGCTCAGACGCGTCCAGCCCCAGCACCGACTCGCTGATCTCGGTGTTGATGTGCTGCACGGCGCGCAGCACGCCCTTGCCGCCATAGCGTGCCATGTCGCCGTCACGCAGCTCGATGGCTTCGCGGCTGCCGGTCGAGGCACCACTGGGCACGGCGGCGCGGCCCATGGTGCCGCTCTCTAGCAGCACGTCGCATTCAATGGTGGGGTTGCCGCGGCTGTCGAGGATTTCTCGGCCGACGATGTCGACGATGGCGCTCATGGGAGGGTGGGCTTTCTGAAGTGTTGCTTGGATTCAGCGAAGTTTAGTGGTGCTCATCAACCATGCTCTTTGTCGATGTGCGACAGCTCGTCGATGGCGCGCTCAAGCACCGCGCGGTCGCCCACGTCCTTGTCGCGTTGTGTTTGTTTGGTCAGCAACAGGCCAGCAAGGTCAAGCGTGCGCACCGGCACACCTTCGAGATCGAGCCGCTGTTCATGCGCGAGCAACGACTCGTAGCTGTGGCCATTGGCATTGACCATCACATCAACCACAAAGGCGTCCGCCACGCGGATGTTGTCGCCCTCTTCGAGCCAGGCTGGTTCCATGTCGGCCGCCGCACGATCGGGCAAGGTCAGCAAGGCTTCACGAAGTTTCACGCCTGCGGCGGCGTGGGCCGGCACCAGCAAGTCGATGTGCGTGGTGGCACGCTGATAACCATGCGCGGCGAGCGCGTAGCCGCCGATCAACAGGTAGTCGGCCCCATGGTCGTGCAGCGCTTGCAGCAGTTGCTTAAGGTCTTGCAGCGTTGCAGGGCGGCTGAACTCAGACATCAGCAGCGTTTATGCGAACTCACCCGGCACGTATCGCGCGAGCGGCGAGTCCGCGCGCGATGCATTCGAGCTGGTGCTGATTGGCCGCTTCTTGGCTCTTGAATCGATACAAGCCCTTGACGATGAAGGTCTGGGTGCCCATGGCCGCCAGGGCTTCCGAGAAGCGTGCACCGGCTCTCAGCAGTTCGCCGTCGGCCTGCGCCGCCAGCGCAACGTCAAGGCGACGGCCAACGCGCTTCATCAAGCCACACCATCCACCACGA
>JANOJR010000573.1:0-1524 GCA_031418855.1 Rubrivivax sp.
AGGCCCTGGGGTCGGCGCGTGTACGCACGCGCTTCGTCATCTAGACCGCCGGACGTGTTTGAGCGCCCGAACCATACAAGCATAACGACCGAAGGGAGTGGAGCGAGTTGTCCGGCGCGACCTCAGGGCCGCGCAGCGCCGGGGACCCCGGCCGCAGGGCGGGGCGAGCAATCCGAACCGCTGCGCCCGCCTGGGCCCGGCCTTGCTCGCGCAGGCCGTCGAGTGCCCTGTGCAACGCCGCGGACTTCGCCCAAACCAGCGACGCCACGCTGCCCAGCGCCTGCGTGAGTGCCGCGCACCCCTTGCGCGACGCTTGTCTCTCGTCCCGAACGGTCTCCGCAGACCGAGGACCCCGCCTGCGAGAATGAAAGCGAGCTTGTTCATTGAACCCTCTGCAGCTTGCATCCATCCCCCGAGCCTCGACATCGTGTCCGTTGAACCGCTTTCTGCGCCCGTTGATCGCTTCTTCGCGCGTATGACCGAACACTTGGCGCAGCACAGCCTGGAGCGGGTCGTGCTCGCCAAGTACGAGGGGCCGCAGGCCGACCTTGTGCGCGTCACAGCGCGCCCGCTCTTGCTGCGTGACGAGCCGCACCTGAGCTTGGTCTACAGCCACCGCACGCGCGACATCACGCGCAATCAACCCATCAACGAGGCCACCGCAACCTTGCGCGAGCTCATCGGGTCGGGCTTTCGCCACGCCCACCTGCTGGCCGCCGGCGAAGACCTTGAGCTGCGCATCAGCAAGAAGGGCAAGGCCAGCCTGCACCAGCAGGCCAACACCCGCGACGCTGCGGCGCCGCATGGGCACAACCGCGAGAAGCAGCGCTACTTGCTGCCGAGCACGCCTTTCCTTGCCGCGCTCGGCGTCACCACGGCCAGTGGCGAGCTGGTGCCGGCGATGGCGCGCAAGTGGAAGCAGATCAACAAGTTCGTCGAGGTTCTGGACCATGCGCTGCAAGCCTCGCCGCTTCAGGCCCAGGGCCTGATTCGTGTCGCCGATTTCGGCAGCGGTAAGGGCTACCTCACCTTTGCGGTGCACCACCACCTGCGCCACACGCTGGGCCGCGAGGCCGAGGTCACCGGTGTCGAGCTGCGGCGCGATATGGTGGACCTGTGCAACGCAGCTGCCGATCGCCTGGGCCTGCGCGGCCTGCACTTCGAGCAGGGCGATGTGCGCGAGCGCGCCGCGCAGCCGCTGGACATCATGATCGCCCTGCACGCCTGCGACACCGCCACCGACCATGCCATCCACCTCGGCATCCGCTCGGGCGCGTCGCTGATCACTTGCTCACCCTGCTGCCACAAACAAGTGCGTCCGCAGATGAAGGTGCCGGCGCTGCTGGCGCCGATGCTGCAACACGGCATCCACCTCGGGCAGGAAGCCGAGATGCTGACCGACAGCCTGCGCGCGCTCTTGCTGCAAGCCCACGGCTACGACACCCAGGTGTTCGAGTTCGTGAGCTTGGAGCACACCAGCAAGAACAAGATGATCCTGGCGGTGAAGCGCGCGCAGGCGCTGCC
>JANOJR010000574.1:0-2130 GCA_031418855.1 Rubrivivax sp.
CGCGCTGCGGAGCAGTTGCCAAAGCTTGACCGCTGGCGTGCGCTTGTGGGCTACATCTGCCAACGCATCGTCGGTCAAATGGCACTGCCTATCCCGCCTGCGGCGCTCGCCGCGACCGGGTAGCTGCTGTTTTTAGGTTGAGTGTTTCCAACGCGAAGAGTGGGTTGCCGCCGCTGCGCTGGCGCAGGCTGGGCGCCAGCGCCGCACCGTGCACGCCGTGCAGGTGCAGTGAGTCGATAAGCTCGGCCATCTGCGCCACGTCCAGCGCGGCCAGGCTCACACGTGTGAGCGGCCCGGCGCTGGCCAGCGCGCCCTGCAGCGCGTGCTGGCGCGACAGCGGCTCGGGTGGGCGCAGGCCCAGGCACCAGCGAAAGGTGTGCGTCTGGCGCGGCGCGGTCAGCAGGGCCTGCAGCAGCTCAACACTGGCGCCGTCGGCGAAGTGCACGTCGTCAAGCACCAGGCCGTCAACATGCTCGTTGGCGCGCGCCAGCAGCTCCTGCACGGGGCCCAACATGGGCGTGCCATGCGCCGTGCGGCGCATACCGGCGTCTAGGTCCAGCGTCGGCAAGAGCGTCGGCAAGAGCGGCGCCAGGCGACGGCGCAGCGCGGCGGGCAGCGGCGCCGGCAGCCGCGCGACGACGGCGTGCAAGAGCCTGGCCATGCTGGCATAAGGCACCAGCGCGTCACCGGGGCGCCCGGCGGCCATCACCAGTGCGGGCGCGAGGCTGGCCAGGGTTTGCAGCAGGCGCGACTTGCCCATGCCGGCTTCGCCCTGCACCAGCACCACCGCGCCGGCATGCCAGCCGCGGCGCAGCAGCGCCAGCTCGGTCTCGCGACCGATCAGCCGCGGCGGGCGCAGCAGCGTCACGGGCAGGCTGTGGCTGCGTGGTGGCGGCGCTTGTGGCAGGTGTGGCGGGTCATCGCTAACGCTCGACGTGTGCGCGTCAATGGCGCGTGTGCCTTCGTCGATGGTGCGCAGCAGCGCCAGCGTCTCAGTCCCCGGCGTCGTGCCGACTTCGTGCTTGAGCAGGGCCTCGCAGGCGTCAAACGCGAGCAGCGCGCCAGCGCGGTCGCCGCGCAGGTAGTGCAGCCGCATGACACGCCGGTGCGCGTCTTCCGACAACGGCTCGAGCTCGCGCAAGGCCAGCGCCAGTGGCAGCGCGGCGCTGGCGTCACCCTGCGCTTCGAGCGCGGCCACTTGCGCTTCAAGCGCGCTGCGCTGCACGGTGCGCCGGCGCTGGCGCTCGGCCGCCAACCAGGCCTCCAACTCGGGGTAGCCCTGCACGTGCAGCGCGCCCAGCAGCGTAGGCGCGTCGGCAAGGTCGTGCCTGACGTCGTCGGCCAAGCCCAACAACACGCTGCCGCCAACGAGCTCACGGCCGACCAGTTTCTTCAAACGAAAGAGCCGCTGGCGCAAGGCGTTGCGCGCGGCCTCGGGTTCGCTGTCGGGCCACAGCAGCGCCGCCAAGCGCTCGCGCGGCGTGGCACCTTGCACCGCCAGCCAAGCCAATAGCAAGGCGTCTTGCGTGGCCAGTGCATGCGCTTGGCAACACGGTGCGCCGGCCAGGCGCAGCGGCGGCGAGTCGGCGGGGGCAGCGGTGGCGGTGCGGGTGTCGGGCACAGCCGCAGCTTACGAAAACAGCGCCCCGCGCGCCGCGTCGGTGATGGCTAACACGCAAGGGTGGGTGACACGGCGCTCGACAGAGATGGCCACAAACTGCTCCATCAGCTCATCGCTACGGCCCACGACCTTGAGCTGGTATTGCTTGGCGATGTCTTGCTCCAACGCCGTGGGCGCCATCAGCACACCACGGCCTTCGCGGCCGAACGCTTTAAGCAGCGCGCCGTCGTCGAACTCGCCCACCACCCGCGGGTGCAGCTGGTGGCGTATGAGCCAGGCGTCGATCTGGCCACGCAGCGACGAGCCCGCACCCGGCAGCAGCATCGGCGCGCCGCTCAGGCACTGCGGAAACGCACCCCGCAAGCTGTGCGCCAAAGCCGGCGCGGCCAGAAAACTCACCGTCGACGAGCCCAGCGCGTGGTTGAAGGCTTTCACGCTAACGCCGCGCGAGAGCGGACGGTCGGCCAGCACGAGGTCGAGCTTGTGCAACGCCAGCGCGGCCAGCAGTT
>JANOJR010000575.1:0-3198 GCA_031418855.1 Rubrivivax sp.
CATCCTCATCAGCGAAGTCGGCCCGCGCGACGGCTTGCAAAGTGTCAAGGCCATCATGCCCACGGCCGCCAAGTGCGCCTGGATCGACGCCCTGGTGGCGGCGGGTATCCGCGAAATCGAAGTGGCGTCATTCGTGCCCGCACGGCTGTTGCCGCAAATGGCCGACGCCGCCGAGGTCGTGCGCCATGCGCTCACGCACCCCGGCATCACCGTGATGGCGCTGGTGCCCAACCTGCGTGGCGCGCAAGCGGCGTTTGCAGCGGGCGTGCACAAGATCTCGGTGCCGGTCTCGGCGAGCGCTGCGCATTCGCTGGCTAACGTTCGAATGACGCGGGAGCAGATGGTCGACGAAGTGCGCAACATCGTGGCGCTGCGCAACGAGGTCGCACCCAGCGTGAAGATCGAAGCCGGCATGGCCACGGCCTTTGGTTGCACGATCCAGGGTGCCGTGCCCGAAGACGACGTCATCTGGCTGGCCGAGCAGGTGGTGGCGGCGGGTGTGGACGAGTCGGGCCTGTCCGACACCACCGGCATGGCCAACCCGGCGCAGGTGCGCCGCCTCTTCAATCGCCTGCAAGCGGCCATCGGCGGCAAGGCGGGTGCGGCGCACATGCACAACACACGCGGCCTGGGGCTGGCCAATTGCCTGGCGGCGTTTGATGTCGGCGTGCGCACGTTTGATTCGTCGCTGGGCGGCCTGGGCGGCTGCCCTTACGCGCCGGGTGCGTCGGGCAACGTCGTCACCGAAGACCTGGTGTTCATGTTCGAAGCCATGGGTGTCAGGACGGGCGTGAATCTCAACAAGCTGATGGCTGCACGTGAGCCGCTGCGCGCCGGGCTGCCCAGCGAGCCGCTCTACGGCATGACGCCGGAAGCGGGCTTGCCCAAGGGCTTCACGCAGGCGTCAGCCCATGTCTGAGCCGCTGCCCCTGGCGGGCCTGAAGGTCGTCGAATTCACCCACATGGTGATGGGTCCGACCTGCGGGATGATCCTCGCCGACCTGGGCGCCGAGGTCATCAAGGTCGAGCCCATTGCCGGCGACAACACGCGCAAATTGCTGGGCTCGGGCGCAGGTTTCTTCGCCATGTTCAACCGCAACAAAAAGAGCATCGCGGTCGACGTCAAAGACCCGCGCGGCCGCGAGATCGTCTTGAAGCTGGTGGCCGGCGCCGACGTCTTCAGCGAGAATTTCAAGAGCGGCACCATGGACAAACTGGGCCTGGGCGCGGGGGCACTCGCCGCGCTCAACCCGGGCCTCATCTACGTCTCGCACAAAGGCTTCTTGCCGGGCCCTTACGACCACCGTACCGCACTCGACGAAGTGGTGCAGATGATGGGTGGCCTGGCCTACATGACCGGGCCCGAAGGCCGCCCGCTGCGCGCAGGCACCAGCGTCAACGACATCATGGGCGGCATGTTCGGCGCTATCGGCGTGCTGGCCGCGCTGCGCCGTCGTGACACCACAGGCAAAGGCGGCGAAGTGCAAAGCGCACTCTTTGAGAACAACGTCTTCCTGGTGGCGCAGCACATGATGCAGTTCGCGGTGACGGGCAAGCCCGCCGCGCCCATGCCCAGCCGCATCAGTGCCTGGGCGGTGTACGACGTCTTCACCGTCAAAGACGACGAGCAAATTTTCCTCGCCGCCGTGAGCGACACGCAATGGGCCATCTTCTGCGCCGAGTTCAGTTTTGCCGATCTCAAAGTCGATGCGCGTTTGACGTCTAACAACCAACGTGTGCTGGCCCGCGACTGGATGATTCCGCTGCTGCGCGAGCGCCTGGCGCCGTTTGCGGCCGCCGAGCTCTCGGCGCGGTTTGAGCGTGTGGGCCTGCCCTTCGCGCCGATCACACGGCCGCAAGATCTCTTTGACGACCCGCACCTGAACGCCACCGGCGGCCTGGCGCCCATGCACATCCCCGCCGACGCCAGCGCTGCCGCCCGCGCCGTCGAGACACGCACGGCACTCTTGCCCTTGGCCATCGACGGCGTGCGTCTGGGCGTGCGCCTTGGGCCGCCCTCGCTGGGCGAGCACAGCCGTGCTTTGCTGCACGAGCTGGGCTACGACGAAGCGCAGATCATCGCGCTGTGTGCAGACGGGATCGTGCGCGGCTGAGAGGCTGAGAAGCTTGGCGTCAGCCCAGCAAATGCTTCGCAAACGTGGCCGCGTCAATGTTCGCGCCGCACACCACCAGCCCGACGCGTTGGCCTTCAAGCCGTGCGCGCAGCGGGAACATCAGCGCGGCCAAGGCGGCAGCCCCTGCGGGCTCAACCGCGAGCTTGGCGGCGCTGAAGGTCAAGCGCATGGCGTCGCGGATTTGCACGTCACTCACCAGCACCACTTCGTCGACGAAACGCTGGTTCAGCGCAAACGAATAGGGCTCGCAGCGTGGTGAACCGAGTGAGTCGGCGATGGTGTCGACGCGCTCCAGCGCCTGCGGCGAGCCCGCCTTGAAGCTGCGGCTCAGGCTGTCGGCGCCCTCGGGCTCGACGACGTAGACGGCCGTGGAAGGGCTGAGTTGCTTGACCGCGCAGGCCACACCGCCGGTGAGGCCACCGCCGCCAGCGGCCACGATCAGCGCGTCGAGCTCGCTGCCCGCGGCGCGAACCTGTTCGATGAATTCCAGCCCCAAGGTGGCCGTGCCCAGCGCCGTCTTCGGGCCTTCGAAGGGATGCACAAAAACGCGGCCTTCGCTGGCCTCGATCTCACGCACGCGTGTGAACGCATCATGAACGTTAGCCACCAGCACAACTTCGGCGCCCATGTCGCGGCACATCTGCACGCGGTAGGGGTTGGCGCTTTGTGGCATCACCACCTTGGCGCTGCTGCCCAGCAGGCGCGCGCACCAGGCCAGTGAGATGGCGTGGTTGCCGGCTGAGACACCGGTGACGCCTCGCTTGAGCGCTGCCGCGTCCAGGTCCAGCATGACGGTGAGCGCGCCGCGCGGCTTGAAGCTGCCGGTGCGCTGGAAAAGCTCTTCCTTGAGCCAGACCTGCGTGGCCGCACCCACCGCCGCCGCCAGCTCGTCATGCACGAGCAGCCGAATCGGTGTGGTGACGATGCGTGTGCCCAGGCGCGCGCGGTTGGCGCGGATCGCGTTCAGGCTGGGGATGTCGATGTCGGTATCGATGTTGGTCAAGGTCGAGGGCAAGGCACGGCTCCGGTTCGGCAGTGTGGCTGCGGTACATTTTGCGCGCCC
>JANOJR010000576.1:0-15018 GCA_031418855.1 Rubrivivax sp.
GCGATGAGGTCATGCCCGGCCAGCGCCAGCGGCAGCGCGGCGGCCTGGATCGGCGTCATGCTGGTGTAGCCCAGGCGTTGCAGGTTTTCCAGCGTGGCCGGGGGCAGCGGCAGGCTGTTGAAGGACGTCGTCTCGTTTGCGCTCATGGGTGATTATCAAGAGGCTGCGACACTCCGGCCCCACATGCCCCAAACACTCACCCTGCCCCAGCCCCGCCACGCCAGCCGCGTGCCCGCGCACATCGACAAAACCGCGCTCAACCGCATCAAGCAAGCGGCCTACCAGTTGCCCCAGGTGGTGAAGCCTGCGGACTATCTTGAAGAAGGCGCGGCGCACTTCGAAGATCACCTCGACAAGCTGGGCCTGGTGCTGCTGCAACGCCCGGCCGCCGGCCAGCGCCCCAGCCGCTGGATCGCGCCCGAGTTGATGGACAGCGCGCTGGCGCACCTTGACGCCATCGGCGCCGGCCCGCAAGGGCGGCCTTTGATGCTGGAGCGCCGCGCCGCACTCGACGCGCTGGGCATCACGCGCCATGCCGGCCAGTGGTTACGCCGCGTCGCGCATGAGCTCAAGCTTTCCGAGCCCGGCTGGCAGCTGCCGGTGTGGTTTCACGTGCCACAAGACGCCGCGCCCGTGTGGGCCTTTTTTCGCGATGGCGACATGGCCACGCTGCGCCAGGCGCTGGGGCCCGTGCCGGCGTATGCCCACGCGGCCGAGATGGCGGCGCACCTGGAAGGCTTGATCGCGCGCAGCCATTCGAACAGCGCACGCCATCTAGGCGCGCTGCTGCCACGCCTGCAATCCGAGTGCGCCACGCCGCAGACCTTGACGGAGCTCAAAGCGGCTTGCTCGCGCGCGCAAGACCGCTGGGAGCACACCGTCGCCGAGCTCGATGCGCTTGACGGCCTGAACCACGAGCTGGCCTTCCAGGGCTACCCCGACACCTTCGAGAAAGCGCGGCGTTTGCAGCGCAGCGTCACGCTCTACGTCGGCCCGCCCAACAGCGGCAAGACGCACGCCGCCTTCGAGCGACTGGCCCAGGCGCTGGACGGCGCCTACCTCGCACCCCTGCGTTTGCTGGCCCTCGAAGGCCGCGACCGCCTGCTGGCGCGCGGCGTGCCGTGCTCGCTGCTAACAGGCGAAGAGAACGTGCCCGCGGAAGGCGCGCGCGTCGTCAGCAGCACCATCGAGATGGTCTCGACCAACACGCCCATTGACGTGGCGGTGATCGACGAAGCGCAGATGATCTTCGACAACTCGCGCGGTTGGGCCTGGACGCAAGCCATCGTCGCCGTGCCGGCCAACGAAGTCATCATCATCTGCTCGGCCTACGCCGTGGCGGCGATCGAAAACCTGCTCGGCCTGTGCGGTGAACGCTGCGAGGTGCGCCACTTCGAGCGCATGCAGCATGTGACCTTGTTGCCGGCGGCCGTGCCTATGCATCAGCTGCAACTGGGCGACGCGGTGGTGGCCTTCAGCCGGCGCGACGTGCTCAAGCTGCGCGACGCCATCGCGGCCGGTGGCCACCCGGTGTCGGTGATTTACGGCGCGCTGCCGCCCGAAGTGCGCCGCCGCGAGGCCGAGCGTTTCGCCAGCGGCGAGTCGCACATCCTGGTGGCCACCGACGCCATCGGCATGGGCTTGAACCTGCCCATACGCCGTGTGCTCTTCAGCACGCTGACCAAGTTCGACGGCCAGACCGACCGCACGCTGGGTGAATCCGAAGTGCACCAGATCGCCGGCCGCGCCGGGCGTTACGGCCTGCATGAAGAGGGATTTGTCGGCGTCCTCAAGGATGCCGAGCCCAGCGCGCTGCGCGTACTTAAAGAGTTATTGCCCAAGGCGCCGAGCGCGCCGCACAACTTCAAGGCGCCGGTGGCCCCCAATGGCTGGCACATCGACACCATCGCCGCGCGTTTGAACCTGCGCAAACTGCGCGCGGTGCTCGACGTGTTTGTCGGCCAGCTCAAGCTCGACGACGCCCACTTCGCCGTGGCCGAACTTGAGCAGATGCTGGAGCTGGCCGAGCAGCTCGACCAAAGTGCCGCCCGCCTCACGCTCAAAGAGCGCTTCATCTACGCGCAAGCACCCGTCGACACACGCACCGACACGCAGCTGCAAGAGTTCCTGGACTGGAGCAGCCGCCACGCGCAAACCGGCCGCGCCGGCAAGCCCTGGTTTTTGGACGAGGTCGACGGCCACAGCCGCCTGGAACGCATGGAGCAAGCCCTGCGCGCCTGCACGCTGTGGCTATGGCTGGACCTGCGCTTCCCCGGCGCCTACGGCCACGTTGAAGAAGTCATCGCGCTGCGTGGTGCGCTGAACGACGGCATCGAGCGCCAGCTCAAGGGCAAGCGGCCGCTGGCGCAGGTGCGGCGGGGGCGCTAACTCTCAAATGGTGGGGTGGTCGACCGACCTACTCAGTGCGCAGAAACGGCACGGTGCAGCGCCTAGCCGCAGCAACCGCCTTCGGCCTGGATCGGCGGGCACTTGACGGTGCCGAATGAACAGAACACACAACAGTCGCCCGAATTCGGCCTGAGCACGACCTCGCATTTCGTGCATTGATAGAAGAACTGGCAGGCATCCGTCGGCATCTGCTCTGGCCTGGCATGGCCGCAACGCGGGCAGGTCAGCACGGACTCAAGTTGCAGGGTCGTCATGAGGGCGCTACTTGCGCATCGTCGAGGCAAAGCCGGCGTTGTGCGTCGCCCTGGTCAGGGCCTCGGGCGATGCCTTGTCCGGGTCGTAGGTGACGACGGCCGACTTCTTGTCGAAGTCGACCTTGACCGCAGTGACGCCGGTGACGCGTTCGAGCGACTTCTTCACAACGATGGGGCAGGTGGCACAGCTCATGTTCTGCACATCGAGCGTGACGGCCTGCGGCGTCGCAGACAGCGCCGCAACAGGCATGGCGAGCAGCACGCAAAGCACAAGGTGGCGCATCGGTTTTCCTTCAGTAAAACAGCGGCGCCAACAGCGGCACGGCGAGCAGCGCAAGCAGCGACACCGTGACGATCCAAAAGCTCGCGCGCTGGCGCACCAGCGTGCGCGGGTCGGCGCAGGGCGTGCCGGGCGCGCAGACCTGGGGCACGAGATAGACCCTGCGAAACGCCAGGCCGAGAAACAGCAGCGTCAGCGCAATGAAAAGCGGGCGATAGGGCTCCATCGCCGACAGGTTGCCGATCCAGACGCCGCCGACACCCAGCGTCAGCAGCACGAGCGGGCCCACACAACACAGGGACGCCCCGATCGCCGCCAGCGCGCCGGCGATCAGTGAAACATTGCCATCGATACGTGCCACAGAACCCTTTCAAATCGAACTGCCCGGCGCGTACTCTAGGGTCCGTACCGTGGTACGGAGTCAAGGGGAACGTGATGGCAGGTGAATTGACGATCGGCAAGCTGGCCCAGGCAGCCGGGGCGAGCGTTGAGACCATCCGCTACTACCAGCGCCGTGGGCTGCTGGACGAGCCTGCCAAGCCGGATGGCGGCCACAGACGCTATTCGGCGCAGACGGCCAAGCGGCTGCGCTTCATCAAGCGCGCGCAGGCGCTGGGTTTCACGCTGTCGGAGGTGGGCGGATTGCTCACGCTGGACGAGGCAGGCGCTTGCATCGAGACGCGCACGACTGCGGCCCGAAAGCTGGCGCTGATCGAGCTCAAACTGGCTGACCTGGTGGCCATGCGCGACGCGCTCGGCGAGCTGGTGCGGCAATGTGATGCGGGCGACGGGGTGGCTGCCTGCCCGATCATCGACGCGTTGGCGAGAGACTGACCCGACCCGCGCCTACGAATGCCTACGCACATACCCATAAGCCAAGTTCGTGCGCCCCGCGCCGTGCTTGGCGTAAAGCGTTTTGTACTCGGCCAACTTGTCGGTCTCAAGCTCCGCACGCAGTGAGGGCTTGACGTTGTAAATGCGTGCGTTGTTGTCGCCGAAGATGGCGCTCTTCACCGGCCCGTCGGCAGCGCCAAGCGGCGCGTAGCCGTACTTCTGGCGCAGCGCTTCGGGGATTTCCAGCCGGCGCAATGCTTCGATTTGCCACTGGGGTGAGCCGGTCCAGATGGCGTCGGTGCCCCAGCACACGTGGTCGGCACCCATGCCCTTGATGAGCTGGCCCATCATCACGGCGGCCAGGCGCGGCTCGGCCATGGTGGTCTGCGCGAAGAGCTGGCCCACATCCGCATAAACGTTAGTCACGCCGTGTTTGACGGGGATGTCGGCGAGGTCGCTGATCCAGTCGATGCGGCCGGTGCGCTCGAATTGCTGCCATGCGTCTTCGGCGCGGCCACCACCGGCGTAGCGGTAGCCACCGTGGTAAACGATGAAGTTCAGCTGCGGCCAGTCCTTGGCGGCCTTGGCCACGTCACGCACATCGCAGTACGGCAGCAGGTGCGGGAAGCGCTGCGCCACCGATTCAGGGAACAGGCCCTTGTGCACGCAGACGTTCTTGATGCCGGCCTTGAGGAACTTGGCGTAGGCCGGGTAGACGAGCTTCTCGTCGTCCAGATGCCAGGGGTGTTTGCTCAGCTGTTTGTGGCTGTTGTCGCCGATGGTGTAGCCCTTCATCGAATCTGGCTTCAAGACTTCGATGTCGCGGTCGATGGCGTCGAGCCAGCCGTCGTAACCCGGCGTGAAGATGGCATGGCTGAACATGCGCCGCGTGCCGGCAATGGCGTTGACCTGTGCACGCGCGTCGGCCTTCATCTTGTTGGTCAGGAACCAGTCTTCGGGGATCTCGGACGGCGCGCCGCTGATGCAGGCGACCTTGGTGTCGCTGTCGAGGTAGATCTCCTTGATGTAGTTCTGGAACATCAAGTCGTCGATGGTCTGTTCCTTCTGCGCCAGCGCTGGGTTCCAGCCCATGCGGCCCACGGCATTGCGCTGCGCCACGAAACCCATGATGCGCGTGCCCGGGCGCAGGAAGTGGGTGTGCATGTCCATGATGAACTGGCCCGACAGTGCCTTGGCACGCTCGTTGGCGAGCGCTGGCGTTTGCGCCTCGGCCTCGTGAACGCCGAAGAGCGTGCCGAAGGTTTCGTTCATGGCCATGAAGGCGGCAGCCATGCCTGCGGGCGTCTGGAAAAACTTGCGCCGGCTCAGGCCCTGCTTCTTGGCCAACGCGCTGCCGATGGCCTTCACGCGCTTCTCGAACATGGCCTGGCGCGGTGACTGCGGCGCCGGCATGAATTCGTCGGACGACACCGGCCGCACGGGAATGGGTGACGCGAACGCTGACTCGGCGGAAGACAGCTGCTTCATGTCGTCGGGTGATAGCCAGCTCATCTCAGTCTCCTTGCGGTGGTTGAAAACCTAACGTTTAAGGTGTGTTGACTTACCTTCAAAATCACTCGGCCTTGATGCCGGCCTTCTTGATCAAGGCCGCGTACTTGGCCAGCTGCGCTTTGGTGGCGCTGCCCAGCTCGTCGGGGCTCAGGCCGCGCGGTGTCAAGCCCTGCGCGACCAGCTGCTCGCGCACTTGCGCGTCGGCCAGCGCATTGGTCACTTCCGCGTGCAGCCGCGCCACGATGTCGGCCGGCGTGCCGGCAGGCGCCAGCATGGCAAACCAGGAGTTGAATTCGAAGCCGGCCAGGCCCGACTCGCTGACCGTCGGCGCATCGGGGTACTGCGGCAGCCGCCTGGGCGTGCTCACCGCCATGAGCTTGACGCGCTGGGCTTTGATCAGGCCATTGACGGTGGCCAGGCCCTGGAAGGCCACCGCCACTTCGCCAGCGGCCACGCCGATACCGGCCTGCGTCGCGCCTTTGTAGGGCACGTGGTTGAGTTGCACCCCGGCTTCGGCGGCGAAGAGCGCCATGGCGATGTGCTGCGGGCTGCCGATGCCGCCCGAGCCGTAGTCGATCTTGTCCGGCGCGGCGCGCGCGGCCTGGATCAAAGCGGCCGCCGTGTTGAAGGCCGCGCCGGGGTGCGCGACCAGGCCCCATTCCACCGTGGCCACCAGTGAGACGGGTGCAAAGTCGCGCACGATGTCCCAGGGTATCTTGGCTTGCAGCGCGGGCACCATGGTCATGATGCTGTCGTTGAAGCCGCCAATCGTGTAGCCGTCGGGGGCGGCCTTGGCCACCCGATCAGCGCCCACGATGCCTGCCGCGCCGACGATGTTCTCGACCACGATGGCCTGGCCCATGTTGGCGCCCATCTTCTGCGCCACGATGCGCGCGGCGACGTCGACCGCACTGCCTGCGGCCAGCGGCACGATCATGCGGATGGGCTTGTTCGGGTAGTTGCCTTGTGCCTGTGCTTGTAACTGCGCCAGCATTGGCAGGCACAGCGCAAAGCCACTCATCCATTGCGTTAGTTTCATGTGTTTTCCTCGCCCAGTGGCGTGATGTTGAGTTGTTGCGCCACCTCGTCCAGCGTCTTGCGCAGTGAGGCTGGTAGCCGCAGACCGTCACGCGCGGCGGCCTGGCGTTTGGCGTGGCTTTGTTCGCCAGGCAGCCAGATGCGCTCGACGCCGGGCATACGCTGGCTGCTGCGCAAATCACGCACCACCACGTCGACACGTTGCTTGAACGCGGTGACGTCACCGAAGGCTTTCAGGTCGATCATGACGATGGCCTGGCCGGTGTTGGTGGTGCTTTGGAAGTCGGCGTTGAAGTCGATCACTTCGCGGCCCATCGCCGCGCCGTTCAAGCTGCCGGCAAGCAAGCCAACGATGAGCGACAGGCCATAACCTTTGTAGCCGCCGATGGGCAGCAGGAAGCCTTCGCCGGCGCGGTTCGGGTCGAGCAGCGGTTTGCCCTCGCGGTCGATCATCCAGCCTTCGGGCATCAACTCGCCACGCTGCGCTTTGGCCTTGACCTTGCCGTAGGCCGCCACCGTGGTGGCCATGTCCAGCAGCACCGGCACCTCGTTCAGCGTCGGCACGGCCACGGCGATGGGGTTGGTCGACAGCAGCATCTCCAGCCCACCCCAGGGTGGCAGGTGGTTGGCGTTGCCCACCGCAAAGTACAGGCCGATCATGTCCTGTGCTAACGCTTTACGTGCGTAGACTGAGGCCGGCCCGGCGTGGTTGCTCAGCCGCGTGCCAACCCAGCCAATGCCGGCCACGCGCGCTTTCTCGGCCGCCAGCGCGCAGGCCCTCGTCATCACCAGTTGGCCCATGGCGTTGTCGCCGTCGATCAAGGCGGTGGCGGCGCGTTCTTCGACCACGCGGATGTTCGGCCGCAAGTTGATGCCACCGGCCTGGATGCGCTTGAGGTAGGGCGCCAGGCGGATGGCGCCGTGGCCGTCAGAGCCTTGTTGTTCGGCCTCGGCCATCAGCGTGGCCACCGTGCTGGCGTCATCCGGCGGCATGCCGACCGCGACGAAGGCGCGCGCCATGAAGTCGCGAAGTGTGCCGACGCCCACGCGTGGCGCAGGACCTTGGCTTCCGCCGTTTGGGATGTTCACGTTAAGGCTGTGGCGGTGTGTCGGGTTGGGCTTGATTGACAAGGCGTGGCGTTCTTCGGATATTGGCTCTGCGCTGCCCGTGTCTGTCAATCAGCATTCACGCATGCCATCGCCAGATGCTTACGGCCAGCGTCCCACCCGTTGAATAACAAGCCAGCGTTGCGTGGTCACACGCCCTATCGTGGGCCCCTGCGCCCCATCGTTCTTATGGAGACACCATGTTGAGAAGCCTTGCACTGAGTCTTAGCGCCTTGTCCCTGGCGGCCTGCCAGTCCATGGCCCCTGTGGCCCCCGTGGCGCCCGTTGCTGCGGCACCCGCCGCGGCGCCGGCGCCCGCCTGGCAGCAGGGCCGCCTGCCCGCGCAGGCCACGTCGACATTGGCGCCGGTGGCCGGCAAGCTCATCGTCACGCCGGCGAGCGAGATCCCCGTCGGCAGCTTCAAGCTCCCGCCCGGCTTCAAGGCCGAGATCTGGGCCACCGGCATGCCCGGCGCACGCGCCATGGCGCGCGGCGACGGTGGCAAGATCTACATCGGCACACGTGGCCTCGGCCGCGTTTATGAGCTGACCGACAGCGCTGGCCAGCGCAGCAGCCGCATCGTCGTCGACAAGCTCGTGCAGCCCGCAGGCGTAGCCTTCAGGAACGGCTCGCTCTACGTGATGGCCATCGACAAGGTGCTGCGCTATGACGGCATTGAAGCCAACCCCGGCGTGGCGCCGGTGGACATGACGGCCGCCTTCAAGCTGCCCAAAGAGCAGCACCACAACTGGAAGTACATCGCCTTCGGCCCCGACAACAAGCTCTACGTGCCCTTTGGCGCGCCGTGCAACATCTGCGTGCCCGGCGACGAGTACGCTCAGATTCGACGTTATAACGCTGACGGTTCGGGCATGGAGGTCATCGCGCGCGGCGTGCGCAACACGGTGGGCTTTGCCTGGCACCCGCAAACCCAGGAGATGTGGTTCACCGACCATGGCCGCGACTGGATGGGTGACGACGGCCCGGAAGACGAGCTCAACCGCATCGCCCGCCCGGGCGCCAACTTCGGCTTCCCCTACTGCCATGCCAACGGCGTGGCCGACCGCGACATCAAGCGCGACAAGCCTTGCGACAACACGCAGCTGCCGGTGCTGACCATGGGCCCGCACTCGGCCGTAATGGGCGCGCACTTCTACACCGGCAGCATGTTCCCCGCCGAGTACCGTAACCTGCTCTTCGTGGCGCGCAAGGGCTCGTGGAACCGCACGCAAAAGTTCGGCTACGACGTGGTCACGGTGAAGGCCGACGCCGACGGCAGGAACGCAGCGCTAACGCCCTTCATGACCGGGTTCCTGAATCCGCAGAACGACACCTTCAGCGGCAGGCCCACCTACTTCTTGCAGCAGGCCGACGGCTCGCTGTTGATCTCGGACGAGCAGCTCGGCGCGATCTACCGCATCAGCTATGCCCGTTGAGTGGCGAGGCGGCGCCGCACAGGCGCTGCTGAGCGCTGCGCTGCTGGCCACTACCGCGGCCACAGCGCAGCCCAGGCCCGCCACGCTGGTGGCCTGCGCCGCCTGCCACGGCGTAGGCGGCAATGCGCCGCTGCCGGGCATGCCCAAGCTCGCCGCGCAGCCCAAGATCTTCATCGAGAACCAGCTCGTACTGATCCGCGAAGGCCTGCGCGACATCCCGTCCATGACGGCGGTGATGCGCGACATCAAAGACGACGAGATCGTCGCCTTGGCCAACTACTTCGCCGCGCAGACCTTGGCGCCGCCTGGGCCACCCGCGCACGCCGCCAAGGCCAAAGCCGGCGCCGAGCTTTCCGCCAAAGCCTTGTGCGGCACCTGCCATTTGCCCAGCTATGCCGGCCAGCAACAAGTGCCCCGCCTGGCCGGGCAGCAAGAGGCTTACCTCCTGCAAGCGATGAAAGAGTTTCGCGACAAACCCGGCCCCGGGCGCGACACCATCATGTCGGGGGCTGTGGTGGGCATGAGCGATGGTGACCTGGCCAACCTGGCGCACTACCTGGCACACCTCAACTAACGCTCGAAGCACACGGCGTCTTGCCCCCTCCCCCTGCAAGGGGGAGGGCTGGGGAGGGGGTCGAGTGCCAACTAGAGCACTGAAGTAGGGGCGGCATTCCACCCCCACCCCAACCCTCCCCCTGCTAGGGGGAGGGAGCAAGGCGAACAGCTAAAGCAAAGCCTGCAATCGCGCCGCCGCCGCGCGCAGCGCGGGCAGCTTGCGCTGCGCCTTGGCCAGCGATAGACGTGCTGCGGGCGCGTGCACCGCCACGGCCGCGCAGGTGCGCCCGCTGGCGTTGCGCACGGGCACAGCCACGGCGATCAAGCCGGCGATGAACTCTTCGCGGTCACAGGCGTAGCCGGCCTTGGTGATGGCCTCGCATTCGAGCTTGAGCGCGCGTGCACTGACCAGCGTGTGGCGCGTCATGCGCGTCAGCGGCAGGTGCTTGATGAAAGCGTCCCGCGCCTCTTGTGCCATCGCGGCCAGGAAGAGCTTGCCGCTGGCGGTGCAGTGCAGCGGCACGTGCGAGCCCACGTCGAGCGACAGGCGCAGGGGCCACTGCGCTTCGACGCGGTCGACGTAGAGCACCTGGCTGCCGTCCAGCGTGGTGAAGTTGCAGGTCTCGCCGACCTCGGTCACGAGTGCCGCCAGCACCTCGTGGCGCAGGCCACGCACGACGCCGTGGTTGAGTGTGTCGAGCGCCAGCTGGCGCAGCGCCGGGCCCACGGCGTAGCAGCGCTCGTCGACGTCACGCGCCAAAAAGCCGGCGTCCAAGAGCTGCGTGCACAGCCGATGCGCCGTCACTTTGGGCAGGCCCAGGCGGACTGAGAGCTCGGCCAGCGCCAGCGCTCGGCCCTCGTTGGCCAGCAGCGCCAACAAGCGCAGGCTGCGCTCGGCGGACGAGCCCGTGCTCGCCAGTTCCTCACCGCCAGGCGCTGACATCTTTCGAGTGGGCATGCGGGTAAACCTTTCATCTAGACGCATTGTGTTGAGAAAACCTGCGGCGTAGCATGCGCCGAATTCGGATCGATACGTTCCATTTTTTGCATGCAGGAGTTTGACTACATCGTGGTGGGTGCTG
Source organism: Rubrivivax sp. (assembly GCA_031418855.1). Taxonomy (GTDB): domain Bacteria; phylum Pseudomonadota; class Gammaproteobacteria; order Burkholderiales; family Burkholderiaceae_C; genus Rubrivivax. Next base: position 10,508 of record JANOJR010000576.1, read on the forward strand.
GCTCAGCAGGTTGTGTGCTCGCAGCGCGCTTGAGCGAAGACCCCGGCGTGCGCGTGCTGCTGCTCGAAGCCGGGCCACCCGATAGCAGCCCATGGATTCACCTGCCCATCGGCTACGGCAAGACGATGTGGAGCCCCAGCGTCAACTGGTGCTTCCACACCGAGCCCGACGCTGGCATGCACGGCCGACGCATCTACTGGCCACGTGGCAAAACACTCGGCGGCTCCAGCTCGATCAACGGCTTGATCTACATCCGCGGCCAGCGTGAGGACTACGAGCACTGGGCCGCGCTGGGCAACCCCGGCTGGGGCTACGGTGATGTGCTGCCGTACTTCATCAAGTCCGAAGCCAACCAGCGTGGCGCGGACGCGCACCATGGCGGCAGCGGGCCACTGGCGGTGTCGGACATCGGCGCCACGCACCCCTTGATCGAAGCCTTCATCGAAGGTGCCGGCCAGCTCGGCGTGCCACGCACGCGCGACTTCAACGCGGCTACGCAAGAAGGTGCCGGCTACTACCAGCTCAACACACGCCGAGGCTTGCGTTGGAGCGCGGCCAAAGGCTACCTGCGCCCGGCGGCTAAGCGCGCCAACCTGCGTGTGGAAACACGCGCGATGGCCACCGGCGTGGTGATGCAAGGCCAGCGCGCCGTCGGTGTGCGTTGGCGCCAGGGCGGCGCCGAGCACACCACGCGCTGCCGTGGCGAGGTGTTGTTGTGCGCCGGCGCCATTCAGTCGCCGCAACTCTTGCAACTCTCAGGCATCGGGCCTGCGGCGCTGCTGCAAAGCTTCGGCATCCCGGTGCTGCAGCACGCACCTGGCGTCGGCGAGAACCTGCAAGACCACTTGCAAGTGCGTCTGATTTTTGAGTCGACCCAGCGCACCACCAACGACGACTTGAACTCCTGGCTGGGCCAGGCGCGGCTGAGTTTGCAGTGGCTGCTGCGCCGCAGTGGGCCGCTGGCTGTGGGCATCAACCAGGGCGGCTGCTTTATGCGCGCACTTCCAGAGTTAGCCACCACACCTGACATCCAGTTCCACGTCGCTACCCTGTCGGCCGACATGGCCGGCGGCAAGCTGCACCCGTACTCGGGCTTGACGATGTCGGTGTGCCAGCTGCGGCCGCAGTCGCGTGGCCATGTGCGCATCCGCTCCACCGACCCGCTGGAGCCCCCGGCGATGCTGGCCAACTACCTCTCGACCGAGCTCGACCAGCGCACCGCCGTCGCCGGTGTCAAAGCCGCGCGCGCCATCGCCGCAAGCCGCGCCATGCGCCCCTTCATCAAGCGCGAAGTCAAGCCCGGCCCCGATGCGGCTGACGATGCCGCGCTGCTCGACTTTTGCCGCCACCACGGCGCCACCATCTTCCACCCCAGCGGCACTTGCAAGATGGGCGTTGATGCCATGGCCGTGGTCGACGCGCGGCTGCGCGTGCATGGCGTGGCGGGGCTGCGCGTGGTGGACGGCTCGGTGATGCCGACACTGGTCTCGGGCAATACCCACGCGCCCATCGTGATGCTGGCCGAGAAGGCTGCCGACATGATTCGAGAAGACGCGCGCCGCACTTGAAGTGGCGCATCCCTTGTTCACCACCCCCAGGAGCCAGAGATGACCCACACCACCCCGTCCACACGCCGCGCCGCCCTGCGCGCCGGCGCCGCCGCCCTCGGCTCTACCGGCGCCTTGCTTGGCGCGCCAGCACTGGCCCAGAACGTCACGCGGCTGAAGATTCAGACCGCCGTGCCGAGCTCAAGCATCTACTACGACCTGATGAAGAAATTTGCCGACCGCGTCGACAAGATGTCCAACGGGCGGCTGAAGATGGAAATGCTGCCCGACGGCGCGGTGGTGGCGGCCTTCGAGATCGTCGACGCGGTCGACAAGGGTGTCGTCGACGGCGGCTACGCCTGGACGCACTACTGGTCAGGCAAGAACACGGCCGCCGGCCTGTACTCCAACCCGGCGGCGGGCGGCGGCACCGGCATGGACCAGCTCTCGCACGTGTCGTGGTTGTTCCAGGGCGGCGGCTACGCGCTGTACAAGAAGTTCTTCAGCGACGCGCTCAAGCTCAACATCGAACCCTTCATGGTGCAGCCCATGGGCCCCGACCCGCTGGGCTGGTTCAAGAACCCGATCAGTTCGCTGGAAGACATGAAGAAGCTCAAGTACCGCTCGCCGCCCGGGCTGGTGGGCGAGATCTGGAAGGAAATGGGCGTCAACGCCGTGGCCATGCCCGGCGCCGAAATCGTGCCCGCCGCACAGCGCGGCGTGCTCGACGCTGCCGAGTGGATCGGCCCGGCCGACGACATGGCGCTGGGATTCCACAACGTCTTCAAGCACTATTACCTGCAAGGCCTGCACCAAAGCACCGACGTCGGTGAGCTGCTGCTGAACAAGACGACCTGGAACAAACTAACGCCCGACCTGAAGGCCATCGTCGAAGGCTCGGCCATGGCCACCATGACAGAGACCTACACCTACAACGTCTTCCGCAACGCGCAGGCGCTGCAGATCCTGCAAACGCAGCACAAGGTCAACGTGCACGACACGCCCAAAGACATCTTCCCGGCCTTCATCAAGGCCACCAACCTGATCTACGACCGCGAAGCCGGGCGCAACCCCTTCTTCAAGGAAGCGCTGGACTCGCAGCGCACGTTTGCGAAGCTGGTGGTGCCGTACTGGAACAAGATCAACGGCCTGTACTTCCAGCTCGGCAGCGATTCGCCCAACGCCAAGTGAGCCACGCCGGCCCAAGCACCACCCGCATGGAGGCCTGGGCGCAGCGCCTGGACCAGGTAGCGCGACGCTCGGGCCAGGTGGTGGCCTGGTTCATCGTTCCCATGGTCTTGTCGCTGTGCTGGGAGGTGGTGGCGCGCTACGTTTTCAACGCGCCCACGCAATGGGCCTACGACATGACCTTCATGTTGTACGGCAGCTTCTTCATGCTGGGTGCCGCCTTCACGCTGCAACGCAAGGGCCATGTGCGCACCGATTCGTTTTACGCCGAGTGGTCACCACGGCGCCAGGCCACCGTGGATCTAACGTGTTATGTACTGATGTTCCTGCCGGTGGCGGGTGTCTTCCTGTTCGTCGGCTGGGGCTACTTCGTCAAGGCCTGGGTCACGAATGAGACCTTTGTCAGCAGCGCCTGGCAGCCCATCACCTGGCCCTTCAAGCTGGCCATGCCGCTGACCGGTGCGCTGCTGCTCATTCAGGGCCTGAGTGAATGCCTGAAGTGCCTGCACACGCTACGTACAGGCAGCTGGCCGGAGACCATCAAGTGAGCCACGAATGGCTTGGCCTCATCGCGCTGGCGGTGCTCTTCGCCGCCATCTTCATCGGATTCCCCATCGCCTTCACGCTCGGCGCGGTGGCGCTGGGCGCGGGCTTCATCGCACTCGGGCCGGTGGTGTTCGATCTGGCCGTGCTGCAAACCTATTCGGTGATGAAAGACACCATCCTGGCGGCCATTCCCTTCTTCCTTTTCATGGGCTTCTTGCTTGAACAAAGCGGCATCATGGAGCGCATGTTCAACGGCATCCAGCAGCTGCTCTCGGGGCTGAACGGCTCGCTGTACTTGGCGGTGCTGATCACCGCCACCATCTTTGCGGCGGCCACCGGCATCGTGGGCTCGTCGGTCACCTTGCTCGGCGTGATGGCCGGGCCGTCGATGATCAAGAGCGGCTACGACACCAAGATGTCGGCCGGCGCCATCGCCGCCGGTGGCACGCTGGGCATCCTGATCCCGCCTTCGGTGATGTTGATCGTGATGGGCCCGGTGGTCGGCGTGCCCGCCACCGACCTCTTCGCTGCGGCCGTGTTGCCCGGGCTCATGCTCTCGGGCATCTTCATCGCCTGGACGCTGCTGCGCTGCTGGCACAACCCGAGCCTGGGCCCGGCTTTGCCGTTGGAGATGCGCCCCAAGTCGCTGGGCCCGGTGGTGCGTGACCTGGCCATCGGTGTGCTGCCGGTCATCGTCGTCATCATGTCCACGCTGGGTGTCATCTTGATGGGCATTGCCACGCCCACCGACGCCGGTGCCGTGGGCTGCGCCGCGACCTTTGCGCTGACCGTGGGTTCGGGTCGCATGACGTTTGCCAAGATCCGCCAAGCGGCCTACGCGACGCTGGAGATCAGCAGCATGATCCTGCTGCTGGTCACCGCCTCGAACCTCTTCGGCGCGGTCTTCTCGCGCCTGGGCAGCGCGGACTTTCTGGCGCAAATGCTCACCAGCCTGGCGCTGCCGCCGATGCTGATGTTGATCGTCATCCTGGCGCTGGTCTTCGTGCTGGGCTGGCCGCTGGAATGGGTGCCCATCGTGTTGATTGTTATTCCCATCGTGCTGCCCATCGTGCAGGCCGCAGGCATCGACCTCATCTGGTTCTGCACCCTGGTGGCGGTGACCTTGCAAACGGCCTGGCTCTCACCGCCCGTGGCGCTGTCGGCCTACTTTCTCAAGGGCGTGGTCCCGCAGTGGGACTTGAAGGACATCTACGCCGGCATGGTGCAGTT
>JANOJR010000577.1:0-6892 GCA_031418855.1 Rubrivivax sp.
GGCAACCCGGGCACTGAATACGCCGCGACGCGGCACAACGCCGGCTTTTGGTGGACGGATGCGCTGGCCGCGAAATGGCGCGCGAGCCTCGCCCTCGAGCGCAGCTACCACGGCCTGGTGGCGCGTGTGAACCGCAGCGATGGGCCCGTGTGGTTGCTGGAGCCCATGACCTTCATGAACCGCTCGGGCCAGGCCGTGGCGTCACTTGCGCGCTTCTTCAAGATCGCGCCGGGCGAGATCTTGGTCGTGCATGACGAGCTCGACTTGCAGCCCGGGCACAACAAGCTCAAGTTCGGTGGCAGTGCGGCCGGGCACAACGGCCTCAAAGACATCAGCGCACAGCTGGGCACGCAGGACTACTGGCGCTTGCGCCTGGGCATTGGCCATCCCGGCGTGAAGGCCGAGGTGACGGACTACGTCTTGCGCAAACCGTCTGCCGAACACCGCGAGGCCATCACGATGGGCATCGAGCGTTCGCTGGGTGCCAGCGACGAGCTGGCTGCGGGCCAGATGGACGCCGCACTGGCCACCATCCATGCGCAACCGCCACGGCCCAAGCCACCGCGCAAGCCCGAAGACGCGCCGCGAACCCCCCCTGTGCTTCCCCAAGGAGAGACGCCATGAAGCTGATCGTTGCCACGCTCTTGATGTTCGTTAGCTTGTCGACCTTGGCGCAAGCACCCACGGCCTGGCGCTGTGGCCCCGACGGCCGCAGTTACAGCGACCAGCCCTGCGCCCAAGGCCGCGAGGTGGCGGTGGCCGACACGCGCACGCCGCACGACGTGGCGCAAGCGCAAAGTGTCGTGGCACGCGAGCGCGCACTGGCCAAAGCACTCGTCGCAGAGCGCCATGAGCGTGAGCGCGAGGTGGCCGCACGCGGCAGCGGCCTCATTGCCATCAAGCCCGTAGCGGCGCCAGCGGCCCCGCGCGGCGTCAAAGAGGCAGCGAAGAAGCCAAAGAAGTCGAAGCCGCAGCGCCTTGAAGCGCTTCGTACTTCAGCATCAACTGCTCGCGCGTCTCGACCCACGCGGGGTTGAGCGGGATGCAGGCCACCGGGCACACCTGCACGCACTGCGGCTCGTTGAAGTGGCCCACACATTCGGTGCAGCGATGCGGGTCGATCTCGTAGATCTCGATCCCCATCGAGATAGCGTCATTGGGGCACTCGGGCTCACAGACATCGCAGTTGATGCATTCGTCGGTGATCAGGAGTGCCATAGGCCCTCCTGCTCCCCAACGAATACAGCACACGCTTGCAGGCGCGTGCTGCGCTCGGCGGGGCGACGCATGCGTCGCCTGTTTCCGCCTCCCGTGTCGGTGATCAGCAAGGCCATCGAACTCAGGCCTCAGGTTGCGTCACACGCTCGCGCAAGCGGCGCAGCACGCTGGGTGCGACGAACTTGGAGACGTCACCCCCCAGGCTGGCGATCTCGCGCACGAAGGTGCCGCTGACGAACTGAAACTGGTCGCTGGGCGTCATGAAGACGGTTTCGACATCGGGCATGAGCTGGCGGTTCATGCCGGCCATCTGAAACTCGTACTCGAAATCGCTCACCGCGCGCAGGCCGCGCACGACAACCTTGCCGCCGATGCCGACCACGAAGTCGCACAAGAGCCCACGAAAAGCTGTGACCTCGACGTTTTTGTAGGGCGCTGCAATCTCCGTGGCGATCTCGATGCGCTCGGCGATGGTGAACATGGTGCGCTTGTGGTGGCCGGCGGCCACGGCCAAGATCAGCCGGTCATACAGGCGCGAGGCGCGCCGCATCAGGTCTTCATGCCCCAGCGTCATGGGGTCGAAGGTGCCGGGGTAGACGGCGGTGAGCGGGGTCGCGGTGGTCACGGTGCTCTGCTCCTCGAATTGAGGGCGGCAGTGTAGCTGCGCCGCCATAGCGCAAAGCGCACGAGGCCGGCGCGTGACTCGCGCCAAACTTGCCAGCCTTCGGGCAGCTCGACGATCTCCTTGCGGGACTCGATGTAGACAAAGCCGCCGGGTACCACCAGGGGCAGCGCTGCAGCCAGCGCAGGTGCGAGCAGCTCGCTGTCAAAGGGCGGATCGAGGAAGACCAGGTCGAAGCGGTCACGCGAGGCGCGCCGCATCCACGCCAGGCCGTCGGTGCGCATGACACTGAGCATGCTGCCCTTGAGGCGCAACTTCGACGCTTCGAGGCTGGCCGCCTGCTTGGCGTCCAGCTCCAGCAGCAGCACCTCGCCCGCGCCTCGCGACGCGGCTTCAAAACCTAACGCGCCGCTGCCAGAAAAGGCGTCGAGGCAGCGCCAGCCGCTCAAGTCCTGGCCGAGCCAGTTGAAGACCGTCTCGCGGATACGGTCGGTGGTCGGGCGCACGCTGCCGAGCTTGGGCACGGGCAGCTTGCTGCGTTTCCATTGCCCGCCGATGAGGCGGACCTCGCCCGGGGCGGTCATGGCCGCACGGCGATGCCGTCGCGCGCCATCAATGCTTTGGCTTGTGCCACCGTGAATTCCCCGTAATGAAAGATGCTGGCGGCGAGCACCGCGTCGGCGCCGCCGATGCGTATGCCGTCGCACAAATGTTGCAGCGTGCCCACGCCGCCCGAGGCGATCACCGGCACCGGTACGGCGTCGCTAACGGCGCGTGTAAGCGCCAGATCGAAGCCGCTCTTGGTGCCGTCGCGGTCCATGCTGGTGAGCAGGATTTCGCCCGCCCCGGTCTCGGCCATGCGCTGCGCCCATTGCACGGCGTCCAACCCCGTGTTCTTGCGCCCGCCGTGGGTGTAGACGTCCCAGCCGCTACCGTCGGCGCGGCGCTTGGCGTCGATGGCCACCACGATGCACTGCGCGCCGTATTTGTCGGACGCGTCGCGTATCACCTGCGGGTCGGCCACCGCCGCTGAGTTGAAGCTGACCTTGTCGGCGCCGGCGTTGAGCAGGCGGCGCACATCGGCCACCGTGCGCACGCCGCCGCCCACTGTGAGCGGGATGAAGACCTGCGACGCTACGGCTTCGATGATGTGCAGGATGAGGTCGCGATCGTCGCTGGTGGCGGTGATGTCGAGAAACGTGAGCCCGTCGGCGCCTTGGTCGTTGTAGCGCGCGGCGATTTCCACCGGGTCGCCGGCGTCACGCAGCTCCACAAAATTGACGCCCTTGACGACGCGCCCTCCGGTCACGTCCAGGCAGGGGATGATGCGTTTGGCGAGCACTGACTTGGCCAGTGCTACCGCGCCGCGCCGAGCTCATCAGCGCGCGCCTGCGCAGCTGCGAAGTCAAGCGCGCCGGTGTAGATCGAGCGGCCGCAGATGACACCGTGCACACCGTCGGCCTCCACCGCGCAGAGCTGATCGATGTCGACCATCGACGCCAGGCCGCCTGAGGCGAAGACGGGGATGCTGAGCGCACGCGCGAGCTTGACGGTGGCCTCGATGTTGATGCCGCTCAACATGCCGTCGCGGCCGATGTCGGTGTAGATCACGCCGTCGACGCCGTAGTCCTCGAACTTGCGCGCGAGGTCGATGACTTCGTGGCCGGTCATCTTGCTCCAGCCGTCGGTGGCGACCTTGCCGTCGCGCGCGTCCAGGCCCACGATGATGTGGCCACCGAAGGCGCTGCACGCGTCCTTCAGGAAGCCGGGGCTCTTCACCGCCGCCGTGCCGATGATCACGTAGCTCAGGCCGTCGTCGAGAAAACGCTCGATGGTGTCGAGGTCGCGGATGCCACCGCCCAGCTGCACCGGAATCTCGTCGCCGACTTCGCGCAGAACAGCTTTCATCGCCGCTTCATTCACCGGCTTGCCGGCGAAGGCGCCGTTGAGGTCCACCAGGTGCAGCCGCCGCGCGCCGGCGTTGACCCAGCGCCGCGCCATGGCGGCGGGGTCGTCGCCAAAGGTGGTGGCGATGTTCATGTCACCTTGTTCAAGGCGGACGCATTTGCCGTCTTTCATGTCGATGGCGGGTATCAGCAGCATGGCTCGTGAGGTGCGCGTGTTGGGCAGAGGTGGGTGAGAGGGCTAAGGCACCCAGCGCAAGAAGTTGCGGTACAGGGCCAGGCCATGCGCCGCGCTCTTTTCAGGGTGAAACTGGGTGGCAAAAATGTTATCCCGCGCGAGCGTGGAGGTAAAGCGTGCGCCGTATTCGGTCTCACCCACTGTGTGGTGTGCCTCAGACGGCTGGGCAAAGTAGCTGTGTACGAAGTAGAAATAGGCATCGTCGGGCACGCCGCTCCACATCGCGTGCGGCCGCTGACGCACGCGGTTCCAACCCATCTGCGGTACTTTGTAGCGGCTGCCGTCGCTTTGCAGTTGGCCGTCAAGCTGGAAGCGTTTGACGACGCCGGGGATCAGCGCCAGGCCCGGCGTGTCTTGTTCTTCGCTGTGGTCCAGCAGCATCTGCATGCCCACGCACACGCCCATCAAAGGCTTGCGTGCGGCGGCGTCGAGCACGGCTTCTTTCAGGCCCGAATCCATCAGCTCGCGCATGCAGTCGCGCATGGCGCCTTGGCCGGGCAGCACCACACGCTCGGCCGCAAATATCTCGTCGGGCCGCGCGCTGACGATGACCTGCGTGCCGGTGCCCGCCGCCACATGCATCACAGCCTGCGACACCGAGCGCAGGTTGCCCATGCCGTAATCGACCACTGCCACCGTGCCCATGGTTTAGCTACAGCGAGCCTTTGGTCGAGGGGATGACCCCGGCAGCACGTACGTCGGGTGTGAGCGCCATGCGCAGCGCGCGCGCAAAAGCTTTGAACACCGTCTCGCACTGGTGGTGCGCGTTGTCGCCGTGCAGGTTGTCGATGTGCAGCGTCACCAAGGCGTGGTTGGCGAAGCCTTGAAAAAACTCGTAGGCCAGCTGCGTGTCAAAGGCGCCGACCATGCCCGACTTGAAGGGCACGCGCATGTGCAGCCCGGGCCGGCCCGAGAAGTCGATGACCACGCGCGACAGCGCTTCGTCCAGCGGCACGTAGGCATGGCCATAGCGCGTGATGCCGCGCTTGTCGCCTACCGCTTGCGCGACGGCCAGCCCGAGCGTGATGCCGACGTCTTCCACCGTGTGGTGGCCGTCGATGTGCAGGTCGCCCACCGCCTGCACGTCAAGGTCGATGAGGCCGTGGCGCGCGATCTGGTCGAGCATGTGGTCGAAGAAGCCGATGCCTGTCGCGAGCTTGGCGTCGCCCTGGCCGTCGAGGTTCACACGCACGTGGATCTGCGTTTCTTTGGTGTCGCGTTGCACGTCGCCGATGCGGGGGGCAGTCACAGATTGGGTCGTTTTCACAGGCTCGCTTTCAGGGCGTCGATCATGAGGTCGTTCTCTTGCGGCGCGCCCACCGTGAGGCGCAGGCAGTTTGCGAGCAGCGGGTGCAGGCCGGCGATGTGTTTCACCAGGATGCCGCGCGCTTTCATGCCGTCGAAGGCACGTTTCGAATCGGGCACTCGCGCGAGGATCATGTTGGCTTCGCTCGGGTAGGCACGTACGGCCGCCATAGTGGCCAGCATGGCTTGCAGGCGTGTGCGCTCGCTCTTGAGCACTGCCGCCTGGCGCGCGTATTCGCCGGCGTGTTCGAGCGCAAAGAGCGTGGCAGTGGCGTTGAGCACGCTGACGTTGTAGGGCGGGCGCACTTTCTCGATCTCGTCGATGAGTGCCGCCGCCCCCGCCATGTAGCCCAGGCGAACACCGGCCAGGCCAAATTTGCTCAGCGTGCGCATCACCAGCACATGCTCGTGAGCGGGGTGCGCCGCGCCGAGCTTGGGCATCCAGCTGCGTGAGGCAAAGGGCTGGTAGGCCTCGTCGAAGACCACCAGGCCCTGCTGCGCGCCGACGGCCGCGACGATGCGCTGGACGATGCGCTCATCAAAAAGGTTAGCCGTCGGGTTGTTGGGGTAGGCGATGTAGGTGATGGCGGGGCGGTGCGTCTCAACGGCCGCGAGCATGGCCGCTTCGTCGAGCTCGAAGTCGGCCGTCAAGGGCACGCCCACGAAGCGCAAGCCGCGCAGCTTGGCCGACATCTCGTACATCACAAAGCCAGGCACGGGTGCTAACACCACAGCGCCTGGCACATCGCAGGCGACACAGAGCATGTCGATGAGCTCGTCGGAGCCGTTGCCCAGCATCAGCTTGGCGCCTGCGGGCAGCTGCACAAAGTCGGCCAGCGCCGCCAGCACGTCAGCGCTGCTTTGCACCGGGTAGCGGTTGATGGCCGCGCGGCCAAGGCGTTCACCGAGTTCCTGCTGCAAGGGCAGGGGCAGCGCAAACGGGTTCTCCATCGCGTCGAGCTTGACCAAACCACGGCTGTCCTGGATGGCATAAGCATGCATGGACTTCACGTCCTGGCGGATGGTGTGCTGGATGCGCTCGTGGAGTGTGTTCATGGGCGCGGGTCCAGCAGCTCGGGGCCGACGAGGAAGGGGTTGACCACGCGCAGGCTGTCGAAGCTCTGGTCGTGTTGCAGGTCCTCAGTGAGCAGCATGGTGCAGCCCAGGTGCTGCGCGGCAGCGACCATCAGGGCGTCCCAGTAGCTGACGCTGTAGCGGCTCTCAATGGCCCAGGCTGACTCAACCGTGGCGTGGTCCACCAACCAGGGCTGCCAGCGCTGGTAGCGGCGCACCTCGGCGCGTGCGTCACCGGCGGGCATGGGCGGGCGCAGCTTGCGCGTGGCATTGACGTAAAACTCGTGCAGCACCTGGCTGCTCAGCCGCCCGCAGCGGCGCAGCCAAAGCTCGCGCAGCCAGTCTCGTGCCGCACGGTGCTTGAGCTTGTCGGCACCGTCCTCGGCGTACAGCAACACGTTGGTGTCAACGAAAACGATCGAGACGCTCGGCATAGATCTCGTCACGTGTAGGGTAGGGCGAGCCGTCCGAGGTGAAGCTCGAATCGTGCTGCAGCCACTCGTTCATGGCGCGCGCATAGGCATCGTCATG
>JANOJR010000578.1:0-8607 GCA_031418855.1 Rubrivivax sp.
CGCGCTGCGGAGCAGTTGCCAAAGCTTGACCGCTGGCGTGCGCTTGTGGGCTACATCTGCCAACGCATCGTCGGTCAAATGGCACTGCCTATCCCGCCTGCGGCGCTCGCCGCGACCGGGTAGCTGCTGTTTTTAGGATCACCGCACTCAGATCACAAACGGAGACAACGCATGGTCCAGATCGCACGCCTCATCGCACTTGCCCTCGCCCTGGCCACCGGCGCGGGGGCTGCCTCGGCGCAGCCCTACCCGTCGAGGACGGTCACGATCGTCGTGCCCTATCCGCCCGGCGGTGTCACCGACGTCGTTGCCAGGCTCTTCGCGCAGAAGCTGTCGGCGCGCATGGGCCAGCCCTTTGTCGTCGAGAACAGGGCGGGCGCCGGCGGCACGATCGGCACCGACTATGTCGCCCGCGCCGCGCCCAACGGCTACACCCTGGTGATGATGATCGACACCAACACGATTGCGCCCGCGCTCTACGCCAAGCTCGGTTCCGACCCGATCAAAGACTTCGCGCCGATCACGCAGTTGGCGATCGGGCCGCACATCATCGTCGCCCACCCGTCGTTCGCGCCGAACTCGATCAAGGAGCTGATCGACTTTGTGAAGCTGAATCCCGGCGTGCCGTATGCGTCGTCGGGCAATGGCACGGCGCAGAACCTCGGCATGGAAGCACTCAAGCTGAGTGCCGGCATCGACCTGCAGCACGTGCCGTACAAGGGCGGCGGCCAGGCCATCACCGACGTCGTCGGCGGCCAGGTCAAGGTCGCGATCCTTGGCCTGGCACCGGTGCTGCCATTTCTGAAGTCGGGCCAGCTGAAGGCGCTCGCCGTCACGGGAGACAAGCGCTCTTTGATCCTGCCGGCCGTGCCGACGGTCGGCGAGACGCTGCCGGGCTTCACGACGCTGCAGTGGTTTGCGTCGCTGGCACCGGCGGGCACGCCTGCGGAAATCATCGAGCGGCTGCACAAGGAGTTCGTGCTCGTGGCACGCGACCCCGAGGTCGAGCAGCGGCTCGCCGCCGTCGGCCTTGAAATGCGCACCAGCGCGACCCCGGCCGATCTCAGGCGGTTCATGGAGCAAGACCTGCCGAAGTGGCCGCCGCTCGTCAAAGCGGCCGGGCTGAAGATCGAATGAGCGAGTGAATGCGCGACGTAGGAGCCTATTTTTTGGCCTTGGCGGGCGCAGCGCGGCGCTGCGGAACCTGGCCGACGCAAGGGCGGCAGATCGCTGGCGGAAACGCCCACGCAAACGCCCATGCAAACGCCCATGGCCGGCTTCTTGAAGGGGACGCGACAGGCTCCTGTACGGTCCACGTCATTGGGCGGGCGGGCGAAAGACTGACCACAAGCACGGCAGATTCAGTCTCGCGCAGCGAGCATCGACGCCAGCACGATCAACAGGCCTCCAACAGCCAGGCGAGCACTTAGCACGCCCGCGCCCAAGGCGACGGCTGAGGCACTCGCAAAGAGCACCTCACTGAGCATCACCACCGCCGTAACGCTGGCGGGCAGGCGCGACGCACCGTGCTGCAGTGCGAGGTTGCTCAGCAAAAAGAACAGGCCCAGCACCAACGCGCCCAGCATCCAAGGCGCTGCAGGCGCGGGCGGCCAGCTCGCCGTACCGCTGGCCGAAAGCGCTGCAGCCAACGCGCCGGCGACCACGGCGCCGCCGCCGAACATGGCCAAAGCGCGCGCGGACGCGCTGCGCTGGGCCTCGCGGCGCAGCATCACGTTGTTCAGCGCAAAGCTGAATCCACCCAGTAACGCGAGCCAGTCGGCCACGCCTTGCGGTACGGGCCAGTCGGCCGCCCCCTGGGGCCACAGCACGATGGCGGCGCCAGCCAGCGCCATGGCCACGCGCGCCAGTGCCAGCGCCGTCAGCCGCTCGCCCAGCAAGACGCGGGCGAGCAAGAGCGCCCACACCGGCATCAGATAAAAGAGCAGCACCACGCGCACCACGTCGCCCACGGTCACGGCCCAGTTGAAGGTCGCGTTGGTGGTGCCGGCGGCCGCCACCAGCACCCACAGCGCCGGTGTGCGTACGAGCTCGGCCACCGCCATTGGCCGCTGCACGAGCAGGACCAACGCACACAGCGTGTAGATCAGCGCCGTAGCCCACAGCGGATGCAGGCCCAGGCCTTCAAGCTGCCGAAACGGCCACCATGAAACGCCCCAGACGAAGGCGTTGAATAACAGCGCAAGTACCGGCACCAGCGTGGCGCCGCGAGCCTCAGTGGCCACCGTCGCTGCGCGCAATGGCGAGCAAGCGCTCGACTTCGTCGTGGTGCTTGACCAGGTTGGAGATATGCCAGCGCCGGATGATCTCCATCGTGCCCGCCACCAGCAGCCCAAACACAGCGATGGCGACATAGGTCGACAAGCCAGCCTTGGTCATGCCCGCATAGAAAGCACCCAGCCCCAGGATGCAGGCTTGCTCGTTGAAGTTCTGCACGGCAATCGAACGCCCGGCGCCCATCAGGTTGTGGCCGCGGTGCTGCAAAAGCGCGTTCATCGGCACGATGACGAAGCCGCACAGTGCGCCGAGCACGATGAGGAAGGGCGTGGCCACCCAGATGTTGGTGATGACGTTCAGGCCGATCATCAAAATGCCCACCGCCGTGGCCAGCGGGATGACCGCGGTGGCACGGTCGAGCTTCATGTAGGTCGAGGCCAGCACCGCCCCCAGCACCGAGCCGATGACGACGATGCCGGCCAGGCTCGACGCCTGCGCTGTGGTGTAGCCCAGGGCTGCGGCGGCCCAGGCAAAGACGATCAGGCGCACGTTACCGAAGATGCCCCACAGCAAGGTGGTGGTGGCCAGCGAGATCTGGCCCAGCTTGTCTTGCCACAGGCGCGAGTTGCAGTGCGAGAAGTCGCGCACCAGGCTGGCCAGGCCCGTCATCGGCTGCAGTGGTGCCTGGGTGCGCGGAATGCGCAGGTTGAACGCCGCCGCAATGAGGTAGAGGAAGACGATGGTCGAGATCGCTGCTTCGGGCGCGGTGTCGATCGAGGTCTCGATCATCGGCAGGTCGAAGTGGAGCAGCATGGTCGACATCTTGGCGCCGATGAGCAGCCCGCCGAGCACAAAGCCGAGCAGGATCGAGGCCACCGTCAGGCCTTCGATCCAGCCATTGCCTTTGACCAGCTGCGAGGCCGGCAAGAGCTCGGTGAGGATGCCGTACTTGGCCGGCGAGTAGGCCGCCGCGCCCAGGCCGACGACGGCATAGGCCAGCAGCGGATGGCCCCCGAAGAGCATCATCAAACAACCCACCACCTTGATGGCGTTGGAGACAAACATCACGCGGCCCTTGGGCACCGAATCGGCAAAGGCGCCGACGAAGGGTGCCAGTACGACATAGAACAACGCGAACATGGGGGCCAGTGCCGGCGTCTGCCAGGCCGGGGCTTGGCTCAAGCGCAGAAGCTCCACGGCGGCGATCAACAAGGCGTTGTCAGCCAGCGAGCTGAAGAACTGCGCCGCCATGATGGTCGAGAAACCTTTTTTCATCGTGTCGCCATCGTGTCGCCATCAGGGCTGCGGCGCGGCGTCAAAACGCACCGGCTCGAAACCTTGTCTCCATGCTTGGGGCGCGCGGTTTATAGCACGCACGCAGCACTGTCAAAATGAAGTGACCCCCACCAAATCCCTTGCCGAACCTGTGTCAACCACCCACCCATGCCGCGCCCGATCGAAGCCTTGATCCACACTGCGGCACTGGCGCACAACCTGGCGCGGGCGCGCCGCGCGGCCCCCGACGCACGCGTCTGGGCGGTGGTCAAGGCCGACGCTTACGGCCACGGCATCGAGCGTGCGTTCGAGGGCCTGCGCAGCGCCGACGGCTTTGCGCTGCTGGACCTGGCCGAGGCCCAGCGTGTGCGTGCGCTGGGCTGGCGCGGCCCCGTGCTGCTGCTCGAAGGTTGCTTCGAACCGCGCGACCTGGAGCTGTGCTCGCGCCTGGACTTGTGGCACGTGGTGCACCATGAAGCGCAGATCGACTGGCTGGCCGCGCACAAGACGCAAAACGCCCACCGCGTGTTCCTGAAGATGAACAGCGGCATGAACCGCCTGGGCTTCAAGCCCGAGGTCTACCGCAGCGCCTGGACGCGGCTGAACGCTTTGCCGCAGGTCGGCGAAGTCTCCTTGATGACGCACTTCGCCGACGCCGACGGCCCGCGGGGTGTGGCGCATCAAGTCGCCGCTTGGGGCGAGGCCACGCGCGACCTGCCCGGCGAGCGCAGCCTGAGCAACAGCGCCGCCATCCTGCGCCACGACCTGGCCAACGACTGGGTGCGCGCGGGCATCTTGAGCTACGGCAGCGCGCCCGACTTTCCCGAGCACGACATCGCGCATTGGGGCTTGATGCCCGCCATGACGCTGCGCAGCCAGCTCATCGCCACGCAGACGCTGAGCGCCGGCGACCATGTCGGCTACGGCAGCAGCTTCACCGCCCAGCAGCCCATGCGCATCGGCATCGTGGCCTGCGGTTACGCCGACGGCTACCCGCGTTTGTGCGGCAGCGGCACGCCGGTGTTGGTGGGCGGCGTGCGCTGCAAAAGCGTCGGCCGCGTCTCGATGGACATGCTGGCGGTGGACCTCGCGCCCGTGCCGCAAGCCGGCGTCGGCAGCGAGGTCACGCTGTGGGGCCGTGGGCCGACGGTCGACGGCGTGGCCTCGGTGCTTTCCATCGACGAGGTGGCGCAGGCCGCAGGTACGATCGGCTACGAGTTGATATGTGCGCTGGCCCAGCGTGTGCCGACCTCGACCGAAGCCTAATCAACGACACCCCAGGAGACACACACCATGTTCAGCTTGCTCGGAACCATCGTCGTCGGCTTGATCGTGGGCGCGCTTGCGCGCTTCCTTCTTCCCGGCGAACAGAAGATGGGCTGGATCCTGACGGGCCTCTTGGGCATCGCTGGCTCGCTTGCCGCCGGCTTCCTCGGCCAGGCCATGGGCTGGTACAAGGCCGGCCAAGGCGCAGGCTGGATCGCCTCGGTGGTGGGTGCCGTGGTGCTGCTCTTCATCGTCGACAAAGTGCGCGGCGCCAGCAAGGGCGACGGCGGCTCAAGCTCGACTTGATGTGCTGAAACGGCGCCCGCGCATCACGGCGGCGGACGTCGAATTCACGGCCATCCGCGCGCAAGGCGCGGGTGGCCAAAACGTCAACAAAGTTTCCAGCGCGGCGCAGCTGCGCTTTGACGTGCACGCCTCGGCCTTGCCCGAGGACATGAAGCTGCGGCTGCTGGCGTTGGCCGACCAGCGCATCACAGGCGACGGCACCATCGTCATCAAGGCGCAAGAACACCGCAGCCTGCCGATGAACCGCGCCGAGGCGCTGGCGCGTCTGCAAGCCATGCTCGACAGCGTGGCAGAGCCGCCGAAGACGCGGCGCGCCACGCGGCCTACGTTGGCGTCCAAGCGGCGCCGACTTGAAGGCAAAGGCCACCGCGCGGAGATCAAGGCCGGGCGCGGCAAGTTGGGTGGCAAGGCCAGCGACTGAACACGGCGACTACCCGCCGCTTCACGACAGCCACCGCCATTTCGTCGCAGCCTTGCTGCGCGGCATGGCGCTGATTTCTACATTGCACGCATCGTTCACTTCGGAGAGCAACGATGCGAGCCCAGACCCTCTCTTTCGCCATCGCAGCGACGCTGCTGGTGGCGCCACTTGCGCAAGCCCAAACCTGCGCACAGGTTGAAGTCCACCACGTGCGGCCACAACAAGGCCATCTGATGGTGGAAGCTTTTGCCGACGCGCAGAGCTACGGCAAGAAAGCCGTGGTCGCTGTGCGTGTGCCGGCGGGGGACGCCATCACGCGTCTCGAGCTCTGCGGCCTGAGCCCGGGCAGCATTGCACTGCGCGTCTTTCAAGACCTCGACAGCGACGGCAAGATGGCGCGCAACCCCATGGGCGTGCCCACCGAGCCCTGGGGCAGCAGCGGCAAGCCGGGGATGTTCGGCCCGAGCTGGGAGTTGACCCAGGTGGTGCTGGACGGCAGCGCGCTCGTCGTGAGGTTGTCGCCATGAGTGCCCATGTGAATCGCCGCCAGCTCGTGCTGGCACTTGCCGCAGCGGGCCTCGCGCCCGGCGCGCGGGCAGTCGAAACCACGGCCCAAGCCTTCGACGCCAACACGGCCGCCAACCCCTGGCTCACGCCCTTCAAAGGCGTGGGTGAGGCCACACAAGACCTGCAATGCGACGCGCTCACGCTCAGCGGCAAGTGGCCCGCCAACTTGCGCGGGCGCTTCTATCGCAACGGCCCGGCCTTGTTCGAGCGTGGCGGTGTGCGCTATCAACACTGGTTCGACGGCGACGGCATGGTGCAGCAGTTCAGCATCGGCGGCGGCCGCGTCGCGCACCGTGGCCGCATGGTGCGCACGCCCAAGCTGCTGGCCGAACAACAGGCCGGCCACTTTCTCTACAGCGTCTACGGCACGCAGGTCCCAGCCGGCGCGCAGCCGCGCGGGCCCGACTCCTTCAACGCCGCCAACACCAACGCCATCGAACATGCCGGACGCGTGCTGGCGATGTGGGAAGGCGGCTCGGCCACTGCGATGGACCCGAAGGATCTGGCCACCGTCGGACCCGTGACCTGGAAGGCCGGCCTGGAGCAGATGCCGTTTTCAGCCCATCCCAAGGTCGACGCCTCGGGCCACCTATGGAACATCGGCGCGGCCGGCAACAAGCTTGTGGTCTGGCACATCGACCCGCGTGGTGCGCTGGTGCAGGCGCAGGTCGTCGACTCACCCTACCCCGGCGGCATGGTGCACGACATGTCGGTCACGGCGCAGTACGTGGTGGTGCCACTACCGCCGGTGAAGATGCACTTCGGCCGTGGTGACCCTGCAAGCTGCTCCGAGTTCCAGCCAAACGAGCCTTTGCGCGTGCTGGTGCTGCGCAAGGACGACCTCTCGCAGCGGCGCATCTTCGAGCTGCCCGCGCAGATGATGTTCCACATCGGCAACACCTTTGAGCGCGGCGATGGCAGCATCGTCATGAGCTATGCCGGCGCTGCCGACGCCAGCTTCCTGAGCCACGGCGCGGTGAGCCTGCTGCGCGGTCAACCCAACCGAGGCGCCGACCCAGGCACCTGCGTGGCCATGCTGGACATGCGCAGCGGCCGCGCACAGGTGCAGCTCCTGGGCGACATCGCCGAGTTCCCGCGTGTGCACCCGCGCCTGGTGGGCCAACGCGCCAACTTTCTGCTCAGCACTGCTACCTGGCTGCGCCACAGCGGGCGCGACATCGGCCTCTTCCACGGTGTGCAGCTGGTGGACATGACGAGTGGCAAGGCCGACCGCTACGACTACGGTGTCGACCATGTCGTCGAAGAGCACATCCTTGTGCCGCGCCCGGGCAGCACACGCGAACGTGATGCCTGGCTGCTGGGCACCACCTTCGACGCCAAACGCCAGATCACGATGCTGCACCTGCTCGACGCGCAACGCGTGGCCGCGGGGCCGATCGCGCAGGCGGCGTTGCCCTACAAGCTGCCGCTGGGGTTTCACGGCAACTTCACGGGGGCTTGACGGTGGCTTGACGACTGCGGCGGCCAGGCCATGGCGGGCACAGACAATCCGCGCCATGGCCAAGACCGTCTACACCTGCCGCGAATGTGGTGGCTTAAGCCCGAAGTGGCTGGGCAAGTGCCCGCATTGCAACGCCTGGAACACGTTGGACGAAGGTGTGGCCGAGCCCACGGTGGCGAAGAACCGCTTCCAGTCGCTGGCGCGTGCGACGGTGGTGACGACGCTGGCCGACGTCAAAGCGGCTGAGATCGCGCACCGGTCCACGGGGCAGGAAGAGCTCGACCGCGTGCTCGGCGGCGGCATCGTCGCTGGCGGCGTGGTGCTCATTGGCGGCGACCCGGGCATCGGCAAGAGCACGCTGCTTTTGCAAGCGCTCGACGCCATGAGCGCGAACCTGAAAGTGCTATACGTCACGGGTGAAGAAAGCACGGCGCAGGTGGCGCTGCGTGCGCGGCGCCTGGGCCTGTCGGGCAAGAGCGTGCGCGTGCTGGCCGAGATCCAGTTGGAGCGCATCCTCGCCGCGATGGAGAGTGAAGCGCCGGCCTTCTGCGTCATCGATTCGATCCAGACCGTTTACTCCGACCAGCTCACCTCGGCGCCGGGCTCGGTGGCGCAGGTGCGCGAGTGCGCGGCGCAGCTCACGCGCGTGGCCAAGACCAGCGGCTGCGCGGTGGTGCTCGTCGGCCATGTCACCAAAGAAGGGGCGCTGGCAGGGCCGCGTGTGCTCGAACACATCGTCGACACGGTGCTTTACTTTGAAGGCGACACGCATTCGAGTTTTCGTCTCGTGCGTGCCATCAAAAACCGCTTCGGCGCGGTCAATGAGATCGGCGTCTTCGCCATGACCGAGCGCGGTTTGAAGGGTGTCAGCAACCCGAGTGCGATCTTTTTATCGACGCATGGCGAGCCGGTGCCGGGCAGCTGCGTGATGGTCACGCTGGAAGGCACGCGGCCACTGCTCGTTGAGCTGCAAGCGCTGGTCGACAGCGGCGGCCCAAGCCCACGGCGCTTGTCGGTGGGCCTGGACCGCGACCGCCTGGCCATGCTGCTGGCGGTGTTGCACCGGCATGCCGGC
>JANOJR010000579.1:0-4439 GCA_031418855.1 Rubrivivax sp.
CGGTGACATGCTGATGGTGCGCAACAAGATGATCCTCAAGGAATCGCAGGGCGGCAAGAAGACGCTGCTCTTGGGGCCGAATTGCCCGGGGCTCATCACGCCCGATGAAATCAAGATCGGCATCATGCCCGGCCACATCCACCGCAAAGGCCGCATCGGCGTCGTCAGCCGCAGCGGCACGCTGACCTATGAAGCCGTGGCCCAGCTCACCGAGATCGGCCTGGGCCAAAGCAGCGCGGTGGGCATCGGCGGCGACCCCATCAACGGCTTGAAGCACATCGACGTGATGCGCGCTTTCAACGACGACCCCGAGACCGACGCCGTGATCATGATCGGCGAGATCGGCGGCCCGGATGAAGCCGACGCCGCGCGCTGGTGCAAGGCGAACATGAAGAAGCCCATCGTCGGCTTCATCGCCGGCGTGACCGCGCCGGCTGGTAAGCGCATGGGCCACGCCGGTGCGCTTATCTCTGGCGGCGCCGACACGGCAGACGCCAAGCTGGCCATCATGGAAGCGTGCGGCTTCAAGGTCACACGCAATCCGAGCGAGATGGCGCGACTGCTCAAAGCCATGCTTTGATCAAAGGGCGGGACGCTGCCGCAGCGTCCCGCCGGCGATGCGTGGAATTACGCACAGGCCCCCGCATGCGGCTCGCTAGAGTCCTGCGCATTCGCGCATTCGCGCATTCGCGCTTTCGCGCTCAGCGACGCCGCGCCGGCAGCCTTGCATGCGCGTCGCCCCGGGCTGCGCCCAGATGACCTGAAAGCCAGCCATGTATCTCACCGACCCCACGTTCTGGATTGCCCTGGTGCAAATCATCGGCGTCAACATCGTGCTCTCGGGCGACAACGCCGTGGTCATCGCGCTGGCCGCGCGCGGCTTGCCGGCCGAGCAACAAAAGCGTGCCGTGGCCTGGGGCAGTGGTGCGGCGGTGATCATGCGCATTGCGCTGACTGCCGTGGCGGTGGAGTTGCTGCGCCTGCCCTACCTCAAGCTCGTGGGTGCAGCGCTGCTGTTGTGGATCGCCGTGCAATTGCTGATGCCTGAAGACGGCGAAGACGGCCACGGTACGGCCATCAGCGGCATGGCCGCAGCCATCAAGACGATTCTGTTGGCCGACCTGGTGATGAGCCTGGACAACGTCATCGCCGTGGCCGCAGCGGCCAAGGGCAACATGACGCTGCTGGTGCTGGGCCTGGCCATTTCGATCCCGATGGTGGTCTTTGCCAGCCGGCTGCTGCTGGTGCTGATGGAGCGCTACCCGGTGATCATCACCATCGGTGCGGCGCTGCTGGGTTGGGTCGCGGGCGACATGGCCGTCACCGACCCCATCGACCAGCCCTGGGTCGACCTCAACGCGGCTTTCCTGCATTGGGGCGCGCCGCTCTTCTGCGCCATCGCCGTGGTGGTGGTGGGCAAGTGGCTGGGCGCGCGCAAGGCCGCGGCCACCATGGCGCGTACCGCACCGACTTCGGTGCTGCCCGCTGACGCCGCTGCGGCCAGCCAGTTGCAACGCGTGCTGCTGGCCATGGACGGCTCCGTAGGCGCGTTGCACGCCGCCCGCCGCCTGGTCGCCCTGCGCGACGATTTGCGCGACGGCCGCAGCTTGGCCGTGCACCTGCTGAATGTGCAGCGCCCGCTATCAGGCGACGTCACGCGCTTCGTGGGCGGCCAGACGCTGGAGGACTATCACAAGGAGCGTGCCGAGGCCGCCCTGGCACCCGCGCGCAGTGCGCTGAGCGCAGCCGGGCTGACGTTCCAGGAACACCGCCACATCGGCGAGCCGGGCGTGACCATCGCCGAAGTGGCACGCGCACTGAACTGCGAGCTCATCGTGATGGGTGCGCGTGGCCTGGGCAGCAACGCGGCGGCCTTGCTCGGCTCGGTGGCGCAGAGCACCATCGAACGCGCCGCGGTGCCGGTGCTGGTGGTGAAGTAAGGCCACGCCCCGCGCGGCGCAATGCACGCGCGCAAGGTGGTGTGTTCGTCGGGTTGCCTACACTGAGCCATCTGCCGAAGCGTTCGGCGTCGAGCACCCCTGATGGACTTCGTGCTGCAATCCGACTTCTGGATCGCCGTCGGCCAGATCATCCTCATCGACATCCTGCTCGGTGGCGACAACGCCATCGTCATCGCGCTGGCCTGCCGCGGTTTGCCGCCCAAGTTGCGCCGGCAAGGCATCCTGTGGGGAACCGCTGGCGCGGTGGTGTTGCGCATCGCGCTGATCTTCTTCGCGCTGCAGCTGCTGGCCATTCCGTTCCTCAAGATCGTCGGTGCCGTGCTGCTGGTGTGGATTGGCGTGAAGCTGCTGCTGCCGCAGCACGAGGATGGGCACGACGGCATCGAGGGCAGCGACAAGCTCTGGGGCGCGATAAAGACGGTCATCGTGGCCGACTTCGTGATGAGCGTGGACAACGTCATCGCCATCGCCAGTGCTGCCGAGACCTCCGGCACCGGGCACAGCATGGTGCTGGTGATCTTCGGCGTACTGATCAGCATTCCCATCATCGTCTGGGGCAGCCAGCTCGTCATCCGGCTGATGGACCGCTTTCCGCTGGTCATCACCTTGGGCGCCATGTTGCTGGGCTGGATCGCCGGCACCATGGTGGTCACGGACCCCGCGCTGGTGAACCCCGAGGTGCTGCCCCAGCTGCCCAAGATCGTGCCATCCGACACCTTGCGCTACCTCAGCGGCGCAGCCGGCGCGCTGGGGGTGCTGTGGCTGGGCCGCTGGCTGACGGCCCGTCGCGCGGTGGCGCATGCCGCCGCGCCTGTTGCACCCGGGCCGGTGGTGGCCGGCACCTTGCGCCGAGTGCTCTTTGCCACCGATGGCTCGCCGGCATCCTTGCTGGCTGTCGAGCGCCTCGCGGCCATGCGCAGCGAGCTGCGCGAGCCTGGTGCGATGTCGATAGAACTCCTGAATGTTCAGCGCCCTGTCAGCAGCGATGTCTCGTCGTTTGTCGCCAGCGCCACGCTTGACGAGTACCACGCCGAGCAAGCCGAAAAGGCGCTTGCGCCGGCACGTGCTGCGCTAGAGCGCCAGGGCTTGGCCTACAAGAGCCACTGGCGGGTGGGCGTGCCGGGCGAAACCATCGCCGAGTTCGCGCGCACCGAGGGCTGCGGCCTCATCGTTATGGGTGCTCGTGGACTTGGCGGCGCCACCTCGGCGCTACTCGGCTCGGTGGCGCAGAGCACGATCGAGCATGCCGACATTCCCGTGCTGGTGGTCAAGTGAAGCGAAGCCAGGGCGAGCGGCTGGCCCACTACGTCATCCAGCGCCACATCGGGCGCGGCAGCAGCGGCAGCGTCTACCTC
This sequence comes from Rubrivivax sp., assembly GCA_031418855.1. GTDB lineage: Bacteria > Pseudomonadota > Gammaproteobacteria > Burkholderiales > Burkholderiaceae_C > Rubrivivax. Next base: position 3,317 of record JANOJR010000579.1, read on the forward strand.
GCGCAAGATCAGCGCGACGGCGGCTGGGTGGCGCTCAAGCTGCTGGCAGTGCCGGCCCATGTCGGCGATCGCGACGATGACGGCGATGACGGTAGGGCGGCAGCGCACGCCAGCTTCCTGCGCGAAGCCGCCATCACACGGCAGCTGCGCCACCCCGACATCGTGGCGCTGCTCGACGCCGGCGAAGTGGGCGGTGTGACGTGGCTGGCGATGGAGCTCGTGCCCGGCTGTGACCTCACGCGCTACACGGCGCCCGCGCGCCAACTGCCCGACGCGCTGGTGCTGCGCATCGGCCAGCGCATCGCCGCAGCGCTGGCGCACGCGCATGCTGCGGGCTTTGTGCACCGCGACGTCAAGCCGTCCAACATCCTTGTGCACTGGCCCAGCAACAGCGTCAAGCTGGGCGACTTCGGCATCGCACGCGGGGCCGACGCGCAGGCCACGCGTACCGGCGTCGTGCTGGGCTCGCCGGCCTACCTGGCACCCGAGCAGCTGGCCGGCGCCATGGCCGACGCGCGCACCGACCTCTACGCTTTGGGCGTCACGCTGTTCCAGCTCTTGTGCGCGCGGCTGCCCTTCACGGCCGACTCGATGGGCGCGCTCTTGCACGCCGTGGCCACGCAGCCTGCGCCCAAGCTGCTGGCACTGCGCCCCGACTTGCCCGCAGCGCTGGGCACGCTGCTGGACACGCTACTGCGCAAGTCCGCGCACGAGCGCCCTGGCAGCGCCGCCGAGCTGGCGGCCGAGCTCGACCACTGGTCGCGCAGCTTGGTGTCACACGGCCCCGACCCGCGCGGTGCGATGTCACGCCCTGAGGTTTAGCCCGAGTCGAGCGTGCAGGGTTCCAAGGCAGAATTGCCCACCCCGTTTTTCCACCCCGTTTTTCCACCCCGCTGTTCCACCCCGTTCGCCCGCATTCATTGCCCATGACGATCGAGTTCCACGCTGCCAGCGACCCCGGTCGCGCCCGCAGCAACAACGAGGACGCGGTCGCCATCGAGACCGACGCGGCGTTGGCCGTGCTGGCCGACGGCATGGGCGGCTACAACGCCGGTGAAGTGGCCAGCCACATGGTCACCTCCTTCATCCAGGCCGAGCTTGGCCGCTGGCTGGTCGAGGCCAG
>JANOJR010000580.1:0-2874 GCA_031418855.1 Rubrivivax sp.
GACATCGGGCAGGTCGACCCAGTCCGTTTCGCGGTTCAGAAAGGCCAGCCACATGGGTTGCATCTCATCGATGACGGCGACCTCCACGCGGTCAACCATAGGCAGGCGCCGGCCCCTCAGTTGCGCCAGCATCGCCTGGCCCTCAGCGTCGTTCGCGGCAGGCTCGGCGTGATAGCGCACGTCGCGGTAAAGCGGGTTGCGCTCGAGCACGATGCGCGACGCGCGGCGCCACTCGCCCAGCTTGAAAGGGCCTGTGCCGATGGGGTGCTGCATCGAAAGCTCACCATGCGCTTCGATGACCTCGCGCGCCACCGCTGCCAGTGAGTTGTCGGCGAGTTGTTGATCAAAGCGCGGGCGGCTAACGTCGAGCCGGAACTGCAGCGTGTAGCGGTCAAGCACGTGCAGGCCTTCGATCGGGCGGTCGTAGTCGAAGGCGCGTTTGCCGTCGATCGCCTCGCGCCGCCGCGCCGCCAGCCCGCTGATGCCGGCCTGCTCCAGCGAGCTCCAGCCGGGGCTCTTGTTCGCGGGGTCGGCGATGCGCGCGAAGGTGTAGGCGTAGTCGGCCGCCACCAGCTCACGCGGCTTGCCGCCAAAGCTTGGGTGCTCGGTGAACAAGATGCCCGGGCGCAGCTTCACCGTCCACACCCGAAAGTCGGCCGAAGGTTCAGGCATGGCGGCCGCCGTGCGCGGGCGCAGCTTCACCGGCCGCGCCAGTGGGTCGTAGCCCAGCAGCGGCTCGAAGATGTGGCTGTGGATCAGCGACGAGCGCGCATCGCCCGTGCGCGCGGGGTCGAAGCCGGTCTCGCTTTGCATGGCCATGCGCAGCACTTTGGGTGCGGACGGGGTCTGCGCGCTGGCCCGTGTCGCTGCGCACATCAGGCTGGCCAGGCTCAGGCCAAGCGCTACAACGCGGGCCGTCGGAGATTTCAAGGGAAGCATGCGCCGATGATGCCAAGCGCCGGCCACCGAATCGCGCTTCGACGCTCGGGGAAACCCTTGTCGATATGGGTACCACGTGAAAGGTGCGCGGGCATGTAAGACCAGCGCGGCGCGGTCGACCAAGAGCACGTTACCTGCCCAACCACCACGCCTTAGGAGCCCGCACCATGCCACGCCAGCCCACCCTTCGCACCCCCAAACGCCACCTGCTCGCCGCCGCTCTGATCGGCTTGACGGCAGGCACCGCCGCCAGCGCGCAAACCATGATGAGCGACGCCAAACCCATGATGGCGCCGGCCACGCCAGTGGCTGCGGTCGACGCGCTGCAAGGTGTGTTCGGCAAACACAAAGCGCGCGCTTCGGGCGCCAAAGGCTTCTGCGTCGCTGGCCAATTTGAAGGCGCAGCCAGCGCGGCGGTTATCACCAGTGCAGCGATGTTTCGCGCCGACAAACGCTCACCCGTCATCGCGCGTTTTTCGCTGGGCGGGGGTAACCCCAAGGCGGCTGATAACGCCAAGAGTGTGCGGGGTATCGCCGTGCGTGTGAGCGACGGCAGCGAGCGCCTCGACTGGGTCTTCGTTTCGGCGCCGCACTTCTTTGCGCAGACGCCCGAACAGTTTGTCGAATTCCTCAAAGTGCGCGCACCCGACCCCGCCACCGGCAAGATGAACCCCGAGGCCATCGCCGCGTTCTCCAAAGCCAACCCGGCCACCACCAAACAAGGCGCCTACATCGCCAGTCAGCCCTTGCCAGCAAGCTTTGGCGCCGTACCTTACTGGAGCACCAACGCCTTCATCGCCAGCAACGCTAGCGGCAAGACGCAGGCGCTGCGCTGGCGCTTCGAGCCTGTGGCCGGGCGCATGGGTTTGAGTGAAGACGAAGGCAAGGCCAAGGGCGCCGACTTCCTGATGCCTGAGCTGGCCGAGCGCCTGGGCAAAGGCCCGGTGGTCTTCAACGTCATGGCGCAACTGGCACAAGCGGGTGACCAGCTCACCGACCCCACCGAGCCCTGGCCGGCCGACCGCACCGAGGTGAGCATGGGCCGCCTGGTCATCGAGCGCATCACCGGCCAGGCCTGCGACAACGAAACCTTCCTGCCCACCGTGTTGCCTGCGGGTCTGGCACCGAGTAGCGACCCCGTGTTGGCCGCACGCAATGCTGCCTATGCGGTGTCGCTGGGCCGGCGGCTGAGCAACTGAGCGTCCCGCGCGGTAGCTGAGATCGGCCGCATCGCTCACGCCCAGTGCGTGGAACGATGGCCCGCACCGCTGGCGCGTCGACAATTCCCTTGCACCGTGCGTCCACGTTGCAAGTGAGAATCCGAACATGGCTAACACTCAAGACGAGGTTGAACAGGCACGCGAAGCCTTCTACGGCCGCGCCGATCGTCAACACCTGGCGCCGCTTTGGACGCGGCTGAAAAGCCTGGTGCCCAAAGAGCCTACGCCCGTAGGCGTGGTGCACCGCTGGGCTTACGCCGATGTGCGGCCTTACGTGATGGAGTCGGCCACACAGATCAGCGCGGCCGAGGCCGAGCGCCGAGTCTTGATCCTTGAAAACCCCGGCCTCAAAGGCAGCTCGCAGATCACGCAGTCGCTCTACGCCGGCTTGCAACTCATCATGCCCGGCGAGGTGGCACCCGCTCACCGCCACACGCAAAGCGCGCTGCGCTTCATCGTTGAAGGCAGCGGCGCCTACACGGCCGTGGACGGCGAAAAAACGCTGATGCAGCCGGGCGACTTCGTCATCACCCCGGGCTGGACCTGGCACCACCACGGCCACGACGCTACGGGGCCGATGGTCTGGCTTGACGGGCTGGACATCCCAATCACGCACTTCTTCGGCAGCACCTTTCGCGAAGACCACCACGGCGAGTTGCCGCCCATCACGCGCAGCACCGGCGACGCGCTGGCGCGCTTTGGCAGCGGCTTGTTG
>JANOJR010000581.1:0-22267 GCA_031418855.1 Rubrivivax sp.
GTCGCCCTGGCTCATTTGCAGTGAGATGTCTTCGACTGCAAAGTGGTTCTGGGCCAGCAGCTCGTCGTTGTAGGCGAGCCAGACGTTTTTGAAATCGACGAAGTGGGTCATCGGCTGCCTTGTTCCCTCCCCCTGCAAAAGGAGAGGGAGTGAGTTACTTCTTCAGCGGCGGCAGGATGTTCAGCTCAGCCTTGCTCGGCAAAAACGCATCGTTCCATACCGCCGCCGCGTCGACGCGCGTCTTGGTGTTGAAGGCGTCGGAAACCTGCGACGCCATCAGCGACAAGCGCCCGGGGTTGACGACACCAAAGCCTTCGCTGCGCGCGTCGGGGCTGGCCACCACCGAGTCAATGGCCAGGCGCAGGCGGCGCTTCTCCAGGTCGACGTTGATGATGCCGTCGCGCGCTTTCACGTACTCGATGGCGGCGTCGGGGTTGGCCATCACCTCTTTGGCGCCTTTGGTGAAGGCCAGCAAGAAGGCTTTCACGGCGGCCGGGTTCTCTTTGATGATCTTGGGCGTAGCGATGATGACGTTGCCGTACAGGCGCACGCCATACGCCGGGTAGGGCAGGATCACGATGTCTTCAGCCTTCACGCCACGCGCTTCGAGGTTGAGCAAGGACGTGAACGAAAAGCCGGTGATGGCGTCGACATCACCGCGCGCGAGCATGGTTTCGCGCAGCGGCGGGTCCATCGTGGTCCAGACCACGCTGCCGATGCCGTTGGCCTTCTGGAAGATCGGGAAGGCGCGCCGCCCGGCGTCAAACACCGGTGCGCCGACCTTCTTGCCGGCCAGGTCGGCAGGCTTCGTGATGCCGCTCTTCTTCAGCGTTAGCACCGCCGCCGGCGTGTTGTTGTAGACCATCATCACGGCCACGGGCTTGTTCGGCGCGTCGGGGTTGTTGGCGTGGAACTCCATCAGCGCGGCGAGGTCGGCGAAGCCGATGTCGTAGGTGCCCGAGGCCACGCGCTGCACCGTCCCGCCCGAGCCGTTGCCGGCGTCGATAGTCACGTCCAGGCCCGCGGCCTTGTAGTGGCCTTTGGCGGCGGCGCCGAGGAAGAGTGCGGCCGGGCCTTCAAAGCGCCAGTCAAGCTGGAACTTGATGGGCGTTTGGGCCATCGCGGGCAGCGCCAAAAGCGTAGCGGCGGCGGTGGCAGCCCAAAGCAGGCCGCGGCGGGTAGAGGTAGCGAGGGTCATCAAAGTGCTCCGGTGGAAAAGTGTTTGCAGATCATTGTGCAAGTTGCGTGCTCACTTGGCCCTTGGGGCTTGCACCACAAGCGGGCGCTTTACGGTTGCAGCAGCTCGAACAAGGTGCGCGCGATCACCTTGGTGGCGCGCGTGAGCTTGGGTTCCACCACCGTGCGCGCTGTGCCCAATCGAAGGGGGCACTCTAAGCGGCAAGCGCTTCCAGTCCGGGCTCGGCATGCCGGCCCAGCAGATCCTCGACGGCGCAGGCCAGGTTCAGCAGCGCCTCGTCCTGGCCGGGCGCTGCGCAGAGTTGCAGGCCGACCGGAAGCATTGCGCCCAGGTGCTGGATCGGCAACGAGATTCCGCACTGGCCGAACAGGTTGCCTGGCCGCGTGTTGCGCGTGGCTCGCCGGTTCCAGGCCGCCACGTCGGCCACGCTGCGGAACTGATCGATCGGCTGCGGCAGCATCGGCACCGTGGGTGTGAGCCAGGCGTCGATGCCGACCGAGCGCTCGGCCACCAGGCGCTGCAGCACGCGGCGCCGCGCGAGCATCTTCGCGTAGTCGTCGGCGCGAACTTCGAACGCGACCTGAAGCCGGTCGGCCGCAACCGCATCCAGGAGGTCGAACTGCGCGGTCACGCGGTCACGCCCGAGAAAGGCCAGCAGGTCGGCCGGCACCAGGCTGCGAAAGACCGCGTCGATCTCGCCGGCCTCGGGTGTTTCCGCGCTCACGATGCGGGCACCGGCGGCGCGAAGGCGCGCGACGGCGGCTTCGAAGCAGCGCAACACGGGATCGTCGAGCTGGTCCATGAAGTGCAGCGTCGGCACGGCCAGCGTCATTTCCGAAACGCCCCGCAGTGGGCGCTGCGCGTGGCCGCCCAGCACCGCATGCACCAGCGCCGCGTCGTGCGCGCTGCGCGTGAACAGGCCGATGCTGTCCAGCTCCGGCGACAGCGGGAACACGCCATCACCCTGCCAGTGGCTGCCGCTGGCCTTGTAGCCGACAACGCCGCACAGGGCGGCCGGCCAGCGCACCGAGCCACCCGTGTCGGAGCCCACCGTGAAGCCCGCCAGACCTGCGGCCATGGCCACGGCCGAGCCATGGCTCGACCCGCCGGTCATGCGCGGCTGCTGCACGTCGCAGGGGTTCCACGGCGGTGGGCGGTTGAGGTTGAAGCCGCCTAGCGCAAATTCGGTGGTTCGGGTCTTGCCCAAGATCACGCAGCCGGCGCGCAGCAACGCATTCACGAAGCTGCCCTGGGGCGGCACCAGATCCTGCACATCAAGCCGGCTGCCGGCGGTGGTCGGCATGCCATCCACGCTGAAGAGGTCCTTCACCGCCACCGGCACGCCCATCAGCGGGCCCAGGTTCACACCGGCGGCGCGCAGGGCGTCGATAGCCTGGGCATGGGCCGTCGCTCGCGCCGCGTCCAGGTGCATGAAGGCTTGCAGCCGGGGCTCCAAAGCCGTGATGCGCGCAAGCGCGGCCTGCGTCAGTTCGACGGCGGTTGTGCGCCGGTCAAGCAGCGCCAGGGCCAGGGCCTGCAATCCCGCAGCAGCAGGCGCAGTGGGCAGTGTCATGGTGTCGGTGGCAGCGCGACCCGCGCGTCGTTCTTGTTGCTCCACTGCCGGCCGGGCACCGCCGCCAGCAGTGCACGGGTGTATTCATGGGCCGGCCGCGCATAGACATCGGCCACCAGCCCGCTCTCAACCACACGGCCCTTGTGCATGACGACGATGCTGTCGCAGACCTGGGCCGCCACGCGCAGGTCGTGGGTGATAAACAGCACTGTCAGCCCCAGCCGGTTGCGAATGTCGGCCAGCAGGCGCAGCACCTGGTCTTGCACCGACACGTCCAGCGCCGACACCGGCTCGTCGGCCACCAGGATGGCGGGCTCGAGCGCGAGCGCGCGCGCCAGGCCGATGCGCTGGCGCTGCCCACCCGAGAACTCGTGCGGATAGCGTGCCGCCGCCCGCCGCTCCAGCCCGACCAGGTCGAGCAGCTCCAGCGCGCGGGCGTGTGCCGAAGCCGCGCTCAAGCCATGCACGATGGGCCCTTCGGCGATCAGTTGCCCCACCGTGCGCCGCGGGTTGAGAGAGCCAAACGGGTCCTGGAACACCATCTGCAGCCGCCGCCGCACCGGCCGCAATGCGCGTGCGCCCAATGCGGCGATGTCGGTGCCCTCGACCATGATCTCGCCGCTGTCGGCGTTGATGAGTCGCGCGATGCAGCGTGCTGCCGTCGACTTGCCCGAGCCCGACTCACCGACGACGCCTACGGTCTCACCACGCCGCACGCTGAAGCTCACCGCCGCCAGCGCATCCACGCTGCGGCCTTTCCCACCGAACAGGCCGCCGCCGCTGCGGTAGCTCTTGCTCAACGCGTTCACGCTCAGCACCACGGGTTGCGCGCTGAAGTCGCGCTTGGGCCCCGGCGTGAGGCTGGGCACTGCTGCCAGCAGCGAGCGCGTGTATTCAGCCTGTGGAGCACTGAGGACCTGGCGCGCCGGGCCCTGCTCGACCAGGCGGCCGTGCTGCATGACGGCGATGCGGTCGGCGACCTCGGCCACCACGCCGAAGTCGTGGGTGACGAAGATCACCCCCATGCCCTTCTTGCGTTGCAGCTCGCTGATCAGCTTCAGGATCTGCGCCTGCGTGGTCACGTCCAGCGCGGTGGTGGGCTCGTCGGCAATCAGGATGTCGGGTTCCAGCGCCAGCGCCATGGCGATCATGGCGCGCTGGCGCTGGCCGCCGGAGAGCTGGTGCGGGTAGGCCGACAGAATCTGCTGCGGCTCGGGCAGGTTCACCGCCGCCAGCAGCTCGAGCACGCGGGCGCGACGCGCGCCGCCATCGCCCGCGCGGTGGATCTCCAGCACCTCGTCGATCTGCGCGCCGATGCGCAGCACCGGGTTCAGCGCCGTCATCGGCTCCTGGAAGATCATCGCGATGCGGTTGCCGCGCAGCTCGCGCATCCGCTCGGGCGTGGCCTGCAGCAGGTCGGCGCCGTCGAACACGATGCGGCCGGCGCTGGGCTGCACATGGCGCGACGGGAACAGGCCCAGGATGGCGCGCGACATCACCGACTTGCCCGAGCCGGATTCGCCCACCACGCACAGGATCTGATTGCGCCAAAGGTCCAGGCTCACGTCGTCCACCGCGTGGCGGCGGTCGGCACTGGCCGGCAGGCTGACGCTCAGGCCTTGGATGCGCAGCAGCGGTGCGTCGGTATTCACAGCGAGCGCAAGCGCGGGTTGAGCGCGTCGTTCAAGCCGTCGCCGACGAGGTTGATCGCCATCACCGTCAGCAAAATGGCCACGCCCGGCGCGGCGCAGATCCACCACGCCGTGCGCAGCACGGTGCGGCCCGAGCCGATGATGAAACCCCAGCTCATGGTGTTGGCGTCGGACAGCCCCAGGAAGGACAGGCCCGACTCGATGAGGATGGCCGTGGCCACCATCAGCGAGCCGGTGACGATGATCGACGACAGCGTGTTGGGCAGGATGTGGACCACGATGATGCGCATGTGACCCATGCCCAGCGAGACACAGGCCTGCACGAACTCGCGGTTGCGCATGGCCATGAACTCACCACGCACCAGGCGCGCCATCGGCGGCCACGAGACCACCGCGATGGCGAAGATGACGCTGCGGATCGACGAGCCCAGCACGGCCACCAGCAGGATCGCGAAGAGGAAGAACGGGATGGTCTGGAACAGCTCGGTAAGGCGCATCAGCAGGTTGTCCAGCCGGCCGCCGAAGTAGCCGGCCAGGCCACCGATCGTGACGCCGACCACGCTGGCGATGAAGGTAGCCACCACGCCCACCAGCAAGGTGGTGCGGGCGCCGTGCAGCAGGCCGGCAGCGAGGTCGCGCCCCAAGGTGTCGGTGCCCAGCAGGTGGTCGCCAAACGGGGGCTGGAACGGCTTGCCGACGATGGCGAACGGATCGCCCGGGTAGATCACGCCGGCCAGCGCCGCAGCCAGCAGCACCGCGAGCAGCAAGACCAGCCCGCCCACTGCAGGGCGGTGTCGCAGGAAACGCAGGATGCCGCTGTTCATCAGCGCAACTCGATGCGCGGATCGAGCAGCGAATAGGCGATGTCCACGACCAAGTTCACCACCACCACCAGGCAGGTGCAGACGAAGAAGATGCCCAGCAACAGGTTCAGGTCGCGCGCAAACAGCGACTCGTAGGCCAGCAGGCCCAGGCCCGGCCATGCGAACACGGTTTCGACCACCACGGCCCCGCCGAGCAGGCCGCCGACCTGCACGCCGGCCATCGTCAGCACCGGCAGCACGGCGTTGCGCAGCACATGTCGGCGCGCGATCTGGCTTTCGGTCAGCCCTTTGGCGCGGGCCGTGACCACGTAGTCCATCGAGAACTGCTCGAGCACCGAGGCACGCATCAGCCGCGTGTACAGCGCCAGGTAAAACATGGTCAGCGTCACGGCCGGCAGCACCAGGTGGTGTGCAATGTCGCGCACTTTGGCGGCGCCTTCGTGGAAGGCCGCCACCTGCTGCATGCCGCTGGTCGGGAACCAGCCGAGCTTGATGGAAAAAACCACGATCAACATCAAGCCGGCCCAGAACACCGGCGTGGCGTAGGCCAGCACCGTCAGCATCGAGATCATGTTGTCTTGCCAGCGGTTGAGCTTGCGCGCTGCGAAGGCGCCGAGCAATGTGCCTGCGACCACCGCGAACAGCAACACGGTGACCATCAACAGAAGCGTTGGGCCCAGCCGCGAGCCGATGAGCTGCGCCACCGGCATGCCATGGCGGAAGGAGTAGCCCAGGTCAAAGGTGACGATGTTCTTGATGTACAGCAGCAGCTGCATCCAGAGTGGCTGATCCAGCCCGAAGGTCTTGCGCAGTTGCGCCATGAACTCCGGCGTGGCCGAGCCGGCTTCGCCGGCCAGCACGTCGGCAGCGTCGCCCGGGGCCAGTTGCAGCAGCAGGAAATTCAGCGCGACGATGACCAGCACCGTCGGCACGGCCTGCGCCAGTCGGCGCAGGGCATAGGCCAGACTGTGCTGCAAGGCCATGGTGTCGGATTCCGAGCTCTGCCTTGTTGGGGCGCTTGTCTGGTGAACTTACTTGGCCAGCCAGACCTGGTCCATCGACGAGTACAGCCCCAGCGGGCTGAGCGGGAAGTTGTTGACCTTCTTGTTGTAGACCGTCACGAAGTCCAGCTCATGCATGAAGACCAGCGGGCTGGCGTCGACCACGCGCTTTTGCAGATCGTGGTACAGCGCGGCGCGCTTCTTCGGGTCGAGCTCGACGTTGGCCTTGTCCATCAGATCGTCGGTTTCCTTGGTGTTCCAGCGCGAGCTGTTGACGAACACCGTGCCCGCCTTGATGGAGCCGGAGTGGTACAGCCGGTGCACACCGATGGACGGGTCGGCCAGGGTCTGGATCCAGTTGCTGGTGATCTGGAAATCGTAGTTGGTGTACACGCGGCGCAGCCAGCCCGGCACGTCCTCAACGCGCAAGGTCACCTTGATGCCGATCTTGCCGAGTTGCTGCTGGGTGTATTCACCGAAGCGCCGCCACTCTTCGCCGTAGGGCGTCACGTCATGCACAACCTCGAAGCGCACGCCATCGCCGCCGCGCTTCTTGCCGGCTTCGTCGAGCAGCTTGTTGGCCAGGTCCACGCCATTGGGAACGTTGTAGTTCTTGACGTCTGCGGTGTAGAGGCCATTGGCCTTGAAGTTGGAGCTGATCGGCCCGGTGGCGGGCCGGCCAAAGCCGAACCAGATGTTGTCGAGCACGAAGTTGCGGTCGATGGCGTAGGCCACCGCCTGGCGCACCTTCGCGTCGTCAAACGGTGGCTTGGTGGTGTTGAAGTCGAGCTGCACGATGGGCGACTGCATCTCGTAGCCCTTGGCGGTGTCGGCGATGTGCGGCAGGGCCGCAAGCCGCTTCACGTCTACCGGGGGAATGGCGTTGAAGCCTCCCATGTGCACCTCTTGCGTCTCCATCGCGGCCGAGCGCGTGCCGGTGTCGGCAATGAAGCGGGCGACCAGGCGGTCCAGGTGCGGCAGGCCCGGCTTACGGTAGTCGGGGTTGCGGTCGAAGCGCATGAACTGGCCCTTCTGCCATTCCACGAACTTGAACGGGCCGGTGCCCACCGGCAGGTTGGCGTTCGGGTGGCGCGCGATGTCGCCAGTGCCGAAGACATGCTTGGGCAACATCGGCGACTCGTACGACGACAGCGCCATCATCCTGTACGGCGCCGGCTCGCTGAGGCGGAACACGGCGGTCATCGCGTCGGGCGTGTCTACCGCGGTCACCGAGCGGAAGGTGTTGACGCCGCGCGGGTGCACCTTCTTCAGCGCGTCCATCACGCTGAACTGCACGTCGGCGCTGGTGAAGGGCTGGCCGTCATGGAACTTGACGCCGGGCAGCAGCTTGAAGGTCACCGTCTTGCCGTCGGCACTGACGGTCCACGACTGGGCCAGGCTGGGCACGGGCTTGAGCTGGAAGTCGTACTCAAGCAGGCCTTCGTAGACCTTGGTGGCCACCTGGCCCACGGGGCCGGCGGTGCTCTGGTACGAGGCCAGGGTGGGCGGCTCGGGCTGGACCACGATCACCAACGTGCCGCCCTTTTGCGGGCTGCCTTGGGCGAGTGCGGGCTGGGAGGTAGTGAAGAGCAGGGCGGCGGTGGTGATCGCCAGGCTGCGGGGCAGGAAGTGAAGGGCTGTCATGGAAGTCCTCGGGCGTTAAGCGAACAGAAGTGAGGTTGGCCTGTCGGGCGGTGACGGCGTGTGGGGTTCAAGCGGCGGCCGGCGGGGTCGGCTGCAAAAACGCCGAGGCATAGCCGAACAGCCCCGCCGAGCCGCCGGTGTGCACGAAGATCACGTCTTCGTCGCTCTGGAAGCGGCCGCTGCGCGCCATCTCCAACAGGCCGGCCAGCCCTTTGCCGGTGTAGACGGGGTCGGCCAGGATACCTTCGGTGCGGGCCAGCATCGTGACGGCTTCGACCATCGAATCGGTGGCGATGCCGTAGCCAGCGCCGATGAAGCGGTCGTCGGCCACCACGCGCTCGCGCGGCAGGGCTTGCGCCACGCCCAGCAGGCTCAGCACACGCACGGCCAGCTCGTAGACGCGGGTCTCCTGCGCCTCGCGCGGCGCCCTCACACCGATGCCTGTGACGGGCCAGTCCAGGCCCAGGGCGTGGATGCCGGCCACCAGGCCGGCTTGCGTGCCCGCGCTGCCGGTGGCATGCACCAGATGCGGTTTGCGCAGGCCCATGGCCTCGCACTGGCGCTGCAGTTCGAGCACGCAGTCAACGTAGCCCAGTGACCCCAGCGCGTTGGAGCCGCCGCCCGGAATGACGTAGGGCTTGCGCCCCTGCGCGCGCAGCTTTTGCGCCAGCGCCTCCAGCGCGGCATCCATCGCCGTGCCACTGGGCACGCGGTGCAGTTGGACGCCGAGCACTTTGTCCAGCAGCACATTGCCCGACTCGTGGTACGCCGCAGGTGCGCCTTGAACGCGCTCTTCCAGGATGGCCTCGCAGGCCAGGCCCATGAACGCGGCGGCGGCGGCCGTCTGGCGTACGTGGTTGGACTGCACCGCGCCATGGGTTAGCAGCGTATCGGCGCCCTGACGCATGGCGTCGCCCACCAGGAATTCGAGCTTGCGCGTCTTGCTGCCGCCAGTGGCCAGCCCGGTGCAGTCGTCACGCTTGATGAACAGGCGGCTGGTGCCGAGTCGGCGTGCCAGGCCCTTCATGGGCTCCAGCGGCGTGGGCCAGTGTCCGAGTCGGACGCGCGGGAAATCTTGCAGATTCATCGGGGTTCCAGCTGGCAGCAACCCGGGGTGGCGCTGGGATGTCGACCTTAAATGCGGCATGGCGCTGCGGTCCAATGACTTCAAGGCGCACTCTATGCACAGCGCTCATAGTTCGGCAGATCGGCGGCTGAATCCGCCGCGGGCGTGGCTTCGGTCAGCCGTCGCGCGCAGTTCCACAGCCCTTGCAAGCGCCCACTGAGCAGCGAGCGCTCAGCGAAGACGCGCACACGCAAAGGCACGTCCAGCGACACCGGCCCGGCACGCACCAGCCGCTTGTGGTTCAGGTCGTCGGCGATCAAGCTGCCGGGCAGCCAGGCCACACCCAGCCCCTCCAGCGCCGTGGCGCGCAGGGCTTCGACCAGCGCACTCTCGAACACCGGGTGCACGGCCAGGGGCGGCTCGGCCGTGTCGAGCGCCAGAGCCGCCATCCGGCCCAGCTCGGCGTCGGCGCTGTAGCTGAGCCACGGCACAGCCCCGGCGACGCCCGGCCGCAGGGCGTGCAGCGCGCGGCCGTCGGCGCCAGGCTTAGATACGGGTGTGAGCACGTCGTGAGCCAGCGTGAGCGACGGGTAACGCTCGGCGCTTAGCTCCAAAGGCAGGCCCGGATGGGTGTAGCAGACCAGCAGGTCGACGCCGCCCTCTTCCAGATCGCGCACGCAGTCGTGCAGGTTGTCGGCCCGCACCTGCGTCAGCAGGTCGTCACTGGCCAGCGGCAAGGTGGCCAACCAGCGTGCCAAGAAACCGCTGGCCAGCGAATGCTGGATGGCAATGCGCAACAACCGGCGGTCGGCCCGCGCAGCGTCTCGCAGTTCCTGGCGCGTGTTCAGCAGTGAAGCGGTGGCCTCGCGTGCCGTCGCCTGGAAGCGCTGTCCCGCAGCGGTCAGGCGCGTGGGGTAGGAAGAGCGGTCGATCAGCGCCACCCCCACCCACTGTTCCAGCGACTTGATGCGCCGGCTGAAGGCCGACTGCGTGATGTGACGTTCGGCGGCCGACAGCGAAAAGCTGCCGGTGCGGGCCACACTGAGAAAGTCTTCGAGCCACTTGGCTTCCATTCACGCTCCTCATGCCCGTGCCAAACGGCTTGCTGGCCGTCTCGCCGGGCTTTCGCGCCGACGCACTTACTTGCTACTTGGGACTTGCACCACAAGCGAGCAGTTCATCGCTGCAGCAGCTCGAACAAGGTGCGTGCGATCACCTTGGTGGCGCGCCGCAAGTCTTCCAGAAGCAAATGCTCCTCGGCGCGCTTGGCGTTGGACTCCAGCACCGTGCGCGGCCCGGCGCCGTAAATCACTGCGGGCACGTCGCGCGCGCCGTACAGACGCACGTCGGTGTAGAGCGGGCTGCCGCTCTCAGGAATGTCTTGGCCGAAGAGCTCCTTGCCATGCTTTTGAATGGCCGCGACCAAAGCTGCGTTGCCCGGCAAGGGCTTGAGCGGGTGCGCCAGCAAGAGGCGGCGTACCTCGACGCGGATGCCTGGCACGGTGGCCAGCGTGTCCGCGATCAAGGCGCGAACTTCGGCCTCCACGGCTTCGGGTGCTTCTTCGGGGATCAAGCGCCGGTCGACCTTCAGCACCACCTTGCCCGGCACCACGTTGGTGTGGCTGCCGCCTTCGATGTGGCCGACGTTCAGGTACGGGTGGCTGATGCCTGCAATGTGCGAGCGGCGCGTGCGCAGCAGCTCGTTGTAGGCGTACAGCGCATTGAGCAGCTTGGTGGCGGCTTGCAGTGCGTCGACGCCAGTCTCGGGGTAGGCGGCGTGTGAGGCCAGGCCGTGCACGGTGACTTCGAGCTGCAGGCAGCCGTTGTGGGCGGTCACCACCTGGTAGGAAAAGCCGGCGGCGATCAGCAGGTCAGGCTTGGTCAACTTGTTCTGCAAGAGCCAGCCCGGGCCGAGCTCGCCGCCGAACTCTTCGTCGTAGGTGAAGTGCAACTCCACGCTGCCTTGCAGCTTGACTTCTAACGCTTCAAGTGCACGCAAGGCGTAGGTGTAGGTGGCGAAGTCGCTTTTGCTTACGGCCGCCGCGCGGCCGTACAAGCGGCCGTGTTCGACCTCGCCGCCGTAGGGGTCGTGGCTCCAGCCGTCGCCCGGCGGCACCACGTCGCCATGGGCATTGAGCGCGATGGTCGGCCCGGCTTTGGCAAAGCGCCGGCGCACGATGAGGTTGGTGATCGACTGCAAGCCGTACTCTTCCAGCGCCCAGGCCGGCACCGGGTGCTGTTCGGCCACAAAACCCATGGCCAGCAAGAGCTCGGCCGTGCGCGTGGCATGCGGCGCGTTGTCGCCCGGCGGCGTGTCGGTGGGCACGCGCACCAGGGCTTGCAGAAACTGCACCTCTTCATCGAAGTGCTCGTCGATCCAGGCGTCGAGCTGGGCGTAGCTTGTCTCAACGCTCATGGCGCGCTGCCCAGATGTTCAAGCAAGTGCTGGAGGGCGCGCACGCACAGCTCGGTGTCGTGGTCGGTGATGGCTTCGAGCGGGTTGTGGCTGATGCCGGCGTTCAAGCCGCGCATGAAGAGCATGGCTTGCGGCATGACTTCGTGCAGCTTCATGGCGTCGTGGCCGGCGCCGCTGGGCATGCGAAAGACCGCCAGGCCCTGCGCTTGCACGGCGGCTTCCCAGCGCGCTTGCCAGGCCGGCGCACTGGGCGCAGCCGCCGCGCTCATCGTGCGCTCCAAGGTATAGGCCACCCCGCGCTTGGTGCAGATGCGCTCGAGCTCGGCCAGCACGTCGGCGGCGAGCGCGTCGCGTTCGGCGTTGGTGGTGGCGCGCAGATCCAGGCTGAAGGCGCAGCGCCCGGGCACGACGTTGATCGAGCCGGCGGGCACGTTCAGCATGCCCACGGTGCCGACGACATCGGGCACGGCGCCTGCGCGCTTCTCGACGAAGAGCACGAGCTCGGCGACTGCCGCCGCAGCGTCGCGCCGGCTCGCCATCGGCGTGGTGCCGGCATGGCTAGCCATGCCCACCACGTCGCCCCGGTAGCGCACGCCGCCGTTGATCGAGGTCACCACGCCCAGCGGCAAATCCGCTGCGTTGAGCACCGGGCCTTGCTCGATGTGCACTTCGACAAACCCGAGGTAGCGCGCCGGGTCGCGCCTGAGCTTGGCGATGGCCGCCAGGTCGGCGGGCAGCCCCGCCGCCAGCATGGCCTGGCGCATGCTGATGCCGTCGGCGTCGTGCTGGTCCAACCATGCGGCGTCGAAGTCGCCGGTGAGCGCGCCCGAGCCGAGAAACGTGGCCTTGTAGCGCTGGCCTTCTTCTTCGGCGAAGCCCACCACTTCGATACCAAAGGGCAGCCTGCGCCCGGCGCGGTGCAGCTCACGCACGCAGACCATCGGCACGAGGATGCCCAAGCGGCCGTCGTACTTGCCGCCGTTGCGCACGGTGTCGAAGTGGCTGCCTGTCAGTAGCCGTTGGGTGTTAGCGTCCTTGCCAAGGTAGATGCCCACGACGTTGCCCACCGCGTCGATGTGCACATCGTCAAAGCCGCATTCGCGCATCCAGGCCACAAGCTGCGCGGCGCAAGCACGGTGCGCGTCGGTGAGGTAGGTGACGGTGAGCTGGCCCACTTCCTTGAAGCCGGGGTCGCTGTGCACCGCCAAGTCTTCGGCCCAGTCCCAGACCTGGCGGCCCAAGCGTGGCTCGTCGCCGAGCTTGTCGGCCAGGCGCAGCTCGGCAATGCGGTGGATGTTGCGCAAGCACTCGCCGAGTTCAAAGTCCGGGTGGCCGGCCAGGCGCCGCTCAAAGGCCGCGATGATCTGGCTGCGATCCAGCCCCGTACCGCGTGGCCCTCGCACGGCCAGCACGAAGGGGAAACCGAACTTGGCGTTGTAGTCGGCGTTGAGTTGCTGGATGTGCGCGAACTCGGCTGCGCTGCAATCGGTCAAGCCGGCCTTGCCTTGTTCGTGGGTCGACTCGGCGGTGAGCGACTTGCTCACCATGGCTTTGCCGGCCAGTTCGGGGTGGGCGCGAATGAGGGCCACTTGGCGCTCGTGGCCGCAGTCGCGTACGACGTGCACCAGGGCACGCTTGAGCGCGGCCAGCGTCGCAAAACCTGCGGGCGGACGCAGCAGCCACGCGCTCTGCGCGATCCACGGCGAGTGTTCGTAAGTGCCGTCCAGCAACGCGATAAAGGCAGGCTGATCGGCGGCGTTGAGTTGCTCCAGCGTCAGCATGCTCAGCTCCAGACAAACGCGGTGTGGGCATCGAACGGATGCGTGGCGCGCCAATGCCGCGCGATGTCGATGCGCCGGCAAATCCAGACGTCGGCATGCGACTGCACATGGTCGAGAAAGCGTTGCAGCGAACCAATGCGCCCTGGCTTGCCGAGCAAGCGGCAATGCATGCCCACACTCATCATCTTCGGGCGGTCGATGCCGGCGGGGTCGCCCTCGCGGTACAGCGCGTCAAAGGCGTCGCGCAGGTAGTTGAAGAAGTGTTCGCCGGTGTTGAACCCCTGCGCCTGCACGAAGCGCATGTCATTGGTGTCCAGCGCGTAGGGCAGCACCAGGTGCGGCGCGTGTTCGCCATCACGGAGACTAACGTGCAACCAGAACGGCAAGTCGTCGCCGTAGTAGTCGCTGTCGTATTCGTAGCCACCCTGTTCGGCGACGAGCCGGCGCGTCTGCGGGCTGTCGCGCCCGGTGTACCAGCCCAGCGGCCACTGGCCGTCGGTGAGTTCGCGCAGGCGCGCGGTGGCCAGTGCCATGTCGGCGCGCTCGCTGGCTTCGGGGGTCTGCTGGTAGTGCGTCCAGCGCAGGCCGTGGTTAGCGATCTCGTGGCCACGCTGCATGAAGGCAGTCACCATCTCGGGGTAGCGATCTAACGCAGCGGCCACGGCGAAGATGGTCAGCGGCAGACGGCGTTCGTCGAACTCACGCAGGATGCGCCAGACCCCTGCGCGCGAGCCGTACTCGTACATCGACTCCATCGACATGTGGCGGTTGGGGAAGGCCGCCGCGCCGACGATTTCGGAGAGAAAAACCTCGCTCGCGGCGTCGCCATGCAGCGGGTTGTTCTCGCCACCTTCTTCATAGTTCAACACGAACTGCAGGGCGATGCGCGCGCCGCCGGGCCAGCGTGCGTGCGGCACATCGCGGCCGTAGCCGCGCAGGTCGCGGGGGTAGTGTGGCGCGATGCTCATGGTCATGCTCAAGGTGTTGACGGCGAAAGTGCGTGGCTGAGGCCGCGCATGCCCGGGTGCAGTTGCAGGTTGCGCTCGACATGCGTGAGGTGCGTCACCATCAAGCGCGAGGCCGCGCGCGCGTCGCGCCGCTCCAGCGCGTCGACGATGGCGACATGCTCGTCCTGCGAGTGCTCGGCCGAAAACGACGACTGGTACATCAGCGCGATGAGCGAACAGCGCGAAAGCAGGTCGGCCAGCAACTGCGCCAAGACTTCGTTGCCGAGCGCGCGTGCCAGCACGACGTGGAAGTCCGCCAGCAGCCGCGTGCGCCCGGCCACATCATGGCGCGCGACGGCTGCGGCTTCCTCACGCAGATGCCGGCGCAACTCGGCCAGCTGCGTCGGCGTGATGGCCACACAGAGCTCGCGCACCATGGCCACTTCGATGAGCTTGCGCGCGTCAAAGACCTGACGCGCTTCGTCGATGCTGGGCTGCGCGACGAAGGCGCCGCGTGCGGGCTCCAGCGTCACCAGGCGGTCGCGGCTGAGCTGGTTCAGCGCCTGGCGCACGACGGTGCGAGAAACCTTGAAGATGTCGCCGATCTGCGTCTCGGCAAGCTTGGTGCCAGGCATCAGGCGACGCTCGACAATGGCCGTGGTCACCGATTCGACGATGCGCTGCGTGCTCGTGGCCGTGAGCTCCGCCGCCGGATTGCGCCGCGCCAGGCCGGGCATGGCGGGCGCCGGCCGTATCGCTTTGAGCTTGGCACGCGAGCGCGCCTGGGCGAGGGAGGGGGCGGGCATGGTCGCTTGTGGTCGTTTCGATGGGCTTGACGTGTATTCCGAAGTGTATACACTTTGCGCCTCGCGACAAGAGGCGCCTGCGGCACGCGGCGCCGCGCAGCCAAGGCCACCATGGCACACCTCAGCACCCACGTTCTCGACACCGCCCATGGCTGCCCCGCAGCCGGCATGAAGGTCACTCTGCTGCGCGTGTTTGACGCGCCGGCGGGTAGCAGGGTCGACACCCTCAAGAGCCTCACGCTCAACGCCGATGGCCGCGCCGACACAGCCCTGCTCGACGCGGCAACGATGGCCGTGGGCCGCTATCGCCTGGTCTTCGAAGTCGCGCCGTACTTCCGCGCGCGCGGAGTCGTGCTGCCCGAGCCGGCCTTCATCGACACCGTGCAGCTGGACTTCGGCATCGCCGACGCCGTCGGCGACTATCACGTGCCCCTGCTCGTGAGCCCGTTCAGCTACAGCACCTACCGCGGCTCGTAGGCACAGCACTTGCTGTGTTGACCTCACCCGTCCCCTTGGAGAACCGTATGTCCTTGCATCGTCGCCTCAGCTTGACCTTGGCTGTGCTCGCCAGCACTGTGTTGGGCGGCCCTGCGGCCCAGGCCGCGTGGCCCGAGAAACCCATCCGCATCGTCGTCACCTTCGCCGCCGGTGGTGCGAGTGACATCGTCGCGCGCACCATCGCCGAGCCCTTGGCCAAGGCGCTGGGCCAGCCGGTGATCGTCGACAACAAGCCGGGTGCAGGCGGCACGCTGGGTGGCTTGGACGTGGTGCGCGCCGCGCCCGACGGCTACACGCTGATGCTGTCGAACTCCACGCCCACCTCGATCGGCCCGTTCACGGTGCCCAAGCAGCCCTACGACCCGGTCAAGCAGTTCACCCATGTCGGCATGCTCGGCGTGGCGCCCGTGCTCTTCATGGCCAACCCCAAGAGCGGCCCCGTGTCGCTGAAAGACCTGCCCAAGGCGGCCGCCGCGCCGGGCTACAACTTTGGCAGCGGCGGGCCCGGCTCGATCGGCCACATCGTGGGCGAGATGACCAAGGCCGCGATGAAGATCGAGATGACGCATGTGCCCTACCGCGGTGGCGCGCCGATGACCACTGACCTTATCTCGGGGCAGATTCCCGTGGGCATCGACGTCATCACCGCCTTTGTGCCGATGGTCAAGGCCGGGCAGATTCGCGCGCTGGCGGTGACGACGCGCTCGCGTTCACCGCTCTTGCCGGACGTACCCACCGTCGTCGAGCTCGGCCTGCCCCAGCTGCTGGCCGAAAACTACTTCGGGGTCTCCGGCCCGGCCGGCCTGCCCAAGGACGTGGTCGACAGGCTCAGCAGCGCCTTGGCGGCCATCGTGGCCGACCCAGCGATCGTCAAGCGCTTCGAAGACCTTGGCGTCACGGCCGTGCGCATGAGCAGCGCGGACTTCAGCGCTTTCATCGCCAAGCAAGTCAGCGACTGGGCGCCGGCCATCAAGGCCGCCGACGTGAAGAACTAAGAGGCGGCGATGGACACGTACCTGCTCGACTGGGCCAACCTGCTCCTGCGCTGGGCTCACGTCGTGGTGGCCATCGCCTGGATCGGCTCGTCGTTCTATTTCGTCTTTCTCGACATGAGCCTGACGCCGCCACAAGACCCGGCGCTGAAGGCCAAGGGTGTCGACGGCGAGCTCTGGGCCGTGCACGGCGGGGGCTTTTATCACCCGCAAAAGTACATGGTGGCACCCGCCTCGCTGCCCAGCAACCTGCACTGGTTCTACTGGGAAAGCTACAGCACCTGGCTCACGGGCTTTGCGCTCTTCACGGTGATGTACCTCTTCAACGCCGGCAGCTTTCTCATCGACAAAAGCGTGCATGACTGGTCGGCCGGCGTGGCCATCGCGGCGGCACTGGGTTTCCTCGCCGCGTTCTGGATCTTCTACGACCTCATCTGCCGCTTCTTTGGCGAAAAGGGCGGCGCCGTGGGTGGCGACGCCAAGGTGGGCTTGTGGGTGCTGGCCTTCATCGTCGCGGCCTCGTGGCTGGCCTGCCAGCTCTTTGCCGGCCGCGCGGCCTTTCTCCTGGTGGGCGCGATGATCGCCACGGCGATGAGCGCCAACGTCTTCTTCTGGATCATCCCGGGCCAGCGCAAAGTCATTGCGCAAATGAACCCTGGCGAGCCTGTGAGCGCCATCCACGGCCAGCGCGCCAAGCAGCGCAGCGTGCACAACACCTACTTCACGCTGCCGGTGCTGGTGGCCATGCTCAGCAACCACTACGGCTGGCTTTACCAGGGCCGGTACAACTGGGCTGTGCTGGTGCTTTTGATGTTAGCCGGCGCACTCATCCGCCACAGTTTTGTGGCGCGGCACAAGGCGCTGCTGGCCGCCAGGCCCGTGCCCTGGGGTTACGCGCTGGGGGGCACGGCGCTGCTCGTGGCCCTTGCGGTGTGGCTGGCGCCTGCGCCGCAGCCGGCGGTAGCCGTGCCTGACAAGGTCAGCCTGGCGCAGGTGCAGGCCGTGGTCGAGCAGCGCTGCGTGCTGTGCCACTCGGCCCAGGTGCAGCAAAAGGGCGTGGCGCTGCACACGCCTGAGTTGATTGCCCAACACGCGCAGGCCATCTACCAACAGGTGGTGGTGCTCAAGCTCATGCCGATGAACAACGCCACGCAGTTGAGCGAGGCTGAGCGCGCGCTCATCAAGCGTTGGTTCAACGCCGGCGCGCCGGTGCATTGAGGCTCTGCGCATCACTGCGCAAAGCTGCGGCTGCATTGGGCTTGGGGCTTGGAGCGGCGCCGCAACTCCTGTCTACACTCGCGCCCACCCCACCCTGGCCGCGTGCACCGTGAGACCTTCGGAGCTGTGATGACCATGCCATTGCCTGCGTCGTGCGCGCGTCACTAGCCCATGGCTCTGCCCAAGCGCAAGCATCCGATCCTGTGGGCCGTGGTCGTGGCCTTTGCGCTGGCGCAGGGCTGGGCCGCGTGGTTGCTGGTGCGTGGCATCGAACGAGACGCCGTGGCGGCGGCTGCGCAGCGTGTTGCCCGCTTCGTCGACGGCGCCGCCGATGGGCTGAACCGGACCCTGCTGGGCATCGACCTCGCACTCATCGGCATGGCCGAGGTCGTGCGCCCGGCGTTCGCGGTGGGCGATGGATCGGGCCCGCGGCTCGACGAGCGCGAAGCCGCGCGGCTGCTGATGGCGCTGAACGAGCGCAACCCAGCCCTCGTCGAGGTCGCGCTGTTTGATGGCCAGGGCCGCATGGTCGCCGCCAGCTCCGGCGCGGCGGGTCACATGTTGCGCCGCCTGCCCCCAGGCTTTGTCGCCGACGTCATCGCCCAGCCCTTGACCGAGCTGCATTTGAGCGTGCCGCCACCCAGCACCGTCAGCAGCGACGGCGAGCTGTACGCCGCGCGTGCGGTGAGCTTGCAAGACGGGCGCCGCGTCTTGGCGGTGGCCGAGGTGCGCTTGTGGACATTGGCCAGCGCGATGGCCACGGCGGCAGAGGCTGCCGGCATGCACGCCACGCTGGAGCTTGACGATGGCCGCCTGCTTGCCAGCGTACCCGCCCACGACGGCCTCGCCGGCCGCATACGCGCGTGGCCGGCCGGGGTCGATCACACCAGCCCAGACGCACGCAACGAAGCCGACCGCATCACCGGCGCGCCGGCACTCGTGGCCAGCAAACGCACGCTGCAGCGCGGCCTGCTGGTCGCCGCGAGTGCGCCCTTGTCGGCGGCGCTGGACGTGTGGCGGGCCGAACGCAAGCGCGTGCTGGCCGTGGCTGGGGGCTTCATCACGCTGACGCTGCTGTTGGGCGCGTTGGCCCATGCTTATCTAGAGCGGCTGCTGCGCGCACGCCAGGAACTGGCCCGCTCGCAGCAGACACTGGACCAGGCCTTGGCGTCGATGGCCGACGGCTTTGTACTGTGCGATGCCGACGACTGCGTCGTGCGCTGGAACGCGCGCTATCTTGAGCTCTTTCCCTGGCAGCAAGCCGTCGTCGCTGTCGGTGTGCCCTTCCAGCGGCTGGCCGAGGTGGCGGCCGCTGCCCTGCTCAGCAACACGGACGAACACGCCGAGTGGGTGCGCGTGCGCATGGTCATGCATCTCAGCAACGAAAGCTGGCGCGAGCAAGAGTTGGGCGACGGCGTCGTGGTGCACGCCATCGAGCGGCGCACGCCCGACGGCGGCGTGGTCGGTGTCTACCGGGATGTCTCGGCCACCGAGCGCCGCCTGGCCCAGGCCAAGGCGGCGGCCGAAGCGGCCAACGAGTCGAAGACACAGTTCCTCGCGGCCATGAGCCACGAAATCCGCACGCCACTGAACGCCGTGCTCGGCATGAACGGGCTCTTGATGGGCACCACACTGACGCAAGTGCAGCGCTCCTACGTCGAACTCATGCGCAGCTCGGGCCAGATGCTGCTCGGCGTCATCAACGACATCTTGGACGTCTCGAAAATCGAAGCCGGCAAGATGCAGCTCGAAGTCGTCAGCTTCGACCCCGAGCTCACCGTGCGCGAAGTGATCACGCTGCTTGAAGTGCGTGCCCAAGCCAAAGGTCTGTTCCTCGCGCTGGACGTCGCACCAGGCCTGCCACTCATGGTGCGCGGCGACCCCGGCCGCCTGCGCCAGGTGCTCTTCAACCTGGTGGGCAACGCGCTGAAGTTCACCGACCAAGGTGGCGTGAGCGTCGCGCTTGCGTCGCGGCCGCTTGACGAGGCACGGGTGCAGCTTGACCTGAGCGTGCAAGACAGCGGCATCGGCATCCCGCCCGAGGTGTTGCCACGCATTTTTGAGCGCTTCACGCAGGCCGACAGCACCACGGCGCGACGTTACGGCGGCAGCGGCCTGGGCCTGGCCATCAGCCGCGAAATCGTGCAGCTGATGGGCGGGCACATCGAAGCCAGTAGCCTGGCCGGCAGAGGCAGCCGCTTCGAGTTCAGCATTCCGTTCGAGCGCCAGACGGCCGCGTCCGTGCACCAGGTGGACATCACTCTAGGCGGCAGCGAGCGCGACGTTTTCGCGCCCGTAGACGACACGCACTGGCACGAGCACTTGCAAGAGCGCGACAAGGTCGACCGCACCGGGCCCCTCCCGCGTGCGCGGCGCATTTTGGTGGCCGAAGACAACGCCGTGAACCAGATCCTCATCCGCGCCACCCTCGACCGCATGGGCCACTTTTGCGACGTGGTGGCCGACGGCATCGAGGCCGTGCGCCAGGTCCAGAGCGCGCACTACGACCTGGTGCTGATGGACATGCAGATGCCCGAGATGGATGGGCTGGCCGCCACGCGTGAAATCCGCCGGCTTGAAGCCGCGGCCGGCGCGCCGCGCCTGGCGATCGTGGCCATGACGGCCAACGCCATGGCCGAAGACCGCGCTGCCTGTCTGGCTGCGGGCATGGACGACTATGTCTCCAAGCCGATCGACGTGCAGCAGCTGGCCTCGGCCATTGACGCGGCCGCGCGGCGTTCGCGCCATGCGCGCCCGGCCGCACTGGCGCAGCGGGCCGATGCAGCAGAATGAGCTGCCAGCGCGCCTCGCGTGCCCACACTGTCACCAACACTAAAACGTTAGCTACCTGAAGGAGACACCCATGTTCGGCCAAATGATGCAGCAGCCGCTGCTGATCTCGTCCCTGATCGTGCATGCCGAGCGCCACCACGGCGATCGCGAAGTCGTGTCGCGTCGGGTCGAAGGCGACATCCATCGCAGTAACTACAAGACCATTGCCGCGCGTTCGCGCCAGGCCGCCAAGGTGCTGGCGGCGCTGGGTGTGAAAGCCGGCGAGCGTGTGGCCACACTGGCCTGGAACGGCTACCGCCACATGGAGCTGTACTACGGTGTCAGCGGCTCGGGCGCGGTGCTGCACACGCTCAACCCGCGCCTGCACCCCGACCAGGTGACCTACATCGCCGACCACGCCGAAGACCAGGTGCTTTTCTTCGACATGAGCTTCTGGCCGCTGGTGCAGGCCGTGGCCTCGCGCGTGAAGACGATCAAGCATTTCGTGGCCATGACCGAGCGCGCGCACATGCCCGCCGACACCAGCGCCGTGCCTGGGCTGCTGTGCTACGAGGAGTTGCTGGCAGCTCAAGACGATCGTTATGACTGGCCCAGTTTCGACGAGAACACCGCCGCCTGCCTGTGCTACACCTCGGGCACCACGGGCAACCCCAAGGGCGTGCTCTACAGCCACCGCAGCACCATGCTGCACGCCATCGTCGGCGCGACACCCGATGTGCTCAATGCCTCGGCGCGCGACTGCATCTTGCCGGTGGTGCCGATGTTCCACGTCAACGCCTGGGGGCTGGTGTACGTCGCGCCGATGACGGGCGCCAAGCTCGTCTTCCCGGGGCCGGGGCTGGAAGGCAAGTCGCTCTACGAGCTCTTCGAGGCCGAGCAGGTGACGCTCTCGGCCGGCGTGCCCACGGTGTGGCAGGGGCTCTTGGCCTACGTCGAAAGCAATGGCCTGAAGTTCAGCAGCATGCGCCGCAGCGCCATCGGCGGCTCGGCCTGCCCGCCGGCCATGATTGCCAAGTTCCGCGATGTCTACGACGTGCAGGTCATCCACGCCTGGGGCATGACCGAGATGAGCCCCATCGGCACGGCCGCGGCCTTCAAGGCCAAACACGTGACGCAAAGCGCCGACGAGCGGCTGGCGGTGATGTCCACGCAAGGCCGCGCGGTCTACGGCGTCGACATGAAGATCGTCGACGAAGCCGGCAAAGAATTGCCCTGGGACGGCGTGGCCACCGGCGACGTGCATGTGCGCGGGCCGTGGATCTTGTCGACCTACTTCAAAGGCGAAGGAGGCGACCCCCTCAAAGACGGCTGGTTCCCCACCGGCGACGTCGCCAAATTCAGCCCCGACGGCTACATGATCATCACCGACCGCAGCAAAGACGTCATCAAGTCGGGCGGTGAATGGATAGGCTCGATCGACCTCGAAAACATCGCCATGGCGCACCCGGCGGTGGCCATGGCCGCGTGCATCGCCGCCCATCACCCGAAGTGGGACGAGCGCCCGCTCTTGGTGGTGGTGAAGAAGCCCGGTGCCAACGTCACGCGTGAGGAGTTGAGTGCGTTCTACGAAGGCAAGATCGCCAAGTGGTGGACGCCCGACGACGTGCTCTTCGTCGACGCGATACCGCTCGGGGCCACCGGCAAGATGCAAAAGATCAAGCTGCGTGAGCAATTCAAAGACCACAAGCTGCCGACTGCTTGAGGATGAGCTTGAGCGCTAGTGTCGTGAGTTAGAAGTTCATGGAACTATTGTGAGGCGTATCACTCTGTCGTGTACCGTGTCCACACGACGAGGCGACGATGCGAGGAAGACCCAAGGCGGAATTGGTACTCACCGAGCCTGAACGCGAGGCTTTGC